>JBCCRM010000002.1:0-230436 GCA_039513195.1 Pseudomonadota bacterium | reverse complement strand
CTCACTTGTACATCGTCTGCGCCTTGGTGCCGGGCGCGTATTCGTTCGGATCGATCCAGACATTGACCACGGCGCAGTGGCCGGTCTTGGCGATCGCCTCCCGCGCACGGTGAAGTGCAGGGCCGATCTGGTCGGCCTCCCGCACCTCCTCGCCATAGCCGCCGATCATCTCGCCGAACTTCGAAAACTCGACATCGCCGAGCTTGTTGCCGACATCGCCGCGGTTCTCGCCATACTTCGCAATCTGGCCATAACGGATCTGGTTCATCGCGGAGTTATTGCCGATCACCGCCAGGAACGGCGCGCCGAACCGCTGCGAGGTTTCCATGTCGAAGGCGGTCATGCCGAACGACCCATCGCCGTAGAGACACATGACCTCCTTCCCCGGATGCGCCATCTTCGCCGCCATCGCGAAGCCGGTGCCGACGCCGAGCGACCCGAGCGCGCCCGGGTCCATCCACTGCCCCGGCGCTCGCGGCCGCACCGCCTGCGCCGAAATGGTCACCACATCGCCGCCATCGCCAATATAGATTGTGTCTTCGCCCAGGAACTCGTTGATCTCCCACGCTAGCCGGTAGGGGTGGATCGGCGACCGGTCCGAGGTGAAGAGCGGCATCAGCTTTTCGAGCGCCATCGCCTCGGCCGCGCGCAGCTTCTCCATCCACTGGCCGCGAAGCTGCTTCTTGCCCTGGTCCATCCGGGCCGATGCGGCCGCGACTACCGCGGTCAAGTTCGCTCCCGGGTGTCCGGGCAAGCCCAGATCGATGTCCCTGTTCTTTCCCACGGTCTTGTAGTCGAGATCGAGCTGCACCAGCGTCAGATCCTTCGAGATCCGCTTGCCATAGCCCATGCGGAAGTCGAAAGGCGTGCCCACGATCAGTACCACATCCGCCTCTTTGAAGGCCAAGCTGCGAGTGCGGTCGAAATGATGCGGATCGCCGGGAGGCAGCATCCCGCGGGAGGCGCCATTCATATAGCAGGGCACATCCAGCGCCCGGCAGAAGGCGATCGCCTCATCCGCGCTGCCGGAGGCCCAGACCTGCTGGCCGAACAGAACCGCCGGACGCTCCGATGCCACCAGGATGTCGGCAAGTTCCTCGATGTCTTTGGGGTCTGCGATCATCCGAGGGCTGGCGCGGTACTTGCCGGGCTGCGGTAGCACCGCTTTGTCCATCGAGATCTCCGCATCCAGGATGTCGCGAGGGATCTCCAGATAGCTTGGGCCATAGGCACCGGTGAAACACTCCCGCGCCGCCATCGAGATCATGTCCGCCACGCGCTCGGTCGAAAACACGCCCGCCGAGAACTTCGTGATGGGCGCCATCATGTCGACATGCGGCAGATCCTGCAGCGACCCCATCTTGTGCTGTGTGAGCGAGGACTGCCCGCCGATATGCAGGATTGGGCTTTCCGACCGAAAAGCCGTCGCGACCCCTGTCACCGCATTGGTGCAGCCCGGACCCGCGGTGGTCACCACACAGCCGAGCTTTCCGGTCTGCCGCGCATAGCCGTCCGCCGCATGGGCCGCTACCTGCTCGTGCCGCACATCGACGATGCGGATCCCCTCGTCCAGGCACCCGTCATAGATGTCGATGATATGCCCGCCGCAGAGGGTGAAGATCGTGTCCACCCCTTCAGCCTTCAGGGCCTTCGCGACCAGATGCCCGCCCGAGATGATGCCCTTGTCGACCGATTTCTTGGCGAGCGTGTCATGCGCGGTTTCCGATATGGCGGCCATCTCGGTCTCTCCCTTTGTTTGTTGTCTCAGGACGCCTCGCCGGCGATGAACTGCCAGCTTCGGCGCACATAGGCGTGAAGGCGCAGCGTGTGCTCGCGCACCAGGTCAGAGGCGAGATCGGCGTCCCGGTCCTCGATCGCCTCGATGATGTTCATATGATCTACCACCGATCGGTCGGCCCGGCTGCTGTCCTTTAGCGCGCGCCGCCGCACAGCCTTTAGATGGGTGAAGATGCTCTCGGCCGTCGAGACGAGGAGTCCGCACTTTGAAAGGCGCAGGATGGTCGAGTGGAACTCGATATTCGCCTCGGAATACTCCGAGATATGCGCCTTCGCCCCGTCCTTGGTGTAATGCGCGCCGATCTGTCGGAGAGCCGCGATTTCGGTGTCGCTGGCCGCGGTGCAGGCGAGCCGGGCGGCCATACTCTCCAACGCCGCCCAGACGGTGATCATCTCCAGGATCTCCGCCAAATCCTTGCGTTTGATGTATACACCGCGGCGAGGCAGAATCTCGACGAAGCCTTCCTGTTCCAGCCTCATGATCGCCTCGCGGATCGGCGTCCGGCTGATCCCGAGCTGCTCGGCCAAGGTCCGCTCATCCATGCGCAGGTTCGTGTCCCGGTCGTAGATATCGAGATCCATGATCGAGGTTTTGAGCACGCCGTAGATATGGTCTTTCAAGCTAAAAGACCCGTCGACTGGTCGAAGCTCCAGCGTCTTGCCCATAGCTTCCGCCCCGATACCAACACCACCCAATTGCGTCTGGTATACCATGCACCACAACCTGTGCAAGCGTTTCGGGCGACGGGGCGAACGCGGTCTTCTCGCCGCCCGCCGCTGCGTGGTAACGCTGAGAGAACGCCGCCCGAGCAGGACCCGCAACCGCCCATGACCAGCTCCGCCGCCGTCACCCCGATGATGGCGCAATTTCTGGAAATCAAAGCCCAACACGCCGATGCGCTGTTGTTCTACCGGATGGGTGATTTCTACGAGCTGTTCTTCGAGGATGCGGAGCTGGCGGCAGCGGCTCTCGACATCGCGCTCACGAAACGCGGGAAGCATCTGGGCAAGGACATCCCGATGTGTGGCGTGCCCATCCATGCCGCCGATGGCTATTTGCTGACCCTGATCCGAAAGGGGTTTCGGGTCGCCGTCGCCGAGCAGACCGAGGATCCGGCCGAGGCGAAGAAGCGCGGCGCCAAGTCGGTCGTGCGTCGGGAGGTCGTCCGTCTCGTGACCCCCGGCACGCTGACCGAGGAAGCGCTGCTGGAGGCGCGGCGGCACAATTTCCTCGCCGCCTGGGCCGAGTTGCGGGGTGAGGGGGCGCTCGCCTGGGCCGATGTCTCCACCGGTGAGTTGTCGGTGACGCCCGTGGCCCGGCCGGCGTTGGGGGCGCTGTTGGCCCGGGTGCAACCGCGGGAGCTCTTGGTGCCCGAGACGGCTCTGGGTGACCCCGGTTTGGCGGCGGTGGTCGAGGATCAGGGCGGGACTGTTACGCCCTTGGCCGGTCCCCGCTTCGACTCCGCTGCAGCGGAGGATCGGCTCAAGGCTCTCTATCGGGTCGCATCCCTGGGCGCCTATGGCAGTTTCACCCGGCCGGAATTGTCGGTGCTCGGGGCCCTCGCGGGCTATTTGGAGATCACCCAGAAGGGTCGCCTGCCCATGATGCGCCCGCCCCTGCGTGAGCCCGAAGGGACCGTTGTGCGCATCGATGCCGCGACGAAGCGGAACCTGGAGCTGACCCGGGCGCTTTCCGGGGGGCGGGAGGGGTCGCTGATCGCTGCCATCGATCGGACCTTGACCAGCGCCGGGGCCCGGCTGTTGGAGCAACGGATCTCGGCACCGCTGACCGATGTTGCGGCGATCCAGGCGCGGCAGCAGGCGATCGCCTGGCTGGTCGATGCCCCGCAGATCCGCCGCGATCTGCGCGAGCGGCTCGGCACGGTGCCGGAAATCGAAAGGGCGCTGAGCCGCCTGGCGCTTGACCGGGGCGGGCCGCGAGACCTGGCAGCGATCCGCAACGGCCTTGCAGCGGCCGCCGCATTGGCGGCGTTGATTGCGACCGATGACTTCCCCGCGGCGATCACCGTGATGGCCGAAGGATTGGCTGGGCACGGGGCGTTGGTCGAGGCGCTCGAACGGGCGCTGGTCGCGGAACCGCCGCATCTGACCCGGGATGGCGGCTTTATCGCGCCAGGGCATGACCCGGAGCTCGATGCGGCCCGAAAGCTGCGGGACGAGGGGCGCGGCGTCGTTGCCGGAATGCAGGCGGATTATGTCGCCGAGACCGGTATCGACAACCTAAAGATCAAACATAACAACATGCTGGGCTATTTTGTCGAGACCACGGCGCGGCATGCCGACCGCCTGATGGCGCCGCCACTGTCGGAGCGGTTTTACCACCGCCAGACGCTTGCCAATCAGATGCGTTTCGGCACGTCGGAGCTGGCGGAGCTGGAAAACCGCATCCTCAATGCAGGTGCCCAGGCCCTGGCTCTGGAAAAGGCGCAATTCGAGGCACTTCGCGAACAGGTCCTGGCTACGCAGGCGGCGATTGCAGTGACGGCCCGCGCCTTGGCGGAACTCGACCTGGCGGCTGCCGGGGCAATCCTCGCGGCGGAGGAGGACTGGTGCCGGCCCACGGTCGATGCGTCCCGTGCCTTTGCGATTACCGCCGGGCGACATCCGGTGGTCGAGCACGCGCTTCGCCGACAGGGACAGGGTCCGTTCGTGCCGAATGACTGCGATCTGTCGGCCGAGGCCGCAGGCTCCGCCCCGATCTGGCTGATGACCGGACCCAATATGGCGGGGAAGTCGACCTTCCTGCGCCAGAACGCGCTGATCGCAATCCTTGCGCAGGCGGGGCTATTCGTGCCGGCGAGCGCCGCCCATTTGGGCGTGGTCGACCAGCTCTTCAGCCGTGTTGGGGCGGCGGACGACCTCGCGCGCGGTCAATCAACCTTCATGGTCGAGATGGTCGAGACGGCGGGCATCCTGAACCAGGCGGGGCCGCGGGCCCTGGTCATCCTGGATGAGATCGGCCGCGGAACGGCGACCTATGACGGGCTCTCCATCGCCTGGGCGGCGCTGGAGCATCTCTATGAAGTCAATCGCTGCCGGGGTCTGTTCGCCACTCATTACCACGAACTCACCGCCCTTGCCGAGCAGTTGACCGGCCTCGCCACTGCCACGGTGGCGGTGCGCGAATGGGAAGGCGAGGTCATTTTCCTGCACCAGGTCCGGCAGGGGGTCGCGGAAAGCTCCTATGGCATTCAGGTCGGGAAGCTCGCCGGACTGCCGGAGGCCGTCGTCGCCCGCGCCCGGGAAGTGCTGGAGCGGTTGGAAACCCAGGATCGCGAAGGCGCCCGCGGCGATTTGATCGATGCTCTGCCGTTGTTCCAAGCGCGTCCGAACCCTGCGCCGAAGGTGACGGGCCCCCATCCTTTGGAAACGAAACTCGCCGAGGTCACGCCCGACCTCCTCAGCCCGCGGGAGGCGTTGGATCTCGTCTACCTGCTCTGCGAATTGGCACGGCAGGTGCGGGACTAACCGCACCCTACTCGGCGACGGGGCGGGAAACTTTGGGCCCATCGGGTCGCGTCAGAATGAAGACCGTCACGCAACCGAGAACCACGGCCTGGATCGCCAAGACCGTGGCCGATGCCCCCGCGATCAGGGAAAGCCCGAAGGTTGCCAGGATCGATAGCATCGCAAGGCGCTTCGCTGCGGGCCTTATTGCGCCATGGGCCTGCCAGTCCCGGATCGCCGGACCGAAGCGCGGATGGCCGGTCAGCCAGGCATGGAGCCTCTCCGACCCCCTGGCAAAGCAAAACGCGGCCAGGAGCAGAAAAGGCACCGTGGGCATCAGCGGCAAAACCGCTCCGGCAACGCCGAGCGCAAGCGCCAGGAAACCTGCCGTTATCCAGATGAGTCGCATCCAAACCTCGCCACACGTTAGGGCCACAATAGCCCCGATTCCGACAGAAACGAGGCTGGGTATGCGATCCGCCCGGCCGAATGGGCCGATGGCCGCACACGAGTGAGAAGGGACACCGGGATGGACAGCGCCGATTACGTGATCGTCGGAGGCGGTACCGCAGGCGCCGTGCTTGCCGCGCGATTGAGCGAGAACCCGCGCGTGACGGTGGCTTTGCTGGAAATGGGTGGGCCGACCCGCGATTGGGGCTCTCCTCGCGCGGTGTTTGAGAGCATCACCAACTCCATCGCCATGCCGATGCGTCGTAGCTGCCGCAGCACGACCCAGGGGCCGTTTTCCGGGCGCAGCGTGCCGCTGGTCTTCGGCAGCGGGCTCGGCGGGACATCGGCCATCGGCGACGGGCTCTACATGCGCGGTACGCCCAAAGACTACGAAGGCTGGGCAGCGCTCGGTCTGCCCGGTTGGGCGGCGCGCGATGTGATGCCGTTCTTTCGCCGGGCCGAGGGTCAGATGCGGGATGGCGCGTTGCAGGGTGGCCCCCTGCCGATCGCTTTGCCGGAACAGCCCGGGCGCCTGACCCGCGCCTTTGTCGAGGGGGCGCGTGCGCTTGGCCTGCCGTTTCAGCAGGTCTGCTCTGGCGCGCAGACAGAGGCGGTCGGTTTTCTCCCTCAGGTGCAGTTGAACGGACAACGCATTTCGACCGCTGCGGCCTATCTGGACGGCGCCGCCGATCGTCAGAACCTGGCCGTCCTCACCGCTGCAAGGGTCGAGCGGGTCGAGATTGCGAACGGCAGGGCTGCCGGCGTCGCCTATCGGCGGGGACCGCGGGCCTTGACGATTGCCGCCAGGCGCGAAGTGATCCTCGCAGCCGGGAGCTACCACTCGCCAAAGCTCTTGATGCTCTCCGGGATTGGCAACGGCGAAATCCTGTCGCCTCTGGGGATCGGTGTGGTCTGCGACCGCCCAGGCGTCGGGCAGAACTTGCAGGACCATCTAAGCTACACCATCGGCTATGGCGGCGCGGAAACGCCCGCTGCACCGTCCAGCCTGCAAGGGTTAGGCCGGATCGCGGAAAAGGCTTTCGCCCTGGGGCTCGGTGAGCCGTTGCGGGCAGAGGCTGGGGCGATGATCCGCTCCACCTCGGTGATCGAGCAGCCGGACTTGCATGTCCAATTCGTCGTCGCATTGCTGGAGACAGCGCTCCGCCGGGTTCCGCTTCACGACGGTTTCACCGGGCGCATCGCGCTGTTGCAGCCGCGCAGCCGCGGGTCGGTGACGTTGGCCGGGGCCGGCCCCCGTTCCGCCCCGAAAATCGATCCGGGCTTTTTCTCTGACCGGCGCGATCTGAGGGTCATGGTCCATGCCGCACGCTTGCTGCGCCGGTTGCTGGAGACTCATGCGCTGGAGACGCATCGCGGCGAAATGGCCTTCGGACCGGCAGGTGACACGGAAATGGAGATCGAGTTCGACATCTGCAGCCGGGCTGCGTCGCTCTACGACCCGGTCGGTACCTGCGCGATGGGTCCGGTCGGGTCGGAGGAGCGGGTGACCGATCATCGGCTGAAGGTTTGCGGGGTCGACGGGCTGCGGGTCGCCGACGCATCAGTGATGCCGACAATCCCGTCGGCGCCGACCCTGGCCACGACCGTGATGATTGCTGAGAAAGCAGCTCAGATGATCCGCGAGGATGCCGGCGCCTGATCAGGGCAGCAGCAATTCCGCCAGCAATCGGTCGAGCACGAGACGCCCGCGCGGTGTCGCAACCACGCGCGCGCCGCCCAGGCAGATCAGGCCGAGTGACGCCATCTCGGCCAGGGCGCCATCCCGCAACCGGCCCCCGAGGCGGCGGAACCGCGCCAGATCTGCCCCCTCGGTCAGGCGGAGGGACATCATCAAATACTCGGTCGCCACATCTTCTCGGCTGAGCCGTTCAGTGACCGAGACCGCATGCCCGGCCCGTCGCACTTCGCCCAGCCATCCCGCTGGATCGCGCAGGGTTTCCAGCGCCTCCCGCACCCCCGTCGCATTTCGCAGACGACCATGGGCGCCCGGCCCCGCGCCGGCATAGTCATGCCCCCGCCAATAGAGGAGGTTGTGCTGGCTCTCGCCGCCTGGAACCGCGTGGTTCGACACTTCATAGGCTGGCAATCCCCTGTCGCGGGTCATCGCCTGGGTCAGGCCATACATCTCGGCGGCCAAATCGGGCGCCGCAACAAGTGTCTTCCCCGCCTCGGCAAGCTGGTGAAAGCGTGTCCCGGGCTCGATGGTAAGCTGATAGAGAGATAGGTGATCCACCGCCATGCCGAGCGCTTGGGTCAACTCCGCCTCCCACCCGGCCGCGGTTTGCCCCTTGCGCGCATAGATTAGATCGAAACTCACCCGGTCGAACACCCGCCTTGCGACGTCGTACGCCGCCGCCGCTTCGGCCGCGGTGTGCATCCGGCCAAGGGCGACCAGATCGGCATCGACGAGTGACTGCACGCCGAGCGACACGCGATTGACCCCCGCGGCAGCATAGCCTTGGAATTTCGCCGCCTCGACGCTGGTTGGGTTGGCCTCCAGCGTTATCTCCGCCGCATCCGACAGTCCCCAGAGCCTGTCGACCTCGCCAATAAGGCTCGCGACTGTCTGCGGGGTCATCAGGCTGGGAGTGCCGCCGCCGAAAAAGATCGTGTCCGCAACGCGCGGCCCGGTCATTCGGCGCAAATGCCGCAGCTCCGACAGCAGCGCGTCGCGCCAGGCCGGATGATCGATATGGCGCCAGACATGGCTGTTGAAATCGCAATAGGGGCATTTCGCCATGCAGAAGGGCCAGTGGATGTAGACCCCGAAGGCTGGCTCGGCGGGCAGCATCGGCATCGGGGCCGCCCGCGTCGCTGTCGCCTGTCTGTCGATCATGCGCCTCCGCCCGATCCGACCGCGTCACGCCCCGCGGCGGAGCGCGGTGACTTCAATCTCGACTTTCATTTCGGGTGCGACAAGCCCCGCGACAACCATGGTCGCCGCCGGTTTCACATCCGCAAAGGCGTCGCGCAGGGCCGGTGCGATGTCCGCCTGCAGCCCGGGTTCGATGATGGTGTATTGCACGCGCACCACATCGGCGAGGGTGAAGCCTGCTTCCGTCAAGGTCGCTGCTATGGTCGAGAGGGCGTTTCGCGCCTGTTCCAGGGCGCTTGCGGGCATTTTCATCGCCGCATAGTCATAGCCGGTGGTGCCGGCCACGAAGCACCAGTCGCCCTGAACGACGGCGCGGGAATAGGCGAAGTCCTCCTCGAAAGGTGATCCGGTCGTGATCGAGCGGCGGGTCATTCCACACTCCGCCCGGTCCGGTCCGCAAGACAGCCGGCCACCATTTTGGCGAAGGCTGCGGCCCGGTGGTCGTCGGCGTGTTTCTCCTCAGGCTCCATCTCGCCGAAGGTCCGGGTCTCGCCCCGGCGCACGAAGATCGGGTCATAGCCGAAACCCTTGTCGCCGCGCCCGGGCCAAACTAGCGAGCCCTCGACCGCGCCCTCGAAGATCTCGTCATGCCCATCCGGCCAGGCGAGGCAGAGGGTACAGCGAAACCGCGCCGTCCGGGGCTGCGCTGCGGTGCGCTCCTCAAGCATCGACCAGACCCGCGCCATTGCCATCCCGAAATCCCGACCAGACCCGGTCTCGGCCCAGTCGGCGGTGGCGACGCCGGGTTGCCCGTCGAGGGCATCAACCTCCAGCCCGCTATCGTCGGACAGGGCCGGCAGCCTGGACGCCTGCGCCGCCGCATGTGCCTTGATCCGGGCATTGCCGGCAAAGGTCGTCTCGGTCTCGGCGGGTTCTGGCAGACCCAAAGCGCCTGCCGAAGTTACATCGAGGCCGAACGGGGCCAAGAGCATCTGGATCTCCCTCAATTTGCCGGCATTATGGGTCGCGATGACCAGTTTGGGCTCGGCGAGAGGGCGGGTCATCGCGCTCTCGTCCCTCTCCCCCGCCACATGCTCATCCAATGGCCGCCTTTTGCGCTGCGACCAGTTCCGAAACGCCCTTTCGCGCCAGGCCCAGCATGGCGTTAAACTCGTCCTCCGAAAAGGTCGCCCCCTCGGCCGAGGCTTGGATCTCCACCAACCCCCCGGACCCCGTGATCACGAAGTTTGCGTCTGTCCCGGCCTCCGAATCCTCGGCGTAGTCGAGATCCAGCACCACCTTTCCCTCATAAACCCCGCAGGACACGGCGGCGATATGCTCGGTGATCGGGTTTTCGGAGAGCGCGCCACCGGCGACCAAAGTTTCCGCCGCCAGGCGCAGCGCCACCCAACCCCCGGTGATCGAGGCTGTTCGCGTGCCCCCATCCGCCTGGATCACATCGCAGTCCACGACGATTTGCCGCTCGCCCATGATCACCCGGTCGGTGCCCGCGCGCAGCGAGCGTCCAATCAGCCTTTGGATTTCCTGTGTGCGTCCGGTCTGGCCGTTCCGGGCCTCTCGCCGGTTGCGGGTGTTGGTCGCCCGCGGCAGCATCCCGTATTCGGCCGTGACCCAACCGAGGCCGGAATTGCGCAGGAAGGGCGGCGCCTTTTCCTCCACCGTCGCTGTGCAGAGCACGTGGGTGTCGCCGGACTTTATCAGCACCGAGCCTTCGGCGTGTTTCGTCACGCCGGTTGTGATCTCGATTGCCCTCAGCGCGTCGAGCGCGCGTCCCGATGGTCGCATCGTTCTTCTCCTTCCCCCCCGGATGGCGGCGTTCTGATAGCCCGGCAGCGCGGCCTGGGTCCAGGCGCTGCGGCCAAACTTGACCCCTCCCCAGCGCAGACCTATCGTCCGGGCGGCGAGAAGGAGCAGACAATGCTGACGGAAGTCCTTGTCACCTATGCGGTAATCTATGTCGCTTCGATCACTGTCTATGGCCTGACGGGCGGCATTCTGTCCTGGGTGAACGCCCGCAACCCGGAGCGGCGGATCCAGCCGGCCCGCCGCGGCGAAAAACGGATGCGCCAGGAGATCATGGCCTCGCTGGGTGCGTTGGCAATGTCTGCTGCCCTGCTGACCGCCGGATATCTGGCGCAGCGCTGGGGATGGACCTGGCAGCCGGTGGAGCTGTCCTGGTGGTCATTCCCGCTGTTTTTTGTCGTCGGCATGGTGATCCTCGACGCCTGGTTCTATCTGGGTCACCGCCTGCTGCACTGGGGGCCACTCTATAAATACCATGCGCTACACCACAAATCGGTCGCACCGACGGCGTGGTCCAATGATAGCTCCACGCTGATCGACACGGCGATCGAGCACGCCTTTTACCTCTTCGTTTGGTTCCTGCTGCCCGTCCCAGCAGCCTCGGTCTTCGCGCTCCGGCTCTTCGACCAGATCTCTGGCATGATCGGACATTCTGGCTTTGAGTACTTCGCCTCGCCCAGCTCCCGCTTCCCGTCGCCGTTCATCTGTACGACCTTCCATGACCTCCACCATTCGCAGTTCCGTTACAATTACGGGAACATGTTCTCCATCTGGGACCGGTTGCTGGGGACGGTGCATCCGGACTACGACCGTATGGTCGAGCGGATGGAGGACGGCGAGACGCCCGGCAAGGCGGCGGCGCGAAGCTAGCGCCCCCGCGGACCCGCGGCGATGGGTCGGAGGGACTTGGAACGCATATGCCGGAGCCGACACTCACGCTGAGCGACTTGAACGAGCGCAGCCGCGACATCTTTCGCCAGTTGGTCGAGACCTATCTTGAGACTGGCGATCCGGTCGGGTCGCGGACGCTTTCGAAGACGATGGAGCAGTCGCTCTCTCCCGCCACGATCCGCAATGTGATGCAGGACCTGGAGCAATTCGGGTTGCTCGGCTCTCCGCATGTGTCGGCGGGCCGGGTGCCGACGGAGCTGGGGCTGCGTCTCTTCGTGGATGGCGTTCTGCAGATTGGCGACATTTCGGAGGAGGAGCGCGAGCAGATCGAGCGGGCGATGTCGGGCGGAGACGACGACCTGACGAAGATGCTGGACGAGGCCGGCGCCATGCTCTCCGGTCTCTCGCAATGCGCCTCCCTCGTGCTGGCGCCCAAGGCCGAGGCGCCTTTGAGGCATCTGGAGTTTGTGTCGCTGGGCGCGGAGCAAGGCCTCGCGGTCATGGTGCTGGACGACGGCACGGTGGAGAACCGATTGTTCCGCCCGCCGGCGGGTCTGACCCCTTCCGCGATGCAGGAGGCCGGCAACTTCCTAAACGCGCATCTGAGAGGCCGCACGCTGACCGAGGCGCAGGCGGTCGTTGCGCGCGAGATTGCGGCTCACCGGGCCGAGTTGAACAGCCTTGCCGCGGGGTTGGTCGAACGGGGCGTCGCGCTTTGGAGCGGCGAGCGCACCAACGATCCGGAGCGTTTGATCGTCCGAGGGCGTGCGAATCTGATCGAGGAAGGGCAGGGCAGCGAGGATCTCGACCGGGTGCGCTCGCTCTTCGACGATCTTGAAAAGAAACGCGACCTGGCCCAGTTGTTGGATCTGGCGGAAGGCGGTGACGGCGTCCGCGTCTTCATAGGGTCCGAAAACAAGCTTTTCTCGCTTTCCGGCTCGTCACTGGTCATCTCGCCCTATACCGATGGCAACCGTCGCATTATTGGGGCGATAGGCGTTATCGGTCCGACCCGGCTGAATTACGGACGGATCGTGCCGATCGTGGATTATACCGCCCGCATGGTCGGCCAGATGGTGGCCGAGCGCGGGCAGATTGGACTGAGGACACGAGGCGACTGAATGGCGGAAAAGCGTGCAGAGCCCGAAACCAAACCCTCGAAGGATGCAGCGGCGGCCGAAGCGGCCGAGGCGGTGGCCAGCCAAGCGGCCGCCGATGTCGAAGCCGCTGACGCGGTCCCGGGCGTCGAGGAGCTGATGCCCGGCCTCGCCGATGCCGTCGCAGAAGAGGACGCGGGCCAGGCCGAAATGCGCATTGCGGAGCTGGAGGGGGAACTCGCGACCGTCAAGGACCGTCTCCTCCGCGCTTTGGCGGAGGCGGAGAATGTGCGCCGCCGGGCCGAGCGCGATCGCAAAGACGCCGAGACCTATGGCGGTACCCGCCTCGCCCGCGATCTGCTTGCCGTCCATGACAACATGGCCCGGGCGATGTCGGCTGCCGATGACAGCCTGCGCACCGATCATGCCGCCTTTATAGAGGGGATGGAGCTGACGCAGCGGGAACTGCTGAACGCGTTTGGGAAGCATAAGATCGCGCCTTTGACACCAGAGCTGGGCGAGAAATTCGACCCTAACCGGCATCAGGCAATGTTCGAGGCACCGGTTCCCGGCGCCACGCCCGGCACGGTGATCGAGGTGATGCAGGCGGGTTTTGTGATCGCGGATCGTCTGTTGCGCCCGGCGCTGGTCGGGGTTGCGAAGGCGGCCCCTGGGGCGCCGGAGCCGAGCGAGGACACGGCGGTCGACACAGAGGAGGGCGCCGAAGAAAAGGCGGAAGGCAGCGCTGGTTGACCGAATGCCCGGGTCGGGCGCATCGGCACTCGCAGGCTCCATCGAACATAAACATTGGTATTCAGACGATTCAGACCCAGGGCTTTCAGGACCCGGGCAGACTGACGTAGCATTGGAAACAGAGCCCGCAAAAAAGGGCATTTTCGCGTAATTTTAGGGGGACTAAAACATGGCGGGACTGCGTGCGATGCCCGTCTTGCCCGTGCGCGATGTTGCCCTGGCAGTCGATTTTTACCGCCGCGTCGGGTTCCATATCGGCGGGATCTGGCCCGCCCGCGGCACGCCGAGCTTTGCGATTATGGCCTGGGGAACAGTGACCCTGGCGCTCGACCGCGAAGGCGGCGGCCATGGGGGCCGCGAGGGTTGGCAGGCGTATCTCTATGTCACCGACAGCGAAGGTCTGCATGCCCATCTGACCGATATCGGGATCCCGGTCGAACGCGGGCCCGAGGAGGCGTTCTACGGCTGCGTCGAAATCGATGTGCGGGATCCGGACGGCAATCTGGTCTGTTTCGCCACCGATCTCACCCCCGGACCCGACGGCCCAGGTCTGTGAGCTCTTAGAGGAAGTGGCCGAGTACCGTCCCTATGATGCCGCAGGCGAGCGCAGCATAGCCACCGTCGATCCACCAAAGCTCCCGCGGCCGCCCGGCAAAGGCGTGGTTGAGGACGATCCAAGGCGCGACGATGAAAACACCGATGCCGAGGCCGCCGACCAGGCCCAAGCCGATGCTGTCGATCCCCGAAGAGACGAACACATGGCGCATCATAACCGCGGTCAAAAGCGCTGCCACGCCGCCGATGACAAACGGCGTTGGGTCTTTGCTGGCCTTTATGTCTTCCTCGGTCTTGCCGACGGCGGCCATCCACTTCGGCCCGTTGACATTGTACCAAAGCGCTCCGAAGCCGAAGCCACCGACCGCAGCCAGGATCACTGCCAAAATATCCATGTTCTCCCCTGTTTCTCCGGCAAAGACGCGTCAAGCGCTTTTCACAACCCGCAAGGTCAGATTGAGCCGCCCGCCACCGGGGATCAATGTGCCTTCGCCGTGATAGACCCGGTCGACTCCATGATAGGCGAGGCGCGCGGCGCCGCCCATCACCAGCACATCGCCTGACGAAAGGATCACGCTCTCGGTCGGGCCCTTCCGCTCCGGCCCGCCAATGCGGAACCGCGCCGGGTCGCCTAGGCTGATCGACACGACCGGGGCGGCAAAGGCGTCCTCTCCCTCGTCCGAGTCGCGGTGGAGGCCCATTTTGGCACCCTCGGCGTACCAATTGATCAGGCAGCAGTCCGGGTCGTCGCGCCAGCCCGCGACCGAGTGCCAGACTGCCAGGACCTGCGCCGGGATCGCGGGCCACCGGCGGCCCGTGCCCTGATGGCTTTCGGCGTAGCGGTACTTGCCTCGGTCGATGACCCAGCCGACCCGGCCCGCCGCGGTCATTCGCACCGACATCGGCTTTCCCCAAGCCGTCATCGGTTGGACCAGAGGGGCCTCCGCCACAACCGCGCGGAGGGCGGCCAAGATGTTTGTCTGCGCCGCCTCATCCAGGAAATGTGGATAGTGAAGCGCACCGCGTATGTCTGTCGCTTGCGCACCCTCTGCAGCCAGAGATCGCCCAGTTTCTGACATTCGTTTGCCTTTCTTCTGCCCCAGCCAAACCCCGAAGCGAAACCATGACATTTGTGCGGGAGAGTCGATTCATGAGAACCCAGGCACTCCTTGTTGCGAGCGCGCTCCTCCTCGGCGGTTGCGCCATCGGCAACACCTACGACTATCGCGCCGCCTCGGTCGGGTTGCCGGCCACCACGCCAGAGACCCTGGCCATCGGGGTGGCCGACCAGCGCGACTATGTGCTGAGCGGCAAGAAGACGATCGACTTCATTGGTCTGCAGCGCGGCGGCTATGGCAACCCCTTCGATGTGACGACCGCGTCGGGCAAGTCGCTGGCCGAAGACTTCACCGCGTTGCTCGCGAAGAGCTTCGGCGCGTCTGGGACACGAGTTGAAACCGTGGTTTTGGCCCCGGGCATCGCGCCGGATGCGGCGATCGAGCGGTTCCAGGATACGTCGGCCGGGCGTTTCCTCCTCATCGAGATGCGGGAATGGAAGACGGATGCGTTTGCTCAAGTCACTGTCCATTGGGACCTGACTGCCAGGGTCTTCGATGCCAACGGCAATCTTCTTGCCAGCGAGACCGTGCAGGGCGTCGAAGGCACCGAGGAGAGCGGGGTCTTCCAGGATGAGAAGGCGAAGATCGCGCAGCGCGAAGCAAAGCGGCGCTTCGAGGAGCTGTTGAAGACGTCGGAAATCGCCAGCGCCTTGCGCTGAACGCTTGGCCCCATGGCGGGCGCGATGTGCGGTTGCGGGGCTAACCCGCTCCGCCTATATCAGCCGCTGGAGCTAATCACCGGTGAGCATTGGGATAGCAGAACGGGGGCTGTGCCAAGACCCGGCTGCCACATCGCCAAGTAAGGGAGCCTTAACGAATGTCGAAAGTGATCGGTATTGATCTCGGGACCACGAACAGCTGCGTCGCTATCATGGATGGGTCGCAGGCCAAGGTTGTCGAGAATGCCGAAGGCGCGCGGACCACACCCTCGATGGTCGCGTTCGCCGAGGACAAGGAGCGCCTTGTCGGCCAGCCGGCTAAACGCCAGGCGGTCACCAACCCGGAAAATACGCTCTTCGCCGTCAAGCGCTTGATTGGGCGCCGGTATTCCGACGAGACGGTGAAGAAGGACAAGGGCATGGTCCCCTTCGAGATCGTCGAAGGGAAGAACGGCGATGCCTGGGTTGAGGCCCGCGGGGAAAAGTACTCCCCCTCGCAGATCTCCGCCTTCGTGCTGCAGAAGATGAAGGAGACGGTCGAGAGCTATCTCGGCGAGACCGTCAGCCAGGCCGTCATCACTGTGCCCGCCTATTTCAACGACGCGCAGCGCCAGGCGACGAAAGACGCCGGCAAGATCGCGGGGCTGGAGGTGCTGCGGATCATCAACGAGCCGACGGCGGCCGCGCTGGCCTACGGGCTGGAGAAAGAGGGCGATAAAACCATCGCGGTCTATGACCTGGGCGGCGGTACGTTCGACATTTCGATCCTCGAGATCTCCGACGGCCTGTTCGAGGTAAAGTCGACCAATGGCGACACGTTTCTGGGCGGCGAGGATTTCGACCTGCGCCTCGTCGATTACCTGGCGGACGAGTTCAAGAAAGAGCAGGGCATGGATCTGCGCAGCGACAAGCTCGCGCTGCAGCGCCTGAAGGAAGCGGCCGAGAAGGCGAAGATCGAGCTTTCGTCGACCACTCAGACCGAAATCAACTTACCTTACATCACGGCAGACGCCACCGGGCCGAAGCACCTGACCCTCAAAATGTCGCGCGCAAAGCTGGAAAGCTTGGTCGAGGATCTGGTGAACCGCACCCTCGCGCCCTGTAAGCAGGCGTTGAAGGATGCGGCGCTGACCGCGGGCGACATCGACGAGGTGGTGCTGGTCGGCGGTATGACGCGCATGCCGAAGATTGGCGACGTTGTGAAAACCTTCTTTGGACGGGAGCCGCATAAGGGCGTAAACCCGGACGAGGTCGTGGCATTGGGCGCCGCCATCCAGGCGGGCGTGTTGCAGGGCGATGTTAAGGATGTCGTGCTGCTCGACGTGACGCCGCTGTCCCTGGGTATTGAGACCCTGGGCGGCGTATTCACTCGCCTGATCGACCGCAACACCACGATCCCGACCAAGAAGAGCCAGGTCTTCTCGACCGCCGAGGACAATCAGTCCGCGGTCACGATCCGGGTCTTCCAGGGCGAGCGGGAAATGGCAGCCGACAACAAGCTGCTCGGCCAGTTCAATCTGGAGGAGATCCCGCCCGCGCCCCGCGGCATGCCACAAATCGAGGTCGCCTTCGATATCGATGCCAACGGGATCGTCTCGGTCCAGGCGAAGGACAAAGGCACCGGGAAAGAACAGAAGATCACCATCCAGGCCTCCGGCGGGCTGTCCGATGAGGATATCGACCGGATGGTGAAGGAGGCTGAGGAGAACGCCGAGGCCGACAAGCAGCGCCGCGAGTTGGTCGAGGCCCGCAATCAGGCCGAGAGCTTGGTGCATGCAACCGAGAAATCGGTGGCGGAGCATGGCGACAAGGTCGATGCCGAGACCAAGCAGACGATCGAAACCGCGATCGGCGAGCTTCGGACCGCGCTTGAGGGCGAAGATGCCGAGGCGATCAAGACCAAGAGTCAGGCCTTGGCCGAAGCATCCATGAAGCTTGGCGAGGCTATCTACAAGGAACAGGCCGAAGCAGCGGAAGCCGCCGGTGGCGAGGCCCCCGAAGCCGAGGCAGAGCCGGGCAAGGCCGATGACGATGTGGTCGACGCGGAGTTCGAGGAGGTCCGCGACGACGGTAACAAAAAAGCGTCGTAGGCCTCGCCGCCCGGCATGGTGTCCGTCATCGAACCACCATTCGGGGCCTACGCCCTACCAGCGCCGTTGGAGTCCCTACGGCGTTGGTCCATCGGTCTCGGCCGATCCGGGCTAACCCGTCGCGTGACTTCGGCAGTGCGGCGCTTCTGCACGGCGGGCCGGTCCGGACCCTTCGATGTAGAGGCGTTTCCGGGACAGCAGGTGCGTCTCTATCCTGGCGACAATCTCTGCGAGAAGCGCGTCTTCGCGGCAGCCCAGTTTTGGGATTGGGCCGAGAGAGAGGCTCTCGCTGCTGCGATTTCCGGGACCCCGGGCCCATTCCGGTTTGTCGATGCGGGCGCAAATGTGGGGCTCTACAGCCTGGCGGTTCGGTCTCTCGCTGGGGGTGGTGGCATGCTGGGCCTGGCGATAGAGCCTGATCCCACCAACCTCGCGCGCCTTCGCGTCAACCTCGCGGCCTCTGACGCGAGCGAGATTCGGGTGGTGCCCGTGGCTCTGGGTGTCGGCGGGTCGTTAGTGCTGGCTGACGCGACCAATCGCGGCGAAATCCGCGCGGTCGAGAGCGGTGCCGGCGAGACGGTTTCGGCCAGACCGCTGCTCGATCTGGTCAGGGAGGCTGGGCTCACTGGCATCGACGCCCTCAAGATCGACATCGAGGGGGCCGAGGCACCGGTCCTCGCAGCCTTCTTCGATCAGGCGCCCAGGGCTCTCTGGCCGCAGCTGGTGATCATCGAGGCGCGGAATGGCGAGGAAACCGAGGCGCTGGCCGTCCTCCGCGACAAGCGCTATGTCCCTGCGGGGCGCACGAAACTGAACGGTATCTTTACCGCCCCGCGCGACTTGATTTGCGCGGGCGATGGATAGGAATGGTCGATGGCGAAGCGTGATTATTATGAGGTGTTGGGGGTCGCCCGCGGCGCTTCGGCCGAGGACGTAAAAAAAGCGTTTCGCAACAAGGCCAAGGAACTTCACCCGGACCGCAACCGCGACAATCCGAACGCCGAGGCAGCCTTCAAAGAAGTCAACGAAGCCTATGATGTGCTGAAGGATGCCGACAAGAAGGCGGCCTATGACCAGTTCGGCCATGCCGCGTTCGAGGGGGGAATGGGCAGCGGCGGCCAGCGCGGTGCGGGCCCCCACGACTTCTCCTCCGCCTTTTCGGATGTCTTCGAGGACCTGTTCGGCGATTTCATGGGGGCGCAGCGCGGCCGCGGTCGCAGCGGCGTCCGACGCGGAGCGGACCTACGCTACAATCTCCGGACCACGCTGGAAGAGGCTTTTACCGGCAAGCAGGCTACGATTTCGGTGCCGAGCTCGATCAAATGCGAGAGCTGCTCCGGCACTGGGGCCGAGGGTGGGGCTCAGCCCCAGACCTGCCCGACCTGCCAGGGACATGGAAAGGTTCGCGCGCAGCAAGGGTTTTTCACCATCGAACGGACCTGCCCGACCTGCCAGGGCCGTGGTCAGATTGTCAAAGACCCGTGTCGCATCTGCGCTGGTAGCGGCACCGTGCGCAAGGAGCGTTCGCTGAACGTATCGATCCCGGCGGGGGTCGAGACCGGCACCCGCATTCGCCTTGCCGGGGAGGGCGAGGCCGGCAGCCGGGGAGGGCCACCGGGCGACCTCTACATCTTCATCGAAGTCACCCAGCACGAGATCTTTGATCGCGAGGCGCTGGATATCTATTGCCGGATCCCGGTGCCGATGACCACAGCCGCGCTGGGCGGTGAGATCGAGGCGCCGCTCCTCGACGGTGGGCGCTCTCGGGTCAAGGTACCCTCCGGGGTGCAGACCGGAAAACAGCTGCGCCTACGGGGCAAGGGTATGCCGGCGCTGCAGCGTCAGGGGCAGTTCGGCGATCTCTACATCGAGCTGATGGTCGAGACGCCGGTCAATCTCAGCAAGCGCCAGCAGGAGCTGTTGCGCGAATTCGAGGAAGCCGGCGACGGCAACAGCCCGTCGCACAGGGACTTCTTCTCGAAGGTTCGGGATTTCTGGGATGGGATGACCGGGACCTAGGCGCCCGAACCCTTACAGCTCGGGCGCTGCGAGAGTCTCGCGCGACTCACTTCCCCTCTTGGCTCCTCACTGCTACATGATGTGTAGGGTGGGGAGGCAATGACCAAATGAGCGATTCCCAGACCGTGGATGTCTGCATCACCGGCGTTAGCGGGCGCATGGGGCAGATGCTGCTCGCCGCGGTCGACGAGACCGCGCGTTGCCGGTTGGTGGCCGCGACCGAGCGTTCGGGCCACGACTGGGTGGGTCGGGATCTGGGCCAGGCCATGGGTGCTGCGGCGCGCGGCGTGATTGTCGAGGACGATGTCCTTCCGGCTTTTGCCCGCTCCCGCGTCGTGCTCGACTTCACGGCGCCTGACCCAACGGTCGACCACGCCGCCATGGCCGCCCAGGCCCGTTTGGTCCACGTGATTGGAACCACCGGCTTTTCACCCGAGCATTTGGCGAAGCTGTCGGCTGCGGCACGCCATGCCACCATCATCCGTGCGGGCAACATGTCGCTCGGGGTCAATCTCCTGACCGTTCTGACGAGGAAGGTCGCCGCCGCCTTGGATCTCGATTTCGACGTGGAGATTGTGGAGATGCACCACCGCCATAAGGTCGATGCCCCCTCTGGCACGGCGCTCATGCTTGCCGAGGCCGCGGCGGAGGGGCGCGGACAGGGCCTGACCGACGTGGCGGATCGTGGCCGCGATGGCCTGACGGGCCCGCGTCCGCGCGGTGCGATCGGTCTGCAAGCGCTCCGCGGCGGCGATGTGGTGGGTGAGCATGACGTGATTTTCGCTGGTCCTGGAGAGCGGATCGTGCTGCGCCATATCGCGACGGATCGGCTGCTTTTCGCGCGTGGTGCTGTCAAAGCTGCGCTCTGGGGTCTCGACCGAAAACCTGGCGAATATTCGATGATCGATGTTCTCGGCCTGAATGACCTTGGATAAGTTGCAAGATCGGCACTGAATAATCCTGTAAACGCCCTAACTCGCCAAATGGATGTGTAGAAATGAATGCGTCAACGCTGAGAAATCGTCTGCATCTCATTAAACTCTGTGTCGGCGCGGACACCATTGAGGACCTTGCCAAATGGCAGGCGACCAAAACCTCGAAACGCAAGGGGCCCGGCCTTGTGGACCGGCGCCCTTGTCATGTCACGCGGATGTTTCCGCGGCGGGCGGAGGAGATTTTGGCGGGAGGGTCGCTTTTTTGGGTGATCAAGGGCGCGGTTCTGGTGCGGCAGCGCATCCTGGCGCTGGAGTCTGTTACGGGCGAGGATGGCCATCGCCGCTGCGCAATCGTGCTCGATCCCGATTTGGTGCGGACCGTGCCCCTAACCCGGGGACCGTTCCAAGGCTGGCGGTACTTGACAACAAAAGATGCGCCCCCCGATCTGTCCGAACGGCCCGGTGGGGAGGAGATGCTGCCACCCGATCTCGGCCGGGCGCTGAGCGAGTTGGGCGTGCTCCCGGCGGGATAGGTCCGTCATGACCCGGCTCGACACCCGCCTCGTCGATGTGCTCGAGCCGGTCCGCGACGTAGCGGTTGGCGAGATCCTCGAGACCATGGCCACCGCGTTGGGCGAGGGCGCCGATGTGCATGCGGAGCCGATGGTCCGCGATGCGAATGGCAGGAGCCTCCGCGACGGGGCTTTGAAGCTACCCCGGCGCGCCGATTTACGTGTGGTCGCAAACGGCCATGCCTTGGTGCGCAGGGTTGAGACCGAGCAGAGATTGGCCTTCGATCCAGTCACCATGGTCGCCCCGAACGGCTTCGCTGCGGTTTTCACCCCCTTCGATTGGGATAGTTGCGAAATCGAAGTTGAACCCGGCGCATCCAAACCGGATTGGGCACCCCTGCGACGTTGGTTCCTCGAATGGATCCAAAGCCGGTTCACCGAGGTGTCGCCGGATCTGGAAGGCGCAGTCCACAGCATTGAAGGTCCTTTCGACATACCGAAAGGCTGGCGCTTCTCGGTGGATTTCGGCTCCGCCCCGGTGGAGTGCATCGGCGACCTGATGGATGCGTTTGCGGAGAGCGGTGCTGCCCGGATCCGCATTGGTCCGCGCCGTCATTCGGTCGCCGAGCACTGAAGGCGATAGCGTAGCCACCTGGCCGCGAGGACTGGCCACTCGGTGGGCTATCTCGCGGGATCCGACACCCTGAGCATCAGTACCCATCCCCCCGGTGGAGGGTGCAACTTAATCACCGCCACCCGTCCGGGCGCAGTCGCCAGGTTCTCACTGCTGGTGTCCTCGCCGTCCCTTGGTCCACGATCGAGAGGCCGCAAATTCGGCAGAACGTTCTGCGTCCAACTACAGTCATGCGAGCGACTGAGACGTCAGGCGCTGCCGGACAGGCTCTCGGCAACATGGGTGATCCGCTCGCACGCCCCTTCGTTCACAATCGCGGTCTCGCCAAGCGCCATGGAGCAGCCGGTTCGGTCGTCGAGCAGGATGATGTGTACGAAGAAGACCATGCCTGGGCTCAGGACTTGCGGATTTCCTTCCCAAATCATCGGCCAATCCATCCAGGTTGGTGGATAAGCCACCCCAAGCGTGTATCCGCAGGCATTCAGCGCTGCATGGCCATGGCCCGCCCGGGTAAGCGTATCCCGATGCGCTGCAAAGACGTCGCCCACGGTCTTGCCCGGTCGCAGTGCCTCCTGACAGGCGGCAAGGGCGTCGCTGCAGGCGGAAAGCATCGAGCGGTGTTCTGCCTTCGCCACCCCGGTCGTGACCACCCCCATCGCGCAAGCATGGTAGTGGCGATAGGCAGCAGCGAATTCGTGCTGCACCTGATCGTCTGGGCCGACCACCTCCTTGCCGGTGTGGTAGCGGACCAGCAGCGCGTGCTCTCCTGCACCCATTGGGAAACGCCCGGCCGGCGGGTCGCCGTCGCCCGCCAGGATCGCCGCCATCATCCGTCCATAGACATCGCCGAGGAAAGCGCCCGGCACTGTCTGCCGCAGCGCCACCGCCCAAGCTTCATCGCAGAGCGCGCCCGCCTTCCGGGTGAAGTCGAGCTCCGCCGGGCTTTTGACCAGACGGATCAGGCGGACCAGGTCCGACGCGTCTTCGGTCCGGCAGAACCCATACAAGGCGCTGTCCACCATCCGCCCCCGCTGCGCGGTCAGGCCATAGGCATGGTACTCGACACCGATCCTGCTGCCGCGGACACCGTGATCGTCCAGCATGGCGCGCAGATCCTGGCCGGGATCGGCCCCCTCTCGATCCACCCAGATGCGGGTATCCTCGACCACCGAGGTCAGCTTCGCCTGCAGCCGGTCGGCGGAGCGGGTCAGCAGCGCCAGGCGGCCATCGGCCCCCAGCCACATCGCCTGAAACATCGAATAGCCGGCGGTGTCGTAGCCGGTGAGGTAGAACATGCTCTCCTGTTTAAAGATCAGGAGACCGTCGAGCCCCTGATCCACTATCGCAGCACAGGCCGCGGCCTGGCGGGCGGCAAACTCCTCTCGCGTGAAATGCAAAGCCACCCGTCACTTCCCAGGCGGGTCAGCCAGGCGGGACCGCATCCCGGGCGCGTGGCAGAGCAGCGTGAGGCATTCCAGCGCGACAGTCGCCGCTAGGAACGCGGTCATCCCGCCCACATCATGCGGCGGACTGACCGTGTTGATGTCGCAGGCGACCACGTCAATCCCGGCGAAGGCCTGGAGAAGTCCCAACCCCTCCCGCGCCGTGGCACCGCCCCAGGTTGGTGTGCAAACCCCCGGGGCGCAGGATGGGTCGAAGAAGTCCATGTCGAAACAGAGATAGACCGGCCTCCCGGCCATAGCCGTACGCAGGGTCGTGGCGGTCTCCTCCAACCCCGCGCCGAAAAGATCGCGTCCCGGGATCAGCCCATAGCCCTGTGCGCGCGTGTGTTCGAAGACGTCTTGCACCATCACCGGGCCCCGCGGACCCACATGGAAGGAATTGGCGGCATCGACCACCCCTTCCTCCGCTGCGCGCGTGAAGGTGGTCGCGACATTGTAGCGGTGGTGCACGGCATTGCCGTCGCCGCGATAGGTATCGGTATGGGCGTCGATATGGAGGACCGTAAGATCCGGGTATCGCCGCTTCGCCGCCCGCATCAGGGGCAGCGAGATCGAGCCGTCGCCGCCAAAGGCAACCGGGGCTGCGCCTGCGTCGTGGATCTGGTAGGCGGCTTCCTCGATCGCTTCGAATGCCTCCTCGATCAGACTGGGCGAGACGATGGCGTCGCCGCAATCGACCGTCCGAAGCATCTCTAGCGGGTTGAAGGCCGCATGGGGCGGTTGAAACGGGCGCACCAGGGTCGATTGCGCGCGGATCGCCGCCGGCCCCTCCCGCGCGCCGATGCGGGTCGGGTGCATGCCGCAGTCGAACGGCACGCCGAGAATAGCGGCCAGAGCCCCCTCTGGCCCCGCTTGCGGTAGATTCATGAAACTCGGCAGGGCGGCGAAAGGCCCCCGTGTCGGCGGGTCCATAAATCCGATCGAGGCCACGCGCGGCCCCTTAGTGGAACTGCGGCATCACCCGCTCGATGAACAGTTCGAGCGAGCGGCAGGCGAATTTATGGTCGATGCCGAAGACTGGGTTGTAGCAGAAGTTGTCGACACCGGCGTCTTCGTAGAGCTTCAGCTTCTCGACCACCTCGTCGGGCGTGCCAAACAGCAGGTTCTCGTTCAGCGTCTCGACCGAATAGTCGGCGCGTTCGGTGATCACCTCCGTATCCACCGGCTCCGGGAAGCCGTTGGTCACGCCGCCCGCGTTCAGGAACAGGTTTTCGAAGCGGCGCGCGAACTCGACCGAGGCGGAGGCGGGAACGGCGATGTCCTCCGGCCGATCATAGACGCAGGCCCGGCGCATCATCAGGAAGCGCGGGCGTGGGATCTCCGGGTTGTTGGCCGCCGTCTCGTCGAAGCGGTCGCCCAGCACCTTGATTTCGGCGTTCGGTTTTTGCAGCGGCGTCGTGAGCACATTGGCGCCGACCTTAAATGCCCAGTCGAAAGAGCCCGGATCCCGCGCCGCCACCCAGATCGGCGGATGCGGGTCCTGCAGCGGTTTCGGCACCGAGGTCGAGGTGGGAAAGGTCCAATGGTCGCCCTCATGGGCGTAGTCACCCTGCCACAGGGCTTTCACCGCGGGCAGGATCTCCTTCATATGGGCCACGCCCTCGCGGCCATCGATCCCACCGGCCATCCGGTCGAACTCATATTGGTAGGCACCGCGGGCGATCCCCAGCTCCAACCGCCCATCGGTCAGCACATCGCAAAGCGCCGCCTCGCCCGCCAGACGCAGCGGGTGCCAATACGGCGCCACGATCACCGCGGTGCCGAGGCGGATGGTCTGGGTATGGGCCGCCCAATGCATCAGGATCTGAAACGGTCCCGGGGCAATGGTCATCTCGATGGCATGGTGCTCGGCCGCCCAAGCGATCTCGAAACCTCCCTGATCGGCCATCTTCACCAAGTCGAGTGCGTTCGCCGCCACGCTGCGCATATCCTGCGCCGGGTCATACCGCTCCATATTCACGGCGATCGAGAATTTCATGCGCCCTTCCCCCTGTCGGACCGCTTGACCCGTGCTGCTTGCCCCGCCAGCCTATCGGGGCAGCGGTTGATTGCAAATGGAAACGGTTGAGCGGGAATGCTGGCGGGGGCGAGGCCGAGGCTACACCACTGGGTCGAGGGCGCGGGCGAGGATCTCGTGCTGATCCATGGCGTCGGGTCGGGCGCCGAGGATTGGGAGGGCGTGGCCTACCATCTCACGCCGCAATTCCGGGTGCTGCGCTATGACCTGCGCGGCCATGGTCGGTCCGGCGCACCGCCGGGTCCCTATGGGATCGAGGATTTCGTCGCGGACCTGACCGACCTGATGGATCAAGTTGGAATGGCGCGGGCGCATATCGCCGGGTTTTCCCTCGGTGGGTTGATCGCGCAGGGTATGGCGCTGTCCCATCCCGGGCGGGTCAGCCGGCTGGCGCTGCTCTCGACCGTCGCGGGACGCACGGCGGAGGAGCGGGCTCGGGTCGAGGCGCGGCTCGACTTCATCGCGCAGTCGCACCCGGCCGACTACTTCGACCAATCGGTCGCTCGTTGGTTCTCGTCCGGCTTCCGAGAGGCGAACCCTTCCGTGGTGGCGGAGCGCAAGGCGGCGGTCGCCGCGATGGATCAGGCCGCCTATGCCGCTGCCTATCACGCGCTTGCCCATACCGATTTTGGGCCGCAGGTCTCCGGTATCGAGGCCGAGACCCTGGTGATGACCGGCGAGCACGATATCGGCTCGAACCCCCGGATGGCGCGGTTTATGGCAACCACCATCCCGCAGGCGCGGCTACGGATCCTGCCCGGGCTGCACCATTCGATCTTGCTGGAGGCCCCCGACTTGGTCGGTCCGGCCCTGCTGGCGTTTTTCCGCGACGGCGCGGTGGAGGAGGCGGCATGACCCGACAGATCTTTGCTGAGGATTACAAGGCCCAGCCGTTTTGGTGGGAACGAAGCCCGCGCCCGGACACGGCGCAGGTCCAGCTTCCCGCCAAAGCGGATGTGGTCATCATCGGCTCGGGCTATACCGGGCTGCATGCGGCGATCCAGACGGCGCGGGCCGGGCGGCACACGGTGGTGATCGATGCCGAGGCCGCAGGCTGGGGTTGCAGTTCCCGCAATGGCGGCCAAATCAGCACTTCGATCAAGCCGAGCTATGGGGCGCTGAAGGCCAAATTCGGAGCGGACGCCGCCTTTGCCATCCGGAAGGAGGGGTTGAATGCCCTCCAATGGGTCGAGGATTTTACAACCGCCGAAGGGATCGATTGCGATTTCCGCCGGGTCGGCCGGTTCTATGCGGCGCACACGCCGGGGAACTACGAGGTGCTCGCCCGCTCTTTCGACCATGAAGTCAAAGGGCTCGAGACCGGCGCCTATGCGGTGCCGAAGACGGAGCAGCACCGGGAGATCGCGAGCGACCTCTACCATGGCGGGGTGGTGCAGCCGCTTCATGCCTCCATCGATCCGGGGGCCTATCATCTGGGTCTGCTCGACCGGGCGCAGGCGGCGGGGGCGGAAGTCGTGCCCCATTGCCGCGCGGAGGGGATCGTGGGGGCGCCCGGCACTCTTACTGTCAGAACCAGCAAGGGCGAGATCGCAGCCAGGAATGTCGTCGTCGCGACCAGCGGCTATACCGGCGGCGCTACGCCATGGCATCGGCGGCGTATCATTCCCATCGGCAGCTATATGATCGCGACAGACCGGTTGGCCCCCGATCTCGTCGCCCGGCTGATCCCCAACGACCGCGTGATCACCGACACCCGCAAACTGGTCGTCTACTACCGCACTTGCCCGGAGCGGCGGCGCATCCTGTTCGGCGGCCGCGTCTCGATCTCAGAGACCGACCCGAGCGCGGCGGCGCCCGATCTGCATGCCGAGATGGTGCGGCGCTTTCCGGAGCTTTCGGAGGCAAAAGTCAGCCATGCCTGGATGGGGTTCGTCGGCTACACCTTCGACGAGTTGCCTCATCTGGGCGAGCGGGAGGGGGTGCATTACGCCATGGGCTATTGCGGCTCCGGCGTCTCGCTCGCCAGCTATCTCGGTATGCGGATCGGCCAGCAGCTACTGGGCCTGGCCGAGGGGGAAAGCCCTCTGGCCGATGTACCGTTCGAAACCCGTGCCTATTACTGGGGCAAGCCTTGGTTCCTTGCCCCTTCCATCAGCTATTACCGGTGGCGCGACAACCGGGCTGCCTAACCTTTGCGCCCCGGGCCCGGCATCATAGGGGTCATCACCCTTGCACGCAGGCGGTTTGCCCGTCATGCTGTTTCCCCAAGGGCACAAAAGCCCCGAAAAAAACGACCACATCACAGGGAAACAGAGACCATGACCAACAAACATCTGCTCGGCTCGGTTGCATTCGCGGGAGCGCTGGTTTTGGGCGCAACCGGCGCAAGCGCCGATGAGCTGACCATCGTCTCTTGGGGCGGATCTTACCAAGACGCGCAGTCGAAGGCGATCTTCGAGCCGGTGGCCGAAAAGCTCGGCATCGCGATCAAGCAGGACAGCTATGGCGGCATTTCGGACGTCCGCCTGCAGGTCCAGGCCGGCGCGGTCACCTGGGACATCATCGATACCGGTTCGGGCGGTGGCGCGCGCGCTGGGGTTGAGGGCATCCTGGAGCCGCTGGACTACGAGATGATCGATGTGTCGGACTTCATACCGGGCACCTATCTGTCGCACTGCGTGGGCACGATCACCTTCTCGACCGTCTTTGCCTACAACACCGAAACCTATGGCGATGCGGTTCCGCAGACTTGGGCGGACTTCTGGGATGTCGAGAAGTTCCCCGGGACCCGCGCCTATCGCGGCAAGTATTCCGGTGCGTTGGAGCCGGCGCTGCTGGCCGATGGAGTGCCACCGGCTGAGGTCTATGAGGTCCTCGACAGCGAGGAGGGCATTCAACGCGCCATCGACAAGATCGCCGAGCTGAAGCCTCATATCGCTGTTTGGTGGAAGTCCGGCGCTCAGCATGCGCAGCTGATGAAGGATGGCGAGGTCGACATGACCACTGGCTGGAACGGCCGGTTCGATGTGGCCATCGCGGATGGGGCGCCGGCTGCCTACAATTATGATGGTGCGCTGCTCGACTATGACTGCTTTGGTATACCGAAAGGCGCGCCGAACAAAGAGCTCGCCATGAAATTCTTGGCCGAGGCGTCGAAGGCCAGCTACCAGGCAGCCATGCCGCAATACATCACTTATGGCCCCACCAACAAGGTGGCCTACGATCTGGGCATCATCGAAGATGACCTGGCAAAGAAGCTGCCCTCCTACCCGGCGAATGCCGAACAGCAGCTCGTTGTGAACAACGATTGGTATGCGAAGTGGGAGAAGGTGGCCTCCGAGCTTTACCAGGAAATGATCACCGAGTGATCCGCGCTTCCGGGGGCGTCGTCGTCGCCCCCGGTTTGCCGCAGCCACGCATTTCGCAGCTTGGGGGTGAGGCGTGAAGGACAGCAGTGTCGGCGCGGAAGCGCTTCCGATCACCATTCGCGACGTCACCAAGACCTATGGCGATGTCCATGCGCTAGACCATGTCTCGCTCGATATCCGCAGCGGCGAGTTTATGACCCTGCTGGGGCCTTCGGGGTCCGGTAAGACCACGCTCCTGATGGTGCTGGCGGGTTTTACCCGGCCCGATCATGGCAGCGTGAAGTTCGGGGATCGTGAGGTTATCCGCACGCCGCCCCATCAGCGCGATGTCGGGATGGTATTCCAGAACTATGCGCTGTTCCCTCATATGAATGTGCTCGCCAATGTCGCCTTCCCGCTGAAGCTGCGGAAGGTTCCGAAGGCGGAGGCTGCGGCTCGGGCCGAGGCGGCGTTGGAGACCGTGCAGCTCGGCGGCTATGGGCAGCGGCAGGTCGATCAGCTCTCCGGCGGGCAGCGACAGCGGGTGGCTCTGGCCCGCGCCATCGTGTTCGAGCCGCGGATCCTGCTGATGGATGAGCCTCTTTCGGCGTTGGATAAGAAGCTTCGCGAGCATATGCAGATCGAGCTGCGGCATCTGCACGAAAAACTCGGGATGACCACGGTTTATGTGACCCATGATCAGCGCGAGGCGCTGACCATGTCGGACCGGATCGCGGTGATCAACCATGGCCGCCTGATGCAGCTCGACCAGCCGCGACGGCTTTATGACCGGCCGGCAAACCGCTTCGTCGCCGACTTCATTGGCGAATCGACCTTCCTGCCCGTGACAGTCGAGGGGCAGGCGGCAAAAGTCGCCGGTAAAGACCTGCTCCTCGCCGAGGCGGTGGACCCGAACCGCAAGACCGAATTGCTGATGCGGCCAGAGCGCGTGCGCATCCTCAACGGTTCGGTACCGCCCGATATGAACGTCTTCGATGCCACGGTGTCAGAGGTTGTCTTCCAGGGCGAGAGCTTTTTGATCTATGCGGATCTGGCGGGCGGCACCTCGATCGCACTGCGCGCCTCGACCTTCAGCGATCCCGCCGCGCAGGTCCCGGCGGCGGGGGACACCGTCTCCCTCGGCCTTCACCGAGACGATACCGTGCTGATTTCGGCGGAGGAGGGCTGAGCATGGCCGTCACCGAAATCGCTGGTCTGCCGCCGGAGCAAACCGCGGAGAAGCCAAATGCCGAGGGGCTACGCCGCGACGCAACGGCCGAGCGGATGACGATGCTGGGCCTTTGTTCGCCGGCCATCTTCCTGGTGATGATCATTATGATCATCCCAGTCGGTTGGCTTTTCTGGCTCTCCTTCCTCGGCGACGATGGCAGCTTCACGCTTGAGCACTACGAGCGGATGGTGAACCGCAAATCCTATGCGCGGATCTTCTGGACCACCTTCGAGGTCTCGATCCTCACCACCCTGATCTGCATCGTGATCGGCTATCCGCTGGCCTATTTCCTGTCGCAACTGCCGGCCCGGGCGGCGACGATCTGCCTTATCGCGGTGCTGCTGCCGTTCTGGACCTCGTTGTTGGTCCGGACCTATGCCTGGCTGGTTCTGCTGCAGCGGAAGGGGCTGCTGAACGATTGGGCCATCGATGCTGGGCTGTGGGACACGCCGGTGAAGCTGGTCCATAACATGAACGGTACCCTGATCGGGATGGTCCATATCATGCTGCCCTATTTGGTGCTGCCGCTCTATGGCGCGATGAAGGCTATCGATAAAGATTATCTGAAGGCCGCGAGCAATCTGGGTGCAGGGCCGGTCAGGGCGTTCTGGACGGTGTTCTTCCCGCTGTCGCTGCCCGGTTTGTTCGCGGGCGGGCTGATCGTGTTCGTCCTCTGCCTCGGCTTCTTCGTCACGCCAGCGGTTCTGGGCGGCGGTAAGGTCATCATGGTGTCCATGAAGATCACCGACACGATCGAGATCTTCTTCAATTGGGGTGCGGCCAGCGCGCTCGGCGTGGTGCTCTTGGTGCTGACCATGGGCACGCTTTACCTCTCTTCGCGGCTGCTGCGGCTCGACCGCGTGCTTGGGGGAGGCCGCTGATGTCCTGGTTCGATCGCCCTGCGTCCGAGACGCAAATCACCCATAGCCAGCGCCTCTGGCTCTATATCGCTGCGGGGCTGGTGATGGTGTTCCTGGTGGCACCCACGGTGATCGTGATTCCGATGTCCTTCTCGGACTCGCAGTATCTCGAGTTCCCGCCGCGGGTTTGGTCGACCCGCTGGTATGACCACTATTTCGCGTCGGACGAGTGGATGTCGGCCACCTATACTTCTTTGAAGGTGGCGGTCTTGACGATGCTGCTGGCCACTCCGCTCGGCGTGATGGCAGCCTATGGGCTGTTCAGCTCGAGTTTTCGCTTCGCGCAGCTTCTCTTCATCACGCTGATCACGCCGATGATGGTGCCGGTGGTGCTGATTGGGATCGGGGTTTTCTACGTCTACGTCAAATTTGGGCTGGTCAACACGATCCCCGGCATCGTCATGGCGCACACCATTTTGGCAATCCCGTTGGTCCTGATCGTGGTCAGCGCCGGGTTGAAGAGCTACGACATGAACCAGGAGAGGGTGGCGAGGAGCCTCGGCGCCTCCCGCTTTTATGCGTTCATGGCGATCACCCTGCCGCAGATCCGGTTCAGCGTGATCACCGCCGCCTTGCTGGCTTTCATCACTTCCTTCGACGAGGTGATCATCGCCATGTTCGTCTCCGGCGGTGACAACGCGACGCTGACCCGGTCGATGTTCAACGCGCTACGGGATCAGATCGATCCGACGATTGCGTCGATTTCGACCATCATGATCCTGATCTCCACTTCGCTTCTCGTGGCGTCGATGCTGTTCGGATCCACGACAAAGCAATAGGGCGAGGATTTCCCCACTCTTCCCGACCGGGCATCAGCCTGGGCTGCGCCCACCCTCGGGTCCGTGGCTGCCGATCCGACGGCCGGAACGGTCAATATGCAAGGTCGTGGAATCGATAGACGGCCCCGCCCGGCCGGTCGCGATTCTGCCGCGATTAGCTAAAGCGCCCGGGCCGCCATCGCCCCCTCGGCAATCGCGATATGGACTTGTCGGGGTGCGACGCAGTCGCCGATGGTTTGCACCGGCTTACCGCTCTCCTCGGCCGCGGCGTGGAGGTCCGAGACGGTCTCTGCACCCTGCCAGTTTACCAGCGCATCAACCTCCAGGATCGCCTGTTCAGTGCCACTGTGGATGTTGCAGGTGATCACGGTCCTACCCTCGATCCGGGCCACCAGTTCGTTGGGCCGGAACACTGCACCTTGGGACAGGAACCGCTTGTAGATCATGCCCCGCACAGTCGGTGTCACCAACTCGCCCACGGCATATTCGGCTGTGACCACCGTGACCCGGTTCGATCCCAACAGTCGGTCGGCGGCGGACAGAGCGGCCCGGCCACCCCCCTCGTCGACCACCACGATGCTTTGACCTTCCGGCGGTTCAGCGATGGCCTGCCAGGGGTCGAGCAGGGTGATCTGCGCTGCCTCCGCCCCCGCGATCTCACCCGGCGGCAAGGGTTGCGCCCCCGTGGCGATCACCAGGGCATCGGCGTCCAACTCCGCGAGGGCTTTCGGTGCGACCCGCTCTCGCAACCGCACCGAGACCTGCAGTCGGGTAAGCTGACCCTCGTACCAAGCAACCGTCTTTGCAAATTCTGCGGTCATCGGCGCCTGCGACCAGAGGCGAAGCTGCCCGCCGAGCGCCTCACCGGCCTCGAACAGCGTCACCCGGTGCCCGCGTTCGGCGGCGACCCGCGCCGCTTCCAAGCCAGCCGGGCCACCGCCGATGATCGCGATCCGCCGCGGCCGGGTAGCGCGTTCTGCGCTCCGCCAGCTCCGTTCCCGGGCGGCGCCGGGGTTGTGGAAACAGCGGATCGGCTTCCCCTCCATCGCGCGGCCGATGCATAGATTGGCGCCGACGCAGGGCCGGATATCCTCCGCCTGGCCCGCCATCAGCTTTGCGACCAGATCCGGGTCCGAGATCTGGGCCCGCGTCATGCCCACCATATCTGCATCTCCGCGGGCCAGGATCTGCTCGGCCATGCGCGGGTCGGTGATCCGGCCGGTGGTGAAAACCGGTATCGCCACCCGTGCCTTGATCCCCGCCGCCAGCGGAACGAACTCGCCATGGGGCGCGGGGGTCGGCGCCCAATGCTCCATCCGACCCTTGCGGTCGTAGTTGGTCCCGGCGATGACGTTGAGGTGGTCGAGCTTTCCGGTGGCAGCCAAGCGTGCGCCGATCTCCTGCAGATCCCCGGCGGTGAGGCCGCCCTCGACCCGCTCGTCGCCCGGCAGACGGAGGCCCAGGACCCGGTCGGGCCCGACCCCTTCCCGCGCCGCATCGATCACCCGCAGGGCAAACCGCAGCCGGTTTTCCAGCGATCCGCCATAGGCGTCGGTCCGGGTGTTCGAATAGGGCGACAGGAACGCGCCGACCAAGTAGCCAAAGGCGCCCAAGATCTCGACCCCGTCGAGCCCGCCCTCCCTCACTCGCCGCGCCGCAGCACCGAAGGCCGCAACCACTTCGTCGATTTCGCCGAGGCTCATCTCCTTCGGCGTTTCTCGCACGAGGCGCGACATCACCGGCGAGGGGGCGAGCAAGGGTCGCCCCGCATCGGTGTCGTTCACCGTCGCGCCTGCATGGCCGAGCTGGATCAGGAACCGGCCGCCCTCCGCATGGATCGCCTCGGCGAGGCGGCCATAGCCTTCGACCACCTCCGCCGTGCCGGCATTCACCCCGCGGCCGCCGCCGACCCCGCCGGTTCGATGCACGGCGGAGGAGCCGGAGATCTGCAGCCCCGCGCCACCGGCTGCCTTCGTGCGCTGATAGGCGATGTAGTCGGGCCCGATCAGACCCTTCTCCTCCAGCCCGGGGACATGGGCCGTCACCAGTCCCCGGTTGCGTAGTGTCAGCGGGCCGAGCGCCATGGGTGACAAAAGATGCGGGAACGTACCGGTCATGGCGTTACCCCGCCATCAGATAGTCGTAGGCTGACAGAACATGGGTGCGGACGATATGGAGGTAGTCTTCCACCGGCACATGCTCGTCAAAGGACCCCATCCCTGCCGGGAATGGACCGTAGACATAGGCCGGGATCCCCTCATAGCGCCACAGCCGGGCGTCGGTGCCGCCGATCGAGACCACCGGCACGGGGCGTGGGCGGCCGAGCGCCTCGACATTGCGCTGAATGATTTCGACCATTTCGCCATAGGGGTCGCACCAGGAGGGCGGGTTGCATCGATCCTCGGTAATGCTCGCGTGCGGGTGCCGGGCAGCGATCTTCTCGACCTCGGCCATCACTTGCTCCCGCGAGACACCCACGGGCAGGCGGACATCCGCCTCGAACACGCAGGTATGGGGGATCATGTTGTTCTTGAGGCCGCCCTGGATGGTGCCGATGTTGAGAGTTACCTTCGGCAGAATGCCTGCTGCGCCCGGCCCCATGGCGCGGTCGGTAGCCTCGGCAGACTCGATCTGCGCGCGCATCAGGTTGTCTGGGATCGGGAAGACGAGATCTTCGAGGCTCTCCAGATCCTGGATGAGCCGCATGGCGAGCCTTGTCGCCGACGGGCTGGCATGGGTATAGGCTCCGTGGCCGCCATCGGTCCGCACCGTAAAGGTTAACCAGAGCGGCCCCTTCTCTCCGTAGCGGATGGAAAACGGGCTGGAGGGTTCGCCATTCAGGCAGCAATCGCCCCGCACCTCCGGTTCATGCTCCATCAGCCAGCGGGCGCCCCAGGGGCCGAAGGTCTCCTCGTCCGAGACGCAGGTCAGGGTGAGCTTGCCCTTAAACCGCTCCCGGATGCGGTGCAGCAGCACATAGGTCCAGATAGAGGCAGAGGTGCCGGCCTTCATGTCCGACGAGCCGCGGCCATAAATCTTGCCGTCCCGGATCTCGCCGCCCCATGGCTCGGTGGTCCAACCCTCGGCGGACGGGTCCTGGCCCACTGGGAAGACATCGATATGGCCGTTAAGCACCAAGTGGCGGCCCGGCGCGGCGCCCTCCACCGTCCCGACCACATTCGGCATCGTAGGCTGAGGTGCGACCAGGCGGTGGGGCGCCCCCTCGGCGGTCAGAAAATCGGTGATATGGCGGGTGGCCTCGACCGTGTCGCCGGGCGGGTTCGGGCTCGCCTGCCGAACGAAGTCTCGGAAGAAGGCGACGATGCGATCCCGCTCCGCCTCGATGATGTCCAACAGCTCCTGGCGTGTGTCCATGGCTCGGTCCCCCTGTTGGATAACCAGCCTAGGGGAAGATGTGGAAGGATCGAAGCCTTGCTTGCCTTTGCAGCAGCGGCGTCAGCCGGGCTTTTGCCAGACGGAAACATGGGCTGTGCTTTCGGCCGTGAAAGGCTCGCGATGCCAGTCGGCCCACCGGTGCGCCAGGGAGAGACCGGCCAGGCGTGCCATCAAATCGAGCTCCGCCGGCCAGACATAGCGGAGCGGGACCGAGAACCGCTCGGCCCTGCCATCCACCATGCGGATATGGTGGGAGGTCATGGCCTGGGTCGTGGTGTTGTATTCGTCGACGCCCCAATGATCGTCGGTCAGCGCGAAGGGCAGCAGATGTTGCCCTGGCGGCAGATGGCGCAGTGCGGGGACGAACACCTCCACTACGAACTGGCCCCCGGGCGTAAGGTGATTGGCGGCATTCTGAAAACACGCCACCTGAGCCGCCTGTGTGGTCAGATTGGTGATGGTGTTGAAGACGAGATAGACCAGCGTGAATTGGCCCGGCACGCGCGTCTCTGCCAGGTCACCGATTGCGACCTCCATCACCTCGCCGCCCGATTTCGCCCGCAGCCGGGCGACCATGGCGCCGGAGAGGTCTATGCCGGCGACCCTTAGGCCGCGCTCCGCCAACGGCAGACCGATCCGCCCGGTACCGATCCCGAATTCGAGCACCGGCCCGCCGTCCGCCAGTTCTGCCAGCAGATCCACGGCGGGCGTCACAACGGCGGGGTCGAACATCGCCGCATCCGCGTCGTAGGAGGCCGCGACCCGCTCGTCGAAATGACCGTCGTCCTGCATCGCCACATCTTTTCCGTTTTGACCGCGCTTTTCGCGGCCACTATGCCCCGCCCGCGCACTGCCCGCACCCGATCTCACGCGACGGATTGACTTGCACCTCAGTTCAGGCTCCGGTCCGGTCATAGAGTGAGTGCTTCGCCAGTTGGCTGGCGCGCCGAGGGAACGGGCATGGCAGAGTTCGATTACGTGATCGTCGGTGCGGGTTCGGCCGGCGCAGTGCTCGCGAACCGGTTGAGCGAGGACCCGCGCGTCACGGTCTTGGTGCTGGAGGCCGGCGGGACCGACGCGAATTTCTGGATCCAGATGCCCATCGGCTATGGCAAGACCTATTACGACGCCCGCGTGAACTGGAAATACACGACCGAGCCTGTGCCCGGCCTCGGTGGCAAGCGCAGCTATTGGCCGCGAGGCAAGGTGATCGGCGGCTCGAGCGCGATCAACGCCATGGTCTATGTGCGCGGCCATCCTACCGATTTCGACGATTGGGCCGAAGCGGGCGCCACCGGTTGGGGCTGGCAGGGCGTTGAGCCCTATTTCCGGCGGATGGAGCGGTGGTCTGGCAATGCCTGCGCCGAACGGGGCAGCGACGGGCCGCTGATGGTCCAGGATATCCGTGACCAGGTACATCCGCTGTGCCAGACCTATCTGGCAGCGGCGCGGGAGTCTCAGATCGCCGTGACCGATGACTATAACGGCGCCGAGATGGAGGGTGCGAGCCTTTACCAACTCACGACCCATGGGGGGATCCGCGCCTCGACCGCACGGTGTTATCTCCGCCCGGCGCTGAGGCGGCGAAACCTGACCCTCGCCAAGCATGCGCATGTGACGGGTCTGATGCTGCAGGACGGCCGCGCCCGTGGGGTCCGCTACCGCCGCGGCGGGCAAGAGACGGTGGCCCAGGCGAGACGAGAGGTGATCTTGGCCGCCGGCACCGTGAATTCTCCGCAAATCCTCCAGCTCTCCGGCATCGGGGCGGGGGCGGATCTGCAGGCCCACGGAATTGCTGTGCACCGCGACCTGCCGGCCGTCGGCGCCCATATGCAGGACCATATCGGCGTCGACTTCCACTTCCGCAGCCGGGTGCCGACGCTGAACCAGGTCTTGCGCCCCTGGTCGGGCCGCCTGCGCGTCGGTCTGCAGTACCTCCTTACACAGCGCGGGCCGCTGTCTCTCAGCATCAACCAGGCCGGCGGCTTCGTCCGTACCCGGCCGGAGCTCACCGCGCCGAACCTACAGCTCTATTTCTCGCCGGTCAGCTACACCCGTGCGCCGCCGGGCAAGCGGCCTATGATGTCGCCCGACCCGTTTCCAGGCTTTCTGATCGGCTACAACACCTGCCGACCGCGCAGCCGTGGTCGGGTCGGTATCCGCTCCGCCGACCCGTTCGCGCAACCCGTGATCGAGCCCAACTACTTCGACGATGAGGAGGATATGGCCGAGGCCATCGACGCGGCCCACTTCGTCCGACGTCTGTCTCGCGCCCCCTCGCTAACCGCAGTGATCGAGAGCACGATTTCTCCCACCGAAGATAAGGCCTGCGACGCAACGCTCGGCGACTTCATCCGGGACCAGGCTTGGACCGTGTTTCACCCCTGCGGCACCTGCCGGATCGGGACGGACCCGGCGCAGTCCGTGGTCGATCCGCGCCTGCGGGTGCATGGCGTCGACGGGCTGCGGGTGGTCGATGCCTCGGTCTTTCCGAACATCACCTCCGGCAACATCAACGCGCCGACCATCATGGTGGCAGAGAAGGCGGCCGATTTGATCCGAGAGGATGCGATGGCCTGAGGGGACCGGCATGAAGCTGACCGCGATCGAGACATTCACCACCGAATTCGTGGGCTTCGTCTGCGTGACCATGGAGGATGGCGGGCAGGGCTGGGGTCAGGTCTCGACCTATCACTCCGACATCACTTGCCAGGTGCTGCACCGCCAAGTCGCCCCCTGGATGCTAGGCCAGGACACCGGCGATCTCGATGACCTGCTCGACTTGGTGGCGGAGCGGGAGCATAAATTCCCCGGCTCCTATCTGCGTCGAGCCATGGCAGGGGTCGACACGGCGATTTGGGATTGGCGCGGTAAGCGGGCCGGGCAGCCCGTGGCGAGCCTTCTGGGCGGGAGCGCCGGACCGATCCGGGCCTATGCGTCCTCAATGAAACGGGACATAGCCCCAGCGGCGGAGGCCGACAGGATGACGCGCCTGGCGGGGGAGAAGGGGTTCACCGCCTTCAAGGTCCGTGCGGGGGCCGAGGTCGGACGCAACCGGGACGAATGGCCCGGGCGGACCGAGGAGATCATCCCCACCATGCGTCGCGCCCTGCCGGAGGCGGATCTGCTGATCGACGCCAACAGTTGCTATAGTCCGTCCCGCGCCATCGAGGTTGGCCGGATGCTGGAGGACCACGGCTTTTGCCATTTCGAGGAGCCCTGTCCCTATTGGGAGTTGGAGCAGACCAAGGAGGTAACGGACGCGCTCTCCATCGACGTCACGGGCGGCGAGCAGGATTGCGATCTGCCCACCTGGCGCCGGATGATCGAGATGCGCGCAGTCAACATCCCTCAGCCGGATATCCTGTATCTTGGTGGGATCTGCCGGACGCTGCGCGTTTGCCGCATGGCTGCCGAAGTCGGGCTGCCGGTGACGCCGCATTGCGCCAATCTCTCGCTTGTGACGCTTTTCACCATGCATTTGCTGCGTTCCGTGCCGAATGCTGGGAAGTACCTGGAATTCTCGATCGAGGGGGCAGACTACTACCCGTGGCAAGAAGGGCTGTTTGTCGAAGATCCCTATCGGATCGAGGACGGCCAAGCCTTTGTCACCGACGCCCCCGGATGGGGCGTCGAGATCGATCCGGAATGGCTTGCACGCGCCGCCTATCAGCGCTCGGCTATCTGACCGTCGCAGGTGGCGTTAGACCAGGTCGTCGACGATCGTGAAGTCCAGCACAACGGTCGCCAGCAACTCGCCGTCCGCCTCATCTTCGGAGTAAAACTCAAAGACCAGTGTGCTCTCGCCCTCTGGAAGCGACCCGCCATCGAAATTGCGGTTGATGTCGCCGAAGAGCGCGAAGGGCTCGAAGTTCTCGACCTTAACCTGGTCCCCATTGTTCAGCGTCAGGCGTGCGCTTTCGACATCCTCGAAACAGACATGGCTCTCGTCGATATCGGCGGCGATGGTCAGCGAGGATGAGGTGAAGCTGCTGGTGAAGATCACGTCGTTGCCGGTCAGGGTCTGGATGCGATCATCGCTGGTTGCGTCGTAGAGGCCGATATCCACGCCGTCCATGGCGTTGTCGCAGTTAGCTTGAACCATTACTGTCGCCGTGTCGGTACCGCCATTGCCGTCGGAGACAGTGAACTCGAAGCTGTCCGTCCCGGTGAAGTCGTCATCCGCCGTGTAGACCACCTCGCCGTCGACGATCTGGACCGTCCCGCTCTCCGGATCGGTCAGCGAGGCGATGGACAGGGTGTCCGTTGCATCTGGGTCGGTGACACTGCCCAGGACGTCGATTGAAACGCTTTCACCCTGCGCAACGGTGACGTCGATATCCTCGGCTTCCGGCGCGTCATTCTCGCCAGTGACCGTCACGGTCAGTGTCGAGATCGCGGTGTTGTCGCCATCCGCATCGTCATGGCCGATCTCTACAGCGATGGAGGTTGTCGCGGTCTCTCCCGCGCCGAGGAATTCGAATTGGCCGTCTGCGTCGAAGCTGACTTCGCCGTCCTCGTCCACCTCGAAGATCCCGCCATTCGAGCCCTCGATTTCGTCATCGACATCGTCGTCGTCGAGATCGGAGGCGGAGCTGCCCACGGCGAAGACCATCAGTTCCTCGCCCGCTGCGGCCTCGTCGTTGGCGAAGATGTCGATCTCGCCGTCGTCGTCGCTTTCGAACACCATCAGCGTGTCATCTGTCACGGTGGGTGCCCCGACAGAGATGTCGTCGACAATGGTGAAGTCGCGGGTGACCGTGCCGAGGAAGCTGCCGTTCAGATTGTTGTTGCTGTAGAGATTGAAGGTGACCCGGTTGTCGCCGAGGGGCAGTTCATCGCCGAAATAGTTCTCGCCCGAATTGCCGAAAAGTGTGTAGGGCTCGACATTCTCGGTCTGCGTCTCGTCGCCATCGTTCAAGACCACCTGCATGCTTTCGACCAGGCCGAAGAACGGGCTCTGCTGCGGGATGAAGGCGGCGATGCTGATATCGCGGCCGTCGAGCGTGCTGGCCAGGAACTGGTCGCCGTCCTCCAGCGGACCGATGATCTCATCGGTGTCTGCATCGACCAGAACGATTTCTAGATCGGCGACGCCGAAATCGTCCGGCTGCACTTCGACGGCGCCGAGATCGGGATCATCGGTGAAGGGCGTTGCACCGGTTTCCCTGTCGCTGTCGCGTGCGTCGAGGGGCAGGTCTTCGTCGGTGTCGCCATCCCCGTCGAGGTCGAACTCGTCCTCTGGAAGATCGCCGCTGGCCGCGTTGACCGCTGGATTGCCGAAGGCTGCCAGGAGAGCGACGGTCGGGACCGCGCCGCCATTGTCCTCCAAAACGCCCGCAGGCACCCCGAAGAGGTCGGCGACCGCAGCGAAGACCTCGCCCGTCGCGGCCTGGATCACGTTGTCGTAGCCCTCGGCATCGAAGCTTTCCGGGTCAGCGCCGACGATGTTGGTGCCTTCGAAATCGATATCGCCGGACACTTCCGCATCCGATCCGGCGGCATTGCCGAGCAGGATCGAGTCCGCAACGAAGGTGGCGCCGGTCGCGAAGACCCCGCCGCCCTCAGCCTCGGCGATGTTGCCGGTCAGGGTCACATGGGTGAGCTGCAGATTGCCGCCGAGATTAGCGACGCCGCCCCCGACCTCGCCGGCGGCATTGCCGGCGATTGTGGCGTTGATCAGCACTGCCTCGCCATTGTCGTTGGCGAGGCCTGCGCCCGTTTCCGCCGCGTTGTCGGCGAGGGTTGCGCTGACGAGCGCCAGGACCGCATCGGGGCCCGCGTTCAAAATGCCGCCGCCTTCGCCCTCGGCCGTGTTTTCCGCAAGCGTGCTGCGAACCAGGGTCAGCGTTCCGGTGTTGACGATACCGCCGCCGGTGACGGCGCTATTCTCCGCGACGCGGGTCCCGTCCAAGAAGGCTTCGCCTGCATTGGCGATGCCGCCGCCGGTCTCCGACGTATTGCCCACGATGTCGGAGCCTTCGATGATCGCGAGGCTGCCTTCATCGATAGCGAGGCCGCCGCCGGCTTCGATTGCATCGTTCTCGGCGACCATCAGGCCGTCTGCGATCAGTGTCGCGTCGCCGGTCAGAGCGATGCCGCCGCCCGCGGTTTCGGTGAAGTTTGCGCCGATGATCGTGTCGAGAACGGCGAGTGTGCCTTCGCCTGCCGCAAGGCCGCCGCCGCCGCCCAGCGAGGCATTCTCCACCACCTCGCTGTCGACCACCGTCGTCTCGCCGAGGCTGTACAGCCCGCCGCCCGCGCCGGTCGCATAGTTGCCGTAGAGAGCCGAGCCCAAGATCGTGAGTTCGGCGCTGCGCTCGACCAAGATCCCGCCGCCGGCCGCCGCAGTCGCTGTGTCGCCATAGCTGTAGCCGCCGGTAATCATCAACCCGTCGAGCACCACTTCGCGGCCCGTTACGGTAAAGGCGCGCGACATCCCCTGCGCATCCACCGTGACATCAGCAACACCGTCATCGTCGAGATCGCCGTCGATGGTCACGCCCTGGACCAGCACCAGTGCGCCGAGCTCCAGGCCCGTGTACCCCGCCTCGGCGAAGGTGATCCTGTCGCCTTCGGACGCCGCGGCGATTGCATCCCGCAGCGAGATGGTACCATCGGTGATCGAGCCGTCGGTTTCGTCCTCGAACGTGTTGACAATGATGGTCGCCATGCATCCTCCGCGGCGTCACGGCGCCCCTGCCGTTCAACCGCCCCCCGCTTGCGACGTGGCGCAGGCCGGGCCCGCGCCACGCGCATACTCACCAAACTCGGGTGCTAGATCGCTTTGGAATGCGGGGACATTAAGGATGCATTAGGGACAATAGCGCCGAGCCAATGGCGGTTTGGCCCTGTTGTGCGGATGCATTGTCGGTGGCTTTTCAGCGAAAGACACCCCACCGGATCGCTCCAGTAGGGTGCAGTTCGTCGTCCGGAGGGGGAACCGGATCAGACGAAGGTGAAGCTGTCTTCCTGCAGCTCCTCCACATCGGTGCTCAGCAGCAGGATGCTGCCGCGGTCACCGGTGATCTCGGTCGCGTGGCCCACCTGGGTGGCATTGGCCAGGACTGCGTCGAAATCGGCGAAGTCGGAGGCCGACAGCTCGATCGTGTCTTCGGTTGAAAAGTCATGGACCCGGTTTTCACCGACAACCCATTCGAAATCGAACAGATCCGAGCCCTGGCCGCCGGAGAGCTTGTCGTCGCCGGCGCCGGCCAGCAGACGGTCGTCGCCCTTGCCGCCGAACAGCTTGTCGTTGCCGGCGCCGCCCTTGACCAGGTCGTCGCCATTGCTGCCGCGGACGATGTCGTCGTCATGCCCGCCAAACAGCGCATCGTTTCCCTTGCCGCCGTGAATGCGGTCATCGCCGTTGTCGCCATGGATCTTGTCGAACATCATCCCGCCGGAGAGGATGTCGTCCCCGTCGCCGCCGGAGATGTGGTCCTGGCCGACGAAGCCAAAGATGCGGTCGTCGCCGCCGCCGCCTTCGAGGACATCGTTGCCATTGGTGCCCTGGATGACGTCGTCGCTCTCGTTGCCGGGGATGTCGAGGGGCAGGAGCACCCGGTCGATCGCCTGGATGGCTCCGTTCGCAGCCGGGATATCCGGGATCACGATGTCTGGGTTCGCCACATCCGGCTCGTTGTCGATCAGCTCGGTGCCCTTGGTGCCGAAGGTCGCGCCTTCAAGCAGGGTGTCGACATGAGCCAGCGCATCGATCTCGGCTGCCGTCTTTTCGCCAGGAGAGACGTGGTAGAGCAGGATGTTCGTCAGCAGCTCGATCGGGTCGCCAAGTGTCGCCAGCACCTCGGCGATGAAGTTGAAGACCGCCGTCTCGTCGCCCTGATCGCCGGTGAAGCCGAGATCCAGCGCAAGCTGGGTAAAGGCGGCGTCGGTCGGGGCGAAGACGGTGATATCCTCTGACGTTTGAATGGCTTCGACCAGACCCGCGGTCGAGAGCGCTAACACCAGGATGTTGAAGTCGTCCGATCCAACCGCGATGTCGACAATGTTGCCGGGTTCGTTGCCTGGAATGTCGAGGGGCAGGAGCACCCGGTCGATCACTTGGATGGTGCCGTTCGACGCCGCAATGTCCGGGGCAACCACCTGCGGGTCGGTCACATCGGGCTCGTTGTCGATGAGCTGTGTGCCGGACACATCGAAGCTCGCACCCAGGGCGGTGCTGATCGTCCCGTCTTCCTGCAGCTCCGCCAGGGTTCGGCCATCCGGGGCCACGTGGTAGAGCAACACATCGGTGAGGAGTTGCAGGCCAGCGGCCTCGCTGCCGCCAAGGTCGGTCAGGGCGGCGAGGATGCCGTTCAGCGCAGCAGCTTCGTCGCCATCAGCGACCTCCACGCCGAGCGAACGGGCGAGTTCTATGAACGCGTCGTCCGTCGGCGCGAACACCGAGAAGTCCGCCTCAGTGTCCGCCAGCGTCTCGACCAGCCCTGCAGCGACCAGCGCTTCCCGCAGGATGTCGAAGTCGCCGCCATTGTCGTCTAGCCCCTCGGTCCCCGAGGTCTCGAGCACGATGTCGACAATGCTGCCGGGCTCCGGCGGGGGCGGCGGCGCCAAGTCGATCTGGCCAGCGGCGAAGCGGGCGAAATCGAGCAGCGACACCGGGTGGTCGCCGATGAAGAGATGGCCGTTCTCCAGCGTGAACTCCACGCCTTTGAACTCGAAGGTGATGGGGTGTGCCATTTTATCGTTTCCTCAATTCCTGGGCGCTCTGCCGGTTAGGGCAGGAGTACGGTGTCGATCACGTGGATCACGCCGTTCGAGGCATCGACATCCGCGGCGACCACGCTTGCATTGCCGACTTGGACGCCGCCGCCGGTCGCATCGATATCCACATCGCTGCCCTGGACGGTTTTCGCGGCGAGCTTTTTGCCGACCAGATCTGCGGACATCACCTCGCCAGCAATCACGTGATAGGTGAGGATCGCGGTGAGCTGTTCGCGGTTCTCCGGCTGCAGCAGCGACTCGACCGTGCCCTCCGGCAGTTTCGCGAAGGCGTCGTCAGTCGGTGCGAAGACGGTGAACGGTCCCGGCGATTTCAGCGTGTCGACCAACCCGGCAGCCTGCACGGCGGCGACGAGCGTGTTGAATTGCCCGGCGGCAACGGCGGTGTCGACGATGTCGGCCTGCGGGGCGGGTGCGGACGTGGTTGCGGTCTGCGTTGCCCCTGCACAAGCGGACAGGATGCCGAGCAGGCTGGCTGCGAGAAACTGTTTCATGGTAGCTTCCTCTGTGATGTGGAATTTTTTCCCACGCATAGCGAAGCAATTGTGTCGCACCTAAATTTCGTCAACCTTTCGCCGTGGATTTTTTTTCCACGCCGATTAGTTTCGCTTGATGACTGATGAGACCCCGGATCCCAAGGACAACGCCTTCGGGCAGGTGCTGCGCGGCCTGCTGCGGCCATTGGTGCGTGCGTTGATTGCGCAAGGAATGACTGCCCCGGCGCTCTACCGGATCATCAAGCGCGTCTATGTCGAGGTGGCCGAGCGGGATTTCCGGCTGGACGATCAACGCCCCACCGACAGCCGCATCAGCATGTTGACCGGTGTGCACCGGCGCGATGTCCGCAGTTTTCGGGAAGACCCAGAGGGCGAGAACACCGAGGCGAGCCGCAAGGTTGCGACATTTGCCACCGTGCTTGGCCGTTGGTTGGCGTCGCCGGAGACAACGGATGGCGAGGGTAGGCCGCTGCCTTTGCCCCGCGCCGGTCGCGATGGACCAAGCTTCGAGGCATTGGTCGAGGCGGTCAGCCGCGATATCCGCCCGCGCACCGTCCTCGACGAACTGGTCCGCCAGGGCTTGGTAAGCCTCAGCGAGGACGGTGAGACCGTCGAGCTTTCTGGCGACGCCTTTTTGGGGCCGGCGGATCTCGATCAAAAGGTGTATTTCTTTGCGGAGAATGTCGGTGACCACATCGCCGCAGCGGCGGACAACCTGCTGAGCGACGACCCGCCCTTTATGGAGCGCGCGGTCTATTACAACCGGCTCCGGTCAAGCTCGGTCGATGTGCTAGAGGGCCGCGCGCGCGCCCTGGCCACCGAGGCTCTGGTGGATCTGAACCGGCTGGCCCATGATCGCCAAGCCGAGGATCTCGATGCCGACGATGGCACTCATCGGTTCCGTTTCGGCGTGTTTTTCTATCGGGTTGACGAAGCCGAAGAGCCGTCCGACCAAGAGACGGCATCGGGGGGGGACGGTGATGAGCGCAATTGACCGACGCGGGGTGATCGCCGGTCTCGGTGCCGGGTTGGTGACCGGATGCACGACGCTGGAGCAGGTGGCGGATGGCCCAAAGCCCCCGGCGGAGGGGGGTATCGGTGGTACCGGCATCATCGGGACACTGACGGATTTCGGTTCGTTGATGGTGAACGGCTTGCGTGTCGTGACCAATGGCGCGACGGAGGTCACCGATACCTTCGGCCAGATCGGGATCGACGCGGTCCGGATCGGGCAGTCCCTGACGATCGAGGCGGAGCAGCTCGGCGGCTCGCTCCTCGCGCGCCGTGTCCATGTCGCTGACCCGGTCTTGGGTACTGTTACCGTCATAGCACCGGACGGAGCACTGTCCGTGGATGGGGTCACGGTGGTGCCGGAGGCGGATGCCCGCGGCACTGCAGAGGTTGGGATGCGGGTTGCGGTCTCGGGCCTATGGCGAGGTCAGCAGGTGGTTGCGTCGCGCATCGATCCTGTTGATGCCGCCAAGCCCTCGGTGCTCGCCGGAACGGTGGAGCGCGATGGGATGTTCGCCAGCCCGACCATCGGTGGGGTCCCGCTAGAACCCGCGGCGGGGCTGCTTCTGCCGGGAACCGGCAAATTTGGGACCCTGCGCGGACGCTTTGCCGATGGCCGCTTGTTGGTCGAGCATGTGGTGCCGGAACGGTTCGAGGGGGCGGCGGGCCCGCTGATCGACCTGTCGGTGGAAGGCTATCTCGATGAGGTGGCTGCGGCACCGGGGTACCGCATTGCTGGGCTCGGCCACAGTTTCGACCGGGGCGCAAAGCTGGCACGCTTCGAGGCTGAGCGGACGCTCTTTTCGGGCCCATACACGGGCACCTTTGATGTCGCAACGGGTCTGCCGTTGCCGGAGCGGTTCGAGGAACGGCGGGACCTTCTCCGCCAGGGGAGTGTTGCGTTGCGATCCAAGATGTTGCCAGCGCGCTAGGTTCGCCGGAATCTTCGGCCGACCAGCCCGTCAGGGGCGGAGGCGGACGTTGCCGCGCCGGTCGATCAGCCCGTTGCGCGGAGCATAGCCGCGGTCGACATCTTCGAAGGTGTCGCATTGCAGCGTGACCGAACCGGCCGCCTCCGCCGCATCGATCGCTTTGCGCAAATGGGCTGCAATCGCCCTGTCGTCGAAATTCGCGGCCGCGGGATTTGCGGGGGACAACCGGACATTGGCGACCAGACGCGTGCCTGACGCCAGGCAGCGGGCCGCAAGATCCGGGATCGTCACTGCGGGATCCGTTCCCCAGGGGAGCTGGAACACCAGGCCGGGTGGGGGGCCGCCCGGAAGTGACGCAAAGATCAGATCGGCTTGCGCCGTCAGAAAGCCCGCACTCACCGCATGGGAGTATGGCGCATCCAGCGGCCCGCCATCCGCCGATGTGGTCACCTTGCTAAGCCAGAACGGTACCGGCAGATAGGCGATCGCCTTTGGCAGGCCTGGGCCGAGATCGGCCAGATCCGCCCGGGTCGCCAGAACCTCCAGCGCCGCCGCTGCATCGCCGATCCCGCGAAGCGCCTCGACATCGACCTCCTTTGGCAGGCCGATGCGGAAAAAGACGAAGCGCTGGCCGCAAGCGGCCCAATCCTCGATCCTGCTGCGCGCCTCCGGGTCTTCGAGGTCGCTCAAGGGTATTCGGACCGTAGTGATGCCGAGTTGGAGGAGACGCAACAGCGGGTAGTCGTTGCGCGCAAGCTTGCGGGAGAACTCCTCCATCGGGCCTTTGTAGGGAAGGCGCCGGGCCTCGAACCAGGCATGGCGCAGATGCGGGATCAGCGGCAGCGGTGCCGGCTCAGGCGTCGGCTCAGGCGAGGGATCGCCGGGTTCCATTCCAAGGCCATCCGTCGGCACGACGCGAAGCCGGTGCCCCTCCGCCATCACATCGACCAGGGTGACGGCGTATTTGCCGGCATCATCCCGGCCGTATTCGGGCGCGGGCGCAACCGGAAACATCTCGGCATAATCTTGGCGGGTGAAGCTGGTGGGGAGCAGGCAGTAAAGCCGCACGCCCCGATAGCGGTTCATGAAGAAGTGGTGGACATGGCCGGAGAACACGGCCTCCACCCCGGTATCCGCCGCGAGGTCGAGCAGCCAATGCCGCCCGGGCTCGGCATAGTTGTCGTAGTGATCGGCCTCGTCCGGTGCGGCGATGAAGGGTGGGTAGTGGGTGAAAAGGAACACCCGCTCACCCTCGGCCGCCCGCAACGTCTCCTCCAGCCAGGCGCGTTGGTCGGACTCGGCCGCCAGACCCGAATTGACCAGCGAGGCCGTCATGGCGACGAAGCGGATCCCCTGGTGCTGCCAGCTCTGCCAAGGCGGGCCAAAAGTCTCGCGGTACTGCGCCAAACCCTCCGCAGTCGACGACTTGGCGGGCATACCGGGCGAGGGCTTGTCGCCGATGTCGTGATTGCCCGGCACGTGCCGCAAATCCGGGCCGAGGGGGGCTAGGATGGCTTTTGCCTCCGCCGCGGCGGGGCCAAACGCGGACATGTGCGGCAACGGATGGACGACATCGCCCAAATGGATGCTGAGCGCCGGGCGGTGCGCCGCCAGGAGGGCCGTGGCATAGCGGGCCCGGGCATTGGCCTTCTCGTTAACCGGAAAGGGGGAGGAGAGGTCGCCGCCCGGCACCCGCACATGGGTGTCGGTGATGATGCCGAAGCTGAAGAGCGGCGCGGTCACGGCGCCAAAGGGACATGCAGGCGAGTGCCCTCCGTCACGATCCCGCCTCGGTCGCCGATCTCTAGCGAGCCATAGCGCTGCGCGAAGATGGGCGGCAGCGGTCTGTCGTTGGGGATCGCGAGCCAGAGGCGCAGCAGATGGCGCCGTCGCTCCGGCTCCGGCCAATCGCGGAACTCGGTGCGGTCGTGGAGGAGTGTGTGATTGTAGACGAACTGCATATCCCCGGGCTGCAGTCGCATCCGCAAATGCATCTGCGGGTCGTTTGCCAGCTCGTCGAAGAGGTCGAGCGCCTCGATCTGTTCCGCACTCCGCTTCGGTGCCTCAGGGAACCGCGCGGCCGACTCGATATAGGTGCGTTGATAGAGCCCGGTCAGCCGTCCCGCATGCCAGTTCAGAACCGGGATTTCGAAGTAGGGCTTCTCGCCCGGGGGTACCTCGCCCCGCCGATCTGTCGCGATCGGGGCAAACATCAGGCGGGCTAGATCGGGACGCCGGGCGCAGAGCGCGTTGTAGAGCGCGACCGTCGAGACCAGGAGGGAGTCGCCGCCCTCCATCGCTTCTTTCAGGCAGAGAAGGCCAACCACGTCGCAGCTGTCGGTGTGAAAGGTCTGGCGCTTTGCGGTCTGGTAGATCCGCGTGCCTGGGTTCGAGAGATCTGCGCCGACATCCTTGACATGGCCAAGCACATGCCCCTTGGCATTCTGCGAACGTGCAGAGCCGAGATGCGCGCCAATCCCGCAGAAGATCGCAGCGGCGGTCTCGATCCCATAGCGGTCGACCGGCAGGCCCCTGATCAGCTCGAACCCGACCCCGTGGAGCAACGTTTGCCGCAACGCCTTTAGCCGCGGCGCGAGGGTGGGCAGCGGAAACTCCTCCACCGTCATCGCGCCGATGGTCTGGTTGCGGGAGAGATAGGCATCGGCCGCTTGCTCGAGCTCGGCGATCTCTGCCCCGGTCAGGGTCGACTGCCAACGGCTTGGATTGGCCGCCATCTCTGCGCCCTTCCAGGCGGCGGGAATGTCGATGTGTTCAGGTGGTTGCATCTTGAGCCTCCGTTCCGCGGGTCCGGCGGAGATTGCGCCATGCGGTCAACCCCACCGCCACGACGGTGAGCCCCCAAAAGAGCCAGCAGATTGGGCTGGAGAAGAAGATCCCCCAGTCCCCCTTGGACAGCAACAGGGACTGGCGGAAATTGTCCTCCAACAACGGACCTAGGATGAAGGCGATCAAGAACGGCGCTGCCGGGATCTCGAGCCGCAGCATGAGGTAGCCAACGCCGCCCATCGCGAACATCACGCCGACATCGAAGATGGTGTTGTTGATCGCATAGGCCCCATAGACGCAGAGCACCAGAACGATGGGAAACAGGATCCGGTGGGGAATATCGGCGATCCTGCTGATCAGCCGTATCGAGAGCTTTCCGACCGCCAGCAGGTAGAGTGAGCTGAGCATGATCCCGATGAAGAGCGCATAGATCAGGTCGAGATTGTCCTGGAACAGCAGCGGCCCGGGCCTAAGGCCATGGATCATAAAGGCGCCCAGGATGATCGCCGTGATGATGTCGCCGGGGATGCCGAGCGCGAGCAGCGGGATCATCGTGGCCCCCGCGACACCGTTGTTCCCAGCCTCTGACGCCGCTACTCCCTCGGCCTCGCCCTTCCCGAAATTCGCTCCATTGGGGGAGGTACGCTTCGCCTCGGAGTAGCTGAGGAACGCAGATGGAGCACCGCCGATGCCCGGAATCGCGCCGAGGATAACGCCGATGAAGCTGCCCCGGATGATCGTCTTTAGGCAGCGGCGGAAATCGCCCAGGCTGGCGCCCGCACCGGCGAGGGGGTTGTGCTCCCGCTTTTGCTCAACCCGGCCGAAAAAGGCGATGATCTCGGGCAGTGCAAAGAGCCCGATCAACACCGGGATGAAGTTGAGCCCACTCATCAGCTGCACCTCGCCGAAGACGAAGCGGTTGGTGCCGTAGACCAGGTCGAGCCCGATGGTCGCGAGCAGAAGGCCGAGACAGGCGGAGCCGAGCCCTTTGAGAAGCTGATCGCCGGACACGCCCGCGATGATCGTCAGAGAGAACATGATCAGCGTGAAGACCTCCGGTGAGCCGAAGGCGAGGGCCAGGCTCGCCAACATCCCGGCAAACAGGATCAGCGAGATGTTGGAGATGAAGTCCGCGACGCAGGACGCGTAGAGCGCGATGTCGAGCGCGCGCCGCGCCTCTCCCCGCTTCGCCATCGGATAGCCGTCGAGGACGGTACAGGAGGCCGCCGGCGTCCCCGGCGCGTTGATCAAAATCGCAGTGATCGAGCCGCCATAGATCCCGCCCTTATAGACGCCGAGGAGCAGCAGGATTCCCGTCACCGGATGCAGCGTGAAGGTAAAGGGCAGGGTCAGCGCCACCGCCATCGCCGTGGTCATGCCCGGGATTGCGCCGACAAAGGTGCCGATCACCACGCCGAGGCCGAGCACTAGCACATTTTGCCAGGTTGCGAAGAGGGCGAAGGCGCTGGCGAGGGTGTCGAGCATCGCTCAGATCCCCTGCAGTAGCGGTGCGAGGACGCCAAGCGGGATAGGCACCTTCGCGACCTTCAAGAAAAAGAAGTAGAGCAGGAGCGGCAGTATCAGCGCAATCGGTAGCATCACGGTTGGGCGACGCTCGCCTGCCAACCACAGCGCCCCGCCCAGCGCGCAGGTGGAAGCGAGGACGAAGCCGAGCCAGGAGACCGTGAGCGAATAGGCGAGGAGAAGCCCAAAGATCAAAGTGGTGCGCCGGGTGGCGTCCGGGCGCATCTCCGTCGGTCTTGCCTCGGGCCGAGGGGTAAGAAGCGATCGGCCCGCGACGGTGGCGCCGAGGACGATCATCGCGAAGGCCACCAGGCCCGGGTAGTAGGAGGGCGCCAGTGCGGCGTATTTGATGCGCCGCGGCTCGTCGACGCCGACTGGGATCAGCACGAACGCCACCAGCGCACCAAGGCCGGCGAAGAGCACACCGGACCAGAGATCTTTGTTCACCATCTCCTCCCCAGTCAGGCCGCCTTCAACCTCGCGATGTCGACCTGTCTTGAAAAAACGAAGTTTTCGAGGGCGACACAGGCTGCCGCCTCCGCACTCTTGGCGGTGCTGACCGAAAGGGTGTTGCCGGCAACCGGCGAGGCGAGGGCCGAGAGCCCCTGCCGGACACCCGCGAGATAGTCCGGTTGGCGACCGGTCTGCCCGGCCAGGATGATCCGGTCGGGGCCGAGCAACGCGGCAACCGCATCGACGCCATGGGCCATGCGCTGCCCGGCCGTGCGAAATGCCGCCCGCGCGGCGGGATCCCCTTCGGCCGCCCGGTCCAGCGCCTGGTGAAGCGCGGGGTTGAGCGCCGCGAAGGGAAGCCCCGGCCGGTCGAGCAACGGGTCCAGCAGGCGGACCACCGCGGCCCCGGCCGCCGTCTGCTCCAGGCAGCCGCGCCGCCCACAGGCGCAGACGACGTCAGAGCCCGGGCATGGCAAATGTGAGACGCAGCCGAGGCCCGCGATAGCGGACCCTTGCGCATTCCCTGGGAAATCGCTGGCCGAGCCGATGCCGAGGCCGGCATTGATCAGAAAGCGGCTTTCATGCTGGGCCTGGGGCGCGCTCTGGATCTCCGCCTGCAGAAGCGCCGCCGCCCGCGCCACTACCCGGGTCGGGAGCCCAGTGGCCGCCGCAATCCGCGGGCCGACCGGCACATCGGCCCAGCCGAGCACCGGGGAGGTGACATAGCCTTCCGCGCTAACGGCCCTGGCCGCAGGCGCGCCGATACACAGGCCGATACCGATTAGCCGGTTTCGGTCGATCCCGCAGCGGCGGGCCAACCGATTGGCGGCGTCGGCAAAGGTCTGCAGCGCTGCCTCCGGTTCCGTGAAGCTGACCGAGACCTCTTCCTCCTCCCACAGCGTTTGGCCCGCATCCATCAGCACCACGGCGTTCCGGTTCGCCGAGATCGCCATGCCGATCACAAAGGCGCCGTCCGGCCGGATCGCGAGGGATGCGCCGGGCCGCCCGACGGACCCTGCAGGCGCTCTCGCCGAGACCTCGCGCAAAAGACCGGCATCGATCAGCTCCCGCGCGATCCGTGACAGCCCTGCGCCGGTCAGCCCGCTCTCGCGACAGAGATCCGCCCGCGCCATCGCCCCATGGCGCGACAGCAGGCGCAGCACTCGGTGCCGATTGGCACGGCGCACCTCGGCGCTGGAAATCGCTCGGTCGGGCATCGGCATCCAATTCGTTACGGCCTGTAAGAAATGATTGAATTGCGCGCCGATCCTGTCAACAATTTTGCGGGCGGTCGGGACAGACCGCCACGCACAACGAGACGGGAGGATTGCGCATGACGGTCATTTCGAAAGCCCTTTTGGGCTTGGTCGCCGGGTTTGCCTTGGCTTGGTCGCCGGCGGTAAGCCAGGCGGAGTATCCGGAACGTCCGATCACCTTGGTCGCACCCTACGGGCCGGGCGGTGCCTCGGACCTGTCCGCCCGCATGGTGGCCGGGGCCGCGCCGCAATATCTGGGCCAGCCGATCCTCGCCGTGAACAAGACCGGCGCCGCCGGTGTCGTCGGCTCGAACTTTGTCGTGAATTCCCAGCCGGACGGCTATACGCTTCTCTCCGCTCGGGTTGGCAGCCAGATGGGCGTGCCGGCGATGAACAAGACAATCCCCTATGCCTGGGACGATTTCACCGTGCTGGGGCTGATCGAGCTCAATCCCTTCGTGCTGGTCGTGAACCCGGACAGCGGCATCGAAACCTTCTCGGATTTCCAGGCAAAGATTACGGCGGGCGAGGAGATGTCCTACAGCTCTGCTGGGGTCGGCACGCTCCTCCACATCGCGGTGGCGGTAATGGCGAATGCGATGGGCGCCGATTTCGATGCGCTGACCCATGTGCCCTATAAGGGCGGCGGCAAGGCCCGTGCGGCGGTGGTCGCGGGGCAGGTCGACTTCTCGTTCCAAAACCTCTCGGCCGTTGCCGGTGCGTTGGAGGCGGGGCAGCTCACGGCGCTTGTCGTCACCATGGACGAGCGTCAGCCGATCATCCCAGATGTCCCCACCGCGGCGGAGGTCGGTCAGCCGGACCTGGAAAAGATCGTCGGCTGGTCGGCCATCTACGGCCCCCCGGACTTGCCGGACGATGTGGTCGCGAAATGGGTTGAAACCCTGCAGAGCCTGAAGGAAGACAAGGCCTGGAACCGGATGACGAAGGGCCTCGGCAACATCGTCGATATCCGCTCGCCCGAGGAGACCCGCGCCTTTGTCGAGGCGCAGTACACGATCTTTGACGACACGCTTCTGAAGCTCGGCCTCAGGATCGAGTGAGCCCTCCCGCCGGCCTGTCCCGCGGGTCGGCGCGCCACCGCGCGATGCAAGGGACGCGATGTCCAGCCGGCCCAACATCCTTTTCATTATGGCCGATCAGCTCGCCGGGCCGGCCATGCCCTTTCACGGCAACCCGGTGGTTAAGGCACCCGCCCTCTCCCGCCTCGCGGCGGAGGGGGTGGTGTTCGACAATTGCTATTGCAATCTGCCGATGTGCGGGCCGTCGAGGGCATCGCTGCACACGGGGCTGATGCCTTTCTCCATCGGCATGTACGACAATGCCAGCGAGTTCCATACGGCCCGCCCGACCTTCGCCCACTACCTGCGCCAGATGGGCTATCGGGTCGAGCTGTCTGGCAAGATGCATTTCGTCGGGCCGGACCAGCTCCACGGCTATGAGAAGCGGCACACCACCGAGATCTACCCTGCCAATTTCGCCTGGACGGTCGATTGGACGCAGGGGCGGGAGTATCGGCCCACCAACCTGACCATGGCCCCGGTGATCGAGAGCGGGCCCTGCATCCGCACCCTGCAGATGGACTATGATGACGAGGTCGCCTTCCATGGCGTGCAGGCGCTTTATGATCTGGCGCGCAAGGGCGATCACCGGCCCTGGATGCTGACCGTCTCGTTCACGCACCCGCATTCGCCTTTTGTGATCGCACAGGAGTTCTGGGATCTCTACGACCGTGACGACATCGCGCTGCCGGCCGTGCCACCCCTCGCGTTGGACGAGATGGACCATCTCAGCCGCAACCTTCATTACTGCCAGGCGCGCCATCTCTTCACGGTGACGGACGACCACCGCCGGACGGCGCGGCACGCCTATTTCGGCATGATCTCGTATGTCGACAGCAAGATCGCGATGCTGCGCGAGGCACTGGACCGGTCGGGCATGGCCGAGGACACGGTGATTGTGGTCACCGCTGACCATGGCGAGATGATGGGCGAGCGCGGCATGTGGTACAAACAGCATTTCTTCGAATGGGCGTGCCGGGTGCCGATGATCTTCCATGCGCCGGGGCAGTGGGCGCCCGCCCGGGTGGCGGAGGCGGTCTCACTCGTCGATCTGATGCCGACCTTCCTCGATTTGGCCGAGGGCAGCCGGTTTGCCGGGTATGTGGATCGGCCAGACGGGCAGTCGCTGACGACTGCCATTTCCGGCGACACTGCGGCGTTGCGCGACCTGGCGATCTCGGAATTCGCCGCCGACGGTTCGACCGGGCCCAGCCGGATGGTGCGTCAAGGCCCGTGGAAATTCATGGCGTTGGAGGGGGTCGATACCTGCCTTTACAATGTCGCGCAGGACCCACAGGAACGCCAAAACCTCGCGGGCCTGCCCGAGCATGCCGAGACAGAGGCGCGCCTGCGGGCAATTTGCTTCGAGGGTTGGGAGATGGAGGCGTGGCGCCATACCATCGCTGCCGATCAGCAGAGGCGGCTAATGATCCACCGGGCCACTGGTGGCGAGCCGACCTATGTCAACCTCGTCCGACTTGATGACGGTGCGCGCTACATCCGCAATGCCGGCGCCGCGGATACTAAGGCCCGCGCGCGTCTGCCCTATGTCCTGCCGGCCGAACCCGATAAGCTCTGATCCGAAGCACCCAGTTTCGGAGATGCCGTCCCCCCGATGACCTTGATCAACCAGCTCCTCTGGGGATCGGCCCTGCTCTGCGTCAGCGCGATCCTGCATGTCGGCGTGTTGGCGGCAGCGCTCGCGCTCGTGCGCCGACTGCGGCGGACAACCGAACACTGGCGCGCCACTATGCGATATGTGGCTGCGACCGGAACGTCCTTCAGCTCCGTCGTCGTCGCCCATACCCTGCAAGTTTGGGTCTGGGCCGTTGCCGTGCTCTGGTTGCAGGCCCTGCCGGATTTCGAGGCATCGGTCTATTTCTCGCTGGTTACCGCGACCACTGTCGGCTACGGCGACGTGGTCCTGCCGGAGGGGTTTCGCATCTTTGGTGGGATGGGGGCTGTGACTGGGCTCTTGACCTTCGGGCTCAGCACGGCCTTTCTGATCGGCGTGGTCGAGCGGATTGGCGGCGAAGCGAGGGACTGACGTCGTCCGGCCAAATGCGCGGGATTTGCCCTCTGTCCGACAGCGTCCAACCCTGCAGGAAGGGAGTTCTTGTGGGCGGCGACAAAGCCCATCGTGCCGGTCGTCCAGGTCGAGCCGGGCGCAGATGCTGAGCGTCTGCAAACTCGCTTTCCGCGAGGCCGTTTTAACGCTGCGACCCTGCCCCAATCCCGGGCTTGCCGCATAACTCGCAGCGCTGCGACAGCTGGGAAGGCGCTAGAGCGCTTTCCGAACCGACTGCATCCATTCTTGCGCCTAAAGGTATCGTTCGGGCGCAGTTTCACGACGCCAATCTGAGTCAGATTGACCCAACAAAGCTCTAGGGCGAGGTGGTATCCGCACCGGCAAAGGCGGTGTCCCGTCCGGGCGCGGCGGCCAACAGCTTTCGCGTATATGCATGCTGCGGGTTCAGATAAAGCGCGCGGGTCGGCCCCTCCTCCACCACCACGCCATGCTGCATCACCATGATGCGGTCGCAGATCTGGGCTGCCACCCGGAGGTCGTGGGTGATGAACAGCATTGCGAGGTCGAACTTCTCCCGCACATCGGTCAATAGGTCGAGAACCTGCGCCTGGACCGACACGTCGAGCGCCGAAACCGCTTCATCGGCGATCAGCACCTTGGGCTCCATCGCCAGAGCTCGAGCGATGCAGATCCTTTGCCGTTGCCCGCCGGAGAACTGGTGCGGAAAACGGTCGAGCGCATCGGGACTGAGGCCCACCACCCGCATCAAGTCTCGGGCCCTTTCGACGGCCTTACCAGCGCCTAGGCCAAAATTCATCGGCCCCTCGGTGATTGCCTGGCCGACCGTGCAGCGCGGGTTCAGCGATCGATAGGGATCCTGGAAAACGATCTGGATATCGCGGCGATGCGGGCGCAGCGCCACCTCTCGCAGGCTTGCCACATCGGTGCCGGAGATCAGCAATTCCCCGCTGGTCGGATCGACCAGGCGCACGATGCAACGCGCGACGGTCGATTTGCCCGAGCCGCTCTCGCCAACAACGCCAAGGGTCTCGCCCCGTTGGACGATCAGATCCACATCCTTCGCGGCATGTACCACCCGGCCGGTCTGGAAGAGCCCCTGCTTGCCATAGACCTTGTTGAGCGCCTTTGTCTCCAAGGCGGGCGCGTCGTGGCCCCTCGGCTCCCGCTCAGGCGGGACCAGGCCGGGAACCGAGCCGATCAGCATCCGCGTATACGGGTGCTGAGGCTTGGTCAGCACCGCCTCGGTACTGCCCTGCTCGACGACCTTCCCGTGCTGCATCACCACGACCCTGTCGGCAATCTCGGCCACGACCCCGAAATCATGGGTGATGAACATCACCCCGGTGCCGTGGGTGCGCTGGATCTCCCGGATCAGGGCAAGGATCTGCGCCTGCGTGGTGACGTCGAGCGCGGTGGTCGGCTCATCGGCGATCAGAAGCGCCGGCTCCAACGCGAGCGCTAAAGCGATCATGATCCGCTGGCGCTGCCCGCCGGAGAGCTGATGGGGATAGGAGTGATACATCGCCTCCGGGTCGGGCAGATTGACATCCGCCATCGCAGCGACCACCCGCTCGCGTCGGTCGCTGGCGGAGAGCTTGGTGTGAATCTCCAACATCTCCGCGATTTGATCGCCTACCTTCATAACCGGGTTCAGGGCAGTCATCGGCTCCTGAAAGATCATCGCCATCCGCTCTCCGCGGAGTTCGCGCAGCCGCCGGTCCGATTGAACCAGCAGATCGTCGCCCTGCAACACGACTTGGCCTGCAACCGGTCTCAGCTCGGCGCGTGGGATCAGGCCCATGACGGTAAAGGCGGTGACGGATTTCCCGGATCCGGATTCTCCAACGACACAGACGATCTCGCCTGCACCCACGGTAAAGCTGACATCCTCGATGGCAAAGTCCCGGTCGGCGCCCTCTGGCAGCCGGACGGTCAGTCCCCGGATGTCGAGCACCGGCGCAGGGCCGCTGCGCGCGGGTGGGTGGGCAGACGCAGTGCTCGAAGAAGCCCTCCCCTCTGCAGGGGCGCGCGGCGGCCCGTTGCGCGTCACATCTTCCTCGCAATCCGCGGGTCGAGCGTATCCCGCAGCCCGTCACCGACGACATTCACCGCCAGGACCGTCACCGCCAGCGCTACGCCGGGGTAGAAGATGATCCACGGGCTGATCTGAAAATAGGTGCGCCCCTCCGCCATAATGTTCCCCCAAGACGGGATCTCCGGCGGAATGCCCGCGCCGAGAAAGCCGAGGATCGCTTCCGTCAGCATGGCGGACCCGCAGATATAGGTCGCCTGCACGATCAGCGGTGCGACGGTGTTCGGCAAGATATGCCGGCGCAGGATCAGCGGCAGCCGCGTTCCCGCCGCAATCGCCGCCTCGACATAGGGCTCCTCCCGAACGGTCAGCACCACCGAACGCACCAGGCGAACCACCCGCGGGATCTCCGGGATCACAATCGCCACAACCACCGTGCCGAGCGTCGCGCCGGACAGGGAAACCAGGGCGATCGCCAGCAGGATCGCAGGGATCGCCATCAACCCGTCCATCACCCGCATGATCACCGCGTCGAGCGCGCGGACATAGCCTGCGATCATGCCTAGAAACAGCCCCACCGCCACGGCGATGACCGCGACAGTCAGCCCGATCACCAGGGAGATCCGCGCCCCGTGAACGACCCGGGCGAACACATCGCGGCCGAGGAAATCGCTCCCGAACCAATCCGCGCCCGATGGCGCTTTTAGCCGATTGATCGGGTTCAAAGCGACCGGATCGGCCGTGAAGAACGGTCCAAGGACCGCCACGAGAACCATCAAAGACAGCAGCAAGCCGCCCCAAAACACTCCGCGATTGTTCAACAGGATGGTCAGCAGCGACCCGGAGTCGTCTGACCGCGCCGCCAAACCCGGTGCCGTGATTTCAGCGGTGCCTTCCTCGGTGGCCGCCATCAGTACCGGATCCTTGGGTCGAACAGCGGGTAGCTCAGGTCGATCAGCAGGTTGATGACTATGTAGATAAAGCTGAAGAATAGGATCAGGCCCTGGATGATCGGATAGTCCCGTGCCAGTACTGCGTCCAACACCAGCCGTCCGAGACCGGGGATATTGTAGACGCTCTCGGTCACCACAACGCCGCCGATCAACAGCGCGATGCCGATCCCGATCACCGTCACGATCGGTACCGCCGCATTGCGCAAGCCGTGGCGCACAAGGATACGCCACTCACTCTGCCCCTTCGCCCGGGCCGTGCGGATGTAGTCCTCTTGCAGCACCTCCATCACCGAGGCGCGGGTCATTCGTGCGATCAACGCAATAAAGATCACCGACAGTGTCAGGGTCGGCAGGATCATGTGCAGCGCAAAGGGGCCGATCCCATACTCGAAGGGACTTCGATATCCCTGTACCGGAACGATCTGCAGCGTCATCGCGAGAGAATAAATGAGGATATAGCCAAGAACGAAAACCGGCACCGAAAACCCCGCGACCGAGAACAGCATCACCGCTCTGTCGATCAGAGAGCCCGCCTTCCATGCCGCGAGCGTTCCCAGCGGCACGGCCACAAGCACCGCAAAGGTGATCGTCGTCAGGGTCAGCAGCAGCGTCGGCTCCAGCCGCTGGCCGATCAGGGTGGTTACCGGCAGGTTTGTGAAAATCGAGGTGCCAAGGTCGCCTTGCAAAAGCCGCCAGACCCAATTGCCGAACTGAACCAAGATCGGGTCGTTCAGGCCTAACTGCTCTCGGATCCGGGCGACATCCTCGGCGGTGGCGTAATCGCCGGCGATCACGGCCGCGGGATCGCCAGGCGACAGGCGCAGCATCAAGAACACGAAGGCTGCGACTACCGCCATGACGGGTATCGTCGCCAGTACCCGCAGAACGAGATACCGCATCATAGGCTGGGTCCCTCCGCAACCGGTCGCTCGACCCGAACCTCAGCTTCCGGCTTGCCCCGCCCCCCGCGTGGGGGAGGGGTCAGGGGTGGGGGGCAACCACGGTTGCCCTGGGCCACACCGGCCTGCATCACTCGACCGACATGTTCCAGAAGAACTGCACCGGCGATTTGATCAGGCCCTTCACGTTGTTGCGATAGGCGACGGGGGTGAAGAACTGGCCGAGATGGCCCGATGCGCCGATCTCCCACAGCCGTTCCTGCACCTGCTTGCCGATCTCGACTTTCTCCTCGTTGCTGCCCGCGACCGCAAAGGCCTGGCGGGCTTCCTCCAGCGCCGGGTCCTCTGGCCAACCGAACCAACCCTTTTCCGGGTTGCCGGAGAAGGCAATCGCCATCGGGTCGATCACATCGGCGCCGATCCACCAGGTATGGAACATGTTCCAGCCACCCTCGGAGACCGGCTCCCGCTTTGCCCGGCGCGAGGTGAGGGTCGCCCAATCCATCGCCTGGACGTCGACCTCAAAGCCCGTCTTTCGCAGCTTCTCCGCCGTGATCAGCGAAAAGGCCGACAGGATCGGAACGTCCGTCGGCTGCATGATCACCACGGGCGTTCCATCATAGCCCGCATCGGCCAGGGCTGCCTTCGCTTCGTCGATCGAGCCTTTCTTGATATTGTCCGCAGCGACCTCGCTGGCGAGCGGTGTCCCGCAGGGGTAGACCGAGAAACAGGTCTTCCAGAACTGCTGATCCCCCACGGCGCCCGCCAGATAGTCCTCTTGCTTCATGGCCATGATCGCCGCCTGGCGCACCGCGACGTTGTCGAAAGGCGGCAGCAGGTGGTTGAAGCGCGCGAAACCGATATTGCCGAGAGGGTCGTTGATTTCGACCGTCACATCCGGGTTGACCTCCAGGATCGGCATCAGATCGTTCGACGGGCTTTCGAAGTAATCGATCTCGCCGGCCAGCAGCGCATTCATCGCCGTGGTTTGGTCCGGGAAATAGGTCCAGATGATCTTGTCAACCTTGGCGATCTTGCCGCCTGCGGCCGCGCTCACTGGCTCCGATCGAGGCACATAGGCATCGAACTTAGTGTACACCACCTTCGAGCCCGGCACCCACTCTTCCGCCTCAAACTTAAACGGGCCCGATCCCGTGTAATCGGTAATCTGCTCGAACGGATCGGTCTCAGCCACGCTCTTCGGCATAATGAAAGGCACGTTGGACGAGATCTTTCCGATCGATTCCAGCACCAATCCATAGGCCGATTTGAGCTTGAATTCGAAAGTCTTGTCGTCGACGGCGACCATCTCCTCCATCACACCCATGAGCTGCTGGCCCATGCCATCCCGCGCGCCCCAGCGGGTCAGCGAGGCGATCACATCCTCGGACGTCACCGGGTCGCCATTGTGAAAGCTCAGCCCGTCGCGCAAGGTAAAGGACCAGGTCAGGCCGTCGTCCGACTGCTCCCAGCTTTCCACCATCTGCGGTTGCGGTGTGAAGCTCTCATCCATCGAAAACAGTGTGTCGTAGATGAGATATCCGTGGTTGCGTGAAATATAGGCAGTGGTCCAGATCGGGTCGAGATTCTTCAAATCCGCATGCGGGATCACCCGCAGAACCGTTTCCGCTTGGGCGGTCGCCGGCAGCATCGCACCACCAAACGCCAATGGCAAAGCCACAGCCGCAGCGGCGCATAGACCGCGTCTCGTCCAACTCAGCATGGTCATAACCCCCTGACTGGTCATGTTTTTTTGTAAGTTTTGACGCCCTTTGGCGCTTATCTACGTCCGATTAACGCAAGGTAAATTCGCTAAGTCAATGGATTCGGCGGCGCATGGCCTTTCAGCGCCGCGTGATCCCGCAGGGTGGGGGACACGCAGCGGATGCAAGCATTTGCCGTCGATCCTGGCCGCGCTCCCCGCCGGTGCCACGGGCTGCTAGCGCGATTTGGCGGCATTCGGTCGTGACTGTTTTCTTTTGCGGCAATGATGGCAATGGTTGCAGGAAACTGCGTGACCCGGCCCCGATCCGCGGGCCATGTTAACGACCCAGGATTTCCCCACCGAATTTTGTGAGCTCGCCATGACCGTCACCGTCTTCGAGGCCGCCAAAATCATCACCATGGACCGCAATCGGCCCGAGGCGACCCATGTGGCGGTGCGCGATGGAATCGTGCTGGCTACGGGCGGCGCCGATTGCGGCGAGGGTTGGGGACCGGTCCGCCGCGACGACCGGTTCCGGGGCCAAGTGATGATGCCCGGGCTGATCGAGGCCCATGCCCATGTGATGGCCGGTGGGATCTGGCAGCTGACCTATTGCGGGCACTATCCGCGCACCGATCCGGACGGCAAGGTCTGGGATGGGGTGCCCACCAACGAGGCACTGGTCGAGCGTCTGCAGGGCGTCGAGCGAGGGATGGACGACCCGGACGCGCCGGTGCGGGCCTGGGGGTTCGAGCCCAATTTCGTGCCGGGGGACCGGCTGTCGCGGATCGAGCTCGACCGGGTTTCGACCGCGCGCCCGGTCGTGGTGATGCACTCCAACGGTCACCTGCTGACCGCCAACACCAAGGCGCTGGAACGTGCTGGGATGGCGCAAGGCTCAAACATCGAGGGGGTGATGAAGGGCCCGGACGGCTTGCCGAATGGCGAGCTGCAGGAATTCGCCGCCATGGGCCCGGTGATGCAGGCGACTGGCATCAGCTTCGGCGAGCTTAGCAACGGCTCCGACGCGCTGCGCGCTTATGTCCGGATCGCGCGCCGCTGCGGCGTGACGACGGTGGCGGATCTGTTCTCGGACCTCGACGCGGGCGAGGTCGACATGCTGCTACAGGCCACCGCTGAGCCCAGTTTTCCCGCCCGCTACGTTCCCATAATGAACGCGATGCGCGGCGATCCTGGGGACGAGGCGGAACGTGCCCTCGCCCTGCGTGCCCGCTCGACCGATACGCTGCGGCTCGGACGGGCAAAGCTCTTCACCGACGGCGCGATCCAGGGGTTCACCGCCAAACTGCTGCCGCCCGGCTACTTCAAGGGCCCGGACCACGGCATCTGGAACATGGAGATCGACCATTTCCGCGCCGCGGTCATGGCGCTGCATAAGGCGGGCGTGAAGACGCATGTGCATACGAATGGCGATGCGGCCTCGGCCATGGGGGCGGATATCTTTGCCGAGGCGATGCAGTGGCACCCGGCCGGCGATCTCCGCCACAGCTTCGAGCATGTGCAGCTCGCCGACCGGGCGCAGTTCCAACGGCTGCGCAATCTCGGTATCTGCGTGAACCTGTTCGCGAACCACGTCCACTATTTCGGCGATGTCCACTGGACGAAAACGTTAGGCCCCGACCGGGCCTGTCGGATGAATGCGTGCCGCGATGCGCTGGAGGTGTTCGGAGGCAATTTCGCTATCCATTCAGACGCGCCAGTGACCCCGATGGCGCCGCTCTTCACCGCCTGGTGCGCGGTCAATCGGCTGACCGAGGGGGGGCGCCAGCTCGGCACCTCGCAGCAGATCCCGGTGGAGGATGCGCTCCGCTGCATCACGCTAGGCGCGGCCTATGTGCTGGGGCTGGACCACGAGGTCGGGTCCATCGCCACTGGAAAGAAGGCCGATTTCTGCGTTTTGGAGGAAGATCCCCTGGCGGTGGATCCGGTGGCGCTGAAGGATGTGCCGGTCGCAGCAACCGTGTTCGGCGGCACGGTGACGGAGGCCCCATGAGACCCCGCATCGCCATTGCCGGTTTCCAGCACGAGACCAATACTTTCGCACCCATCCCGACGCCCTACGAGGAATTCATGCGTGGCGGTGCCTGGCCGGCGCTGACCCGCGGCGACGAAATTTACCCGGTCTTCACCGGCGTGCGGGTGCCGATCAGCGGCTTTATTCAGGCGGCAGAGGATTTCGACCTGTTCCCCGTCCTTTGGACCTCCGCCGAGCCGGGGGGCTACGTCACCGACGACGCGTTCGACCGGATCGCGGACGAGATCTGCGCCGGCATCGCCGCCAATTGGCCGCTCAATGGCGTCTATCTCGACCTCCACGGCGCTATGGTGACCGAGAGCCACGAGGACGGGGAGGGCGCGCTCCTGGCTAAGCTGCGGGACTTCGTGGGGCCAGACCTGCCGGTGGTGGTCAGTCTCGATCTGCATGGGAACCTGACACAGAGCTTCGCCGATCTCGCCTCCGCCGTCGCGATCTACCGGACCTATCCGCATATCGACATGGTCGAGACGGGGATCCGCGCCGCCGGGTTGATGCAGGATCTGCTGGCCCGCGGGGCACCCTATGCGAAGGCTTTTCGGCCCATCGAGTTCATCCCGCCGATTACCGACCAGTCCACGATGCGGGAGCCCGGACGGAAGCTCTACGACCTCTTGCCGGGACTGGAGCGCAACGGCGTGGCCTCGATCGACTTCGCCTTCGGGTTTCCGCCTGCCGATATCCACCATTGCGGGCCGTCGATCCTCGCTTACGGCTCCGATCAGGCGGCAGTCGATGCGGCGGCGGATGCGATGCGCGATGCGGTCGTGGCGGCGGAGGCGCAGTTCTCCAACCCGCTCGTCCCCGCGGCAGAGGCGGTGCGCCAGGCGATGGCCAATCCGGGCCCGAAGCCTGTGGTGATCGCCGATCCGCAGGACAATCCCGGCGCCGGTGCCGTGGGGGATTCGACCGGGCTTCTCGCTGCGCTCATCGCGGAGGGTGCGGAGGGCGCATGTCTCGCCCTGTTCTGGTCGCCAGAGGCCGCGGCCGCCGCCCATGCTGCTGGCGAAGGTGCGGCGATTGAGATAGCCCTGGGCGGCAAGGACCCGGCGAGCGGTGGGCCAGCCATTCCAATCCTCGCGCGGGTCGAGGCGCTCTCCGATGGCAATTTCACCTGCACCGGCCCGATGTATGGCGGCGCGCGCGCCCAGCTCGGACCCATGGCCTGCCTGGCGCTGGAGGGCGGGCGCATCCGCGTCGTCATCTCCTCGACCCGTTGCCAGAACGCCGATCAGGCAATGTTCCGAGCGGTGGGGATCGAACCCTCGGAACAGCGGATTGTCTGCGTCAAAAGCGCGGTCCATTTCCTCGCCGACTACGAACCGATCGCCGAGCGGGTGATCTTCGCCTCCGCTCCCGGAGCAAACCCCTGCGCACTGGACACGATCCCCTATCGGCGGCTCCGCCCCGGCGTGCGCCTCGGCCCGCTGGGGCCGGTCTTTGGTGCGGGCAACGGCGCTGCGGGCAGCGACCCCGATCTGCGCGATCAGATCCTCGCCGCGGTCGACGCCGGTTTCGAGGAGCAGATCGCCTTTACCTGCGACCTTGTGCGCCATCCCTCCCTGCGCGGGCATGTCCAGACGGCGCAGGATTTCCTGCACTCGGCGCTGCGCGGGCGTGGTTATGGGGTTGACCGCTGGGTCGTGGATCCGGAGGAGATCCGGCATCATCCAGGCTTCTCGCCCGTCGCAATCGACTATTCCAACACGGTCAATGTCGTTGCGACACACACACCGCGGGCGACCCTCGGCCGGTCTCTGGTGCTGAACGGCCATGTTGATGTGGTGCCTGCGGGCCCGCTCGACATGTGGTCGGCACCGCCGTTTCAGCCGCACGCGAATGGCGACTGGCTCTATGGCCGGGGCGCGGGCGACATGAAGGCGGGGGTCGTTGCGAACATCTTCGCGCTCGACGCGCTGCGCCGTATCGGCAAGCAACCGGCCGCAACGGTGTACCTGCAATCGGTGGCGGAGGAGGAATCCACCGGCAACGGCGCGCTTTCCTGTCTACTGCGCGGCTATACCGCCGACGCCGCTCTGATCCCAGAGCCGACGGACGGCACGCTGACCCGCGGCAATGTCGGCGTGATCTGGTTCAAGATCACCGTCCGCGGTCACCCAGTCCATGTGCGGGAGGCCGGGAGCGGCGCCAACGCCATCGAGGCCGCCTATGCGGTGCTGGCGGAGCTGCGCCGTCTGGAGGCGCGGATGAACGCGGCTGACGTCAAGCATCCGCGGTTTGCGGGCCATGAGCACCCGCTAAATCTCAATGTCGGCAAAATCTCTGGGGGGGACTGGGCCTCTTCGGTCCCAGCTTGGTGCGAGATGGATCTTCGTCTCGCGCTCTATCCAGGGCAGGACCCCGCCGATGTCGCCCGCGAGATCGAGGCCGCTGTGGCGACCGCCTGCCATGACCACCCGTTCCTGTCGAACAATCCGGCCGAGATCACTTGGAACGGGTTCTTCGTGCGTGGCTACGAACTTGCGGAGGGCAGCGCCGCCGAGGCGGTTTTGGCAGGCGCCCACCAAGCGGTTCGGGGCGAGGCGCTCCGCAGCGAGATGTCGACCGCCTATCTCGACTCCCGCGTTTTCGTCCTCTACGGCGACTGCCCCTGCCTCGTCTACGGCCCGCGCAGCGAGAACATCCACGGCTTCGACGAACGGGTCAGCCTCGCCTCGATCAAGGAGGTGACGCAGACCATCGCCCTCTTCGTCGCTGAATGGTGCGGGTTGGAGGACGTGGCTGGCTGATCGAGTGATCTGGCGGCCCGCCACATTCGGCGGGAGGCCTCTCAGCACCGGGTCAGCGACGCCGGCGAGCCACCATATCGGACCGCCCCACCATGTCGGAGCGACCGACCATATCCGACCGGCCCACCATGTCGGAGCGGCCGACCATATCGGACCGACCCACCATGTCGGAGCGTGCGGTCAGCGTGTCGGTCGGGCTGGTCACCTCGCTGTTCAGCAGGACATCCTCTGCCCAACCGGAGCAGATATCGATCCTCAGCACGTAGTCGAGCCGGTCGAAGCTCCACATGAAGACGCCTTGTGCAAAGGTTTCGTCCTTGTATTCGACACCGAGCTCGGCGAGCGGCACGCCACCGATGCCGGCGTCGATTGGCGTACCGGGACCAAAGACAAGGAAGACCGATGGCGTGTGGAGCTTGTAATAGTGCCCCTCGTAACTGAAGCCATAGATCCGGGCGAGGCCGGGCGGGTTGGTTTTCGTCCCGTCGCCAACACTGGCGAGGACGTTGGCCAATTGGTTGCGGTTCCCCGCCTGGTTCGCCGCCGCGGCCGCGAAGGTCGGGTTGATGGTCAAGGCATCAAATGGGCGTCCGAACAATCTGATCTGCGCGTGCGACAATAGGGTTTCGCTAAACTGGTTCGGCGCTCCTGCGCCTCCATCGGATGATGTTTCGTCTACCATCGGGCACCCCCTCCCATAATGAAACAGTAATTGTGATCCGTGTGTACTCCGCTGCCGCGCCTAGTCCAATGTACGGTGCCTATGCGGCATCATCTTTCGCGCGGCGATAAAGGCGGCGGACGAGTGATTTCTGCAAGGCTCCAGGCGCGAAAGCGCGGCGATCCGAGCGCGACGTTCGGCATAGCTGAGGCGCCGCCAGACCCGCGCCGCTTGGGTCTCTCGGCGCAGCACCGGGCGCGGATCGATGCCGCGCAAAAGGAAATTCTCTAGAAACGCCTGTTCGACGCGGCGCAACCCCAGGTCCTTTGCGGCCCGGGTCATCGCGGCCGCAACCTCGTTGAAGGTCAGGTCCTCGGCATCCAGCGTCATCATCGTCTGGGCCATGGTCGCGCCGACAACATCCCTCGCCTGGGCCAGAGCTTGCCGAAAAGCAGCGCCATGGGTTTCCAGCAGATCGCCGGACAATGCCTCTAGCCGCGCAATCCCCGCCGCCACCTCCGCCTCGTCCCAGCCGCGGGCGTCGTAAAGCGGCGGCAGGATCCCGGCCGCCACCAGATTGTCCTGAAACACATCGACCAGCACATCGAAGACCGCGCCGGTCAGGGGCTGCGCCACATGGTGGGCGGTCCGTTCGAGGCCCGATGGGTCGATCCAGTCGCCCCGGGCGTCGAGTTCCATAGCGATCACGTCCTGAATGTGGGCCTCGTTGTCGGCAATGCGGATCTGCTCGACCTCCGACAGCTCGCCAATGCGGGCGACCAGATTGAGCACATAGAGATTGCCGCGGGTCTGCGCGAAGAGGCGGTCGACAACGGAAGGGAAGTGCAGGGCCGAGATGAGTGCGATGAGGTCTGAGAAGGACTCCTGGAACGCCAGATATCCCGCAGTGAGGCGGTCGAGGCTCGGCACCCCCACCTCCGCGAACAGGATCGCATGGCCGGTCTCATGGGCGATCACGTCGAAATTCAGCCCGAACAATCGCTCCCGACCTGAAGCGGTCTGCCGATAGCCGGTCTCGATGAAGCCTGGGCCGGAATGGGCGTTGTTCCAGTCCAGCGTCGGTATGAGCTCCAGCACCGGGTATTCCGCGGCGTGCCACCACGCCACCGGTCGACCGAGATACCGCTCCCAACAATCGAGGGTTCGCCGGATGCCGCCGTAGAGATGCTGGCTCAGGAATTGCGGGGCATCGACCCCGATCCAGTCAAAATTCCCCGCTGCATCGGGCATGGCGGGCGGCAGGACAGCACCGCGATAGGGGGGCATATAGGCAGGCGGTTCATAGGGTTCGCGCTTGTCAACCGGAAGCACGGTGCGCATGCGGGCGTCGGTCGGTCCGGGGCCGACACTGCCGGCTGGCGGGGAAAGCTCGACCGTCACGGGTTCCTCATACCCGACCGATTGCGGAAACAGCCGCACCAGCGTTCCGGTCATGGCTCGCCCCGAGCCAGCGCGCGAAGCTTCGGATACTCTCCAGAAACCCGCAATTCGTCGAGGATCATCGGGGCTAGGCGTTCTGGGGGTTCACCATGACGCGCCGCTTCCAGCAGCGCCTCGTCCTGCAATAGCTGCGCAAAGGTGCGCTGGTCCAGCCCGTTGTCTGCGACCCATCGGTCGAGCTGTGCGCGGCCATAAAGGCTGCGGTCTTCGCGAAAGGTTTTCAGCGCGCTTGCCGGGTCGGCGTCCGGGGCCCCGGACGCGCAGGCAATAAATCGTGCCACGGCCCGATGCGCTATCTGGCGCTCGAGCGTAGGGTTGCGGCCCAGGGCTTGCAGAACTTTGTGCTCCTCGTCGGATACTGGTCGACTGCTGGTGCTTGTCACAAACCGCTCCCATTCCGGGGTGCGTTCCTGGCGCCAGTCGATGTTGGGTGGGCTCGGCACCGCGGCGGCGAGAGCCTGCAAGAGCGCAACCGCGTCCTCCCGCTTTTGCGAGGCCCGGTGCTCGGTCAGCTTAGCTGCCATCGCCTCTTTCGCCGGGCCGGTCAGACCATGGGTCGCGCGGTCTACGACCCCTGCGAAGCTGCGTTCGCCGAAGGGCAGAGCCTTCACCTCCGCAGCCAGCGTGTCGCGGGTCGTTGGGTCGATCACACCAGCCGCTGCCGCCCGTGCGAGGCTTTCCCGCAGATCGACCATAGCGTCGGAGAGCGGCTGGCTGCCGAGCTCAGCCGGGCCGTGGAGCACGGCGACCTCGTCGTCATCCTCGAAGACGTCATCGAATGGCGGGTAGCGACCGCTCCCGTAGGCTTCGACGATCTTTCCGACGCCAACCATCCCAAAGGGCTTGCATTCGACCGCGCGCAGGGCGCCCATGCTCGCCGCACCGCAGACGGGGATGCCGGCCTCCAGGACTGCGAGGATTTCCCTGTGCCAAACCGAGGGTCGATCAACGAACACACCATCAATCAGCGCGATAACCGACGGCCGGTCGCGGCTTGCGGCGTAGAGATCGCCCATCGCTGCAGGGGGCCGACAGTCGGCGTTGTGGAGATACGCGCAGACGGCATCAGAGCCGATGGTTGGCCCGCAGAACACCACCGCCTTCATGGGTGCGCCGCCTTTGCCCGCGCGCCCGGCGAGTAAAGCCCTGGCAGCCAGGGTCCCTCCAGTCCCGGCACGACGACCCGGCCAACCGGGATCCCGATCTCTGGTCGGGTCAGATCAATCCAAACCGCCTCACCGCAGCCGATACTGGCAAGGGCATCGAGCACCGCACCGAGATCGGCTTCCAAATCCGCACTCGGCTGCCAACGCTGGGTGATCGCCCGGGTCCAAGCGACGCGGCCGCGGCGGCCAAGGGTCAGCCAGGACTGCGCCTCCACCCGCCGCCGCCGGCGCGCCTCGGTAGAATAGGATTGCGGGTCGAAGTCGTCCCTGGCGCCGGAGATGCGGGTGAGCCGCGTCTGCGCCGCCTCGGTAATAGCGCGCGACAGTGCGACGCTCGGGTCCAGATGGCAGCCGGAGCCAAGTTCCGCTTCCACACCGCCCCGCTCCCCCGCACGGGGGATCAGCATGGCAATCATTACGGGAACCTCAGCGTCGGAGGTGAGATCCCAGGCGACCAGATCGACATCGGCCTGGGCAATCCCGTCCATCAGTCCGTGGAGATCTGGGTCCTCGACCGTCGAGAGGTTCAGGGCCGTGCCGGCCTTCGCCGGGCCCCCTTTGCTCCGCCAGCAAGCGATTGCGTCGCGTTCGATCGCTTCATAGAGCGCGTGAAGTTGCGCTTCGACCGCGACGTTTCCAGCGGCGAGGCCGCTGGTCGTCGCCTGAAAGCACACCGGTTCGGGCGCTGGCAGGGCATAGCGCGCGTGGACAAGTTCGAAGGGCACCAGCCGTTCTCTGCCGGTCGCCAGATCTTCGCCGGGGATCCAAAGCCGCGGGTCGCCCACTGCCCGGTCTCGCCCCGGCCCGTTTGCCGCGACTGGCAGGCGCTCTGGGTCGACCGCGTGGGTCACCTCGGCGGCAGTGCCGTAGTGCAGCGGGCCGGTCACGGTCTCCGCATGGAAGGTCTCCGCAGCCTCCATGATCGCCGAGACCTTCGCAGCCGCGGGCGTCACGCCCTTCCCCTGTGCAACCGAGATCGCCCGGCCGTTGGGCCGCACCGCCACCGCGACGGGCAACCCCAGCCGGTCGAGCCCAGTCAGCATGCCGACCCGCGTGATCCCCATCGCTGGAAGATGCGGAAGCAACCGGGCCAGTGTCTCCTCCGGACAGACGACGCGGTGGGTGCCACGCCAGTGGGTCTTTGCCGTCCCGCCTGGGCGGTGCGTTTGGACCCCGGCGAGTGTCATGGGGTATCGCCCGCTTTCCGCAACAGACGATCTGCCTCGGTCAGATCGAAACAGCTCGCCCGTTCCGCAATCGACGACCGAAGATCCCGAAGCCGCGTTATCCGATCCGGCCGAGATCCGGCGGGCGCCCGTTCCAACTGCGAGGCAGTGGCACGGAGTTCCAACATCGCCACGCCCTGGGACGCGGCGATCGCTGCCGCGTTTCGGTAAGCCCGCTCGGCCTCGCCGGTTCGTTGCGCATCCGACTGCAAGGTCATCTCGGCAATCATGCGCCAGATCTCGGGCGCCCAGTTGCAAATGCCCTGGCGCTCCAGTTCGCCACGGACCTCTTCCAGCTCCGTCAACGCACGATCCGGTGCCCCCATCAGTCCGAGGATCTCGGCGAACATACAGACATAGATTGGGGTGTCCTCCTTCGTGCCAACCGCACGTTGTCGGTCATAGCCGCCCTGGAACACCTTCAGCCCGGCTTCGGCATCGCCTTGGAGAGCCAATGACCAGCCTAGGAACAGGTGTCCCCGAGCCCGATTTTCGGCCATCCCCAGATCCTCGGCAAGACCGATCATCTTTTCCGCGAATTTACGAGTTTCCGTAACGTCACGGCGATAGAAGCGATGCAGCAAGGTCAGATCGTAGGCATGGGCTTGGGTGCCGGCATGGGCCAATCGCGTCGACCAGTCGAGTGCCCGGGCCTCCTCCGCCAATGCGGCGGCTGGCTCGCCCTGCATCCACAACACCTGCGCCAACTCGCCATGGCCACAGACCTTCGCGTCGTGATTGCCGAACAGCCAGGGCCGGTTCTCGCAATCCGGCTGCGCATAGGTCTTAAGTCCCTGTTCGACATGCCAGCGGCATCCGTCGAAATCACCGGCATGGAAGGTGCTCGCCCAATTGCAGTGATGCGCCTGCAAGACCATTTCGGGCTCCCGGCGCCGATTGGCGAGGCGCAGCAGCGAGCGCGCACGCTCTGCCTTGACGCGGAAATCCTTGGACAGACGCCACCAGCCCCACAGAACGGCGAAATAGGGCCCGCTCGCCGGCATTGCTTCAGTCAGGGACACTGCTGTCTCATAGACTTCGCGGCTCTCCTTCGATCCCGGGCCGCAAAGGGCAAACAGAACCGGGCCGAGCAGCGACGCGAATTCGAGCCGGGTCTGCACCATCTCCGGCGTCTGGGGCAACTGCGCTGCGATGCCGGCCCCGGTTTCGAGGACATGCTTCGCCTCGTGGAGCGCCGAGCGCGCGGCCGCTGCGCGGCCGGCGCCAAGCCAATGGGGCAGAGCTTCAACCGGACGGCCGCCTTCGGTCAGATGCCTGGCGACGATGTCAGGTCGTTCCGCCGCAAAACCGGGGGAGGAGCCGAGCAGCGTTTCCGCCACCGTTACATGCAGTCGGTGGCGCTGGTCCCGCAACAAACTGTCATAGGCCGCATCCCGGACCAGAGCGTGGGTGAAGATGTAGCGGTCGGCGGGCGCCTCCGGCTCGTGGCTCAGAACGCCGGCCGAGACCAATGTCTCCAGCCGCGGCATGAGCCTTTCCACCGGTTGCCCCATCACTTGCGCCAAGACATGGCGGTTGATGGACCGGCCCAGAACCGCGGCGACCTGCGCAACTTCCTTCGCCTCCTTGAGGCGGTCGAAACGGGCGGTCAAAGCCTCGTGCAGCGTCGCGGGAACCGCGGAGGGTCTGGCCTCCTCGGCAATCAAACTGCCCCAGTTCGCCGGCAGCGACGAACTGAGCAGCGGGCGTAACAGCTCCTCGACGAACAGCGGCACGCCATCGGTGCGCATGGCGATCCGAGCCACCACCTCTTGCGGCACCGGTTCGTCCCCGAATGTCGAACAAACCATGGCTTGCACTTCCTGCGCCGATAATGGACCGAGCCCGATCTCTGTAACCAGGGCCGGATCGATCTCCGGCAAGACGCGGGCAATCCCAGAGCGGGAAGTGACTATGATCAGCAATGCACTTTGCGGCGCCCTTCCGATAATCCGCCCGAGGAGGTCCTTCGACGTCGCATCGAGCCAGTGCGCGTCCTCGATCACAAGGCTCAGCGGGCCGTCCTCGGCCGAGGCAACGAAATGCGCCGAGAGCGCCTGCAATGCCAGGTTCCGTCGCTCAGATGCCGCGGTCAGCGCGCCCTCGACAATTGCTACATCGTGGGACAGGAAACCGGCCAAGGCCTCGATCGCCAAATCCTCGGCCGGCAACAGCTGCCGCAGTGCCTCGGCCAGTTCGGCTTGGTTCGCATCCACAGGAAGTTGCAATCGGCTGCGCAGATATCCCAGGAACGGTCGGAGGGGGCTATGCTCGTCAAACGCTGAGGCATGGAGACGGACCACCCGACAGCCCGTGCCGAACGAGCGCAGGACTTGGCTGACCAGCCGGGACTTGCCGATGCCAGGCTCGCCGTGGATCGAGACGGTGCGCCCGCGGCCTTGCTCGGTCTCCTGCCAATAGCGGTAGAGCGCATCGCGTTCGTATTCGCGGTCGATGAACGGGGTCAACGTATCCTGGCGCAGTTGGTCCGGAGAGCGTGGCTGCGGCAGCTCGCTCTGCACGCGAAATGCGGTTACCGGCTCGCGAAAACCCTGCAGGGTCCGCGGTCCAAGATCCTCGCAGTCGAAGATATGGCCTACGCGCCTTCCCGTCGCCTCCGACAGCACGACGCCGTTGGGCGGTGCCAGCATCTGCAAGCGCGCCGCGAGGTTGGCCGTCGATCCGGTCACCGCATGTTTGTCGGCGGCCCGGCCGGAGAAGAGCTCGGTGACCACGACCCGTCCGGTCGCGATCCCGCTGCGCACAGCCAGCGGTCTCTCCGCCGGGGTTTGCAGTTGCCCAACCGTTTCGGTGATCTCAACGGCAGCCCGCACGGCCCGTTCTGCATCGTTTTCGTGCGCGACCGGATAGCAGAAATAGGCCAAGACGCCGTCACCCATCAGATGCGCGACATGGCCGCCATACCGGTCGATGGCCGAGCAGCAAAGCTCCCGATAGCTTCTCAGGAGCTCGACCATATCCTCGGTGTCGAGCTTTTCGCAGAGCGCCGAGCTGTCGATCAGATCGAAGAAGGCCAGCGTCAGGGGCCGTCGCTCTCCGGAAACCACCGAAGCCACGCTGGTTGCCAAGGCGCGGCGAAACCGCTTGCGCTCGCCGATCGTCAGGCCCAGCTCGCGCAGTTCTGCATCGGTCAAATCTGCCAGATCGCCATACTCGATCTGCTGAGCCACAAATTTGGCCAGCAAGTGATCAAGTTCCGCGGCGGCCAGCCATTTAGCCAGCATGCTGGGTTCCTCAGCTCCGGTTGCCGCCAAAGAAACTACCACCGCCCCGCCCCTTGCCAAAGGTCCCGAAGGTCGCTGCAAAGGAGGCGTAGGAGGACTGCCACCGCTGCGAAATGGCAAAAATCACAACTGCTGCCGGTTGCGTTAAGCCGGTTCGCCACGGCAACGGCCGCGCTTAGAGGAGCACGTGTGGCGCAACGACAGTCGCCACAGGCGCCTTGAAAATTCGGAAGTCGCTCTCACTCTTTCCCACAACCAGACATCAGGGCATGGGGGCGAGACCGGCAATGACGATGACGCGGCGGACGGTTTTGGCGCAGGGAACAGCGCTTCTCGGGGCCGGGTGGATGGCGCCGGGCCTGGCAGCGGGTCGGATCGAACTCGATTTGGGCCCTCCGCACGCCTTCGATTTCGATCAGCTTGTGGCGCTGGCCCGTCAGACCGCGGCCGAGCCCTACCGTGCCCCCCTGATCGCCGCGCCAGAACAGCTGGACCTGATAGACTACGATGCCCATTGGCGCATCCGCTTCCAAGACGAGGCCTCGGCGACGCCGGTCGGTGCCCATGCTCCGGTGCAGTTCTTTCACCCCGGCAAGTTCTTTCGCGAGGCGGTGAAGATGCATTTCGTGGAGAATGGCGAGGCGCGGGAAGTGCTTTATCGCCAGGACTATTTCGACATGCCGGCGGACAGTCCGGCCCGCAATCTACCGACCGATGTGGGCTTTGCTGGCTTCCGCGTGATGCGAGAGGGGTTGGCCCCGGATTGGGTTTCGTTCCTGGGCGCCTCCTATTTCCGGACCGACGGGCCGTTCGGTCAATATGGGCTCTCGGCCCGGGGCCTTGCGCTCAATACGGGTCTCTCGGTGCCGGAGGAGTTTCCGCGGTTCAGCCATTTTTGGATCGGCGCACCGGAGGATCCGGCCGACACGCTGACCTGTTGGGCGCTGCTCGACAGCCCCTCTGTCGCAGGCGCCTACCGCATCGGTTTGCGCCGCGGGGGCGAAGCCGGCAGCATCACCACGATCTCCGCCCGCCTGTTCACGCGCCGTGCGGTCGAACGGATGGGGATCGCGCCTCTGACCAGCATGTATTGGTATTCGGAGCGTGATCGGATCCTCGCCGATGAATGGCGGCCAGAAGTGCATGACAGCGACGGTCTTTCTATGTCGACCGGAACTGGCGAGCGCATTTGGCGTCCGCTGAACAATCCGCTGTCCGTGCGGACGTCGAGCTTCTTTGACCGCGACCCGCGCGGCTTCGGCCTGGTGCAGCGGGATCGCGACTTCTCTCACTACCAGGACGATGGCGTCTTCTATGACCGTCGCGCCACCGCCTGGGTGGAGCCGATTGGCGAATGGGGGCCAGGCGCGGTGCAACTGGTCGAGATCCCGACCCATGACGAGACCTTCGACAATATCGTGGCCTATTGGCTGCCGGAGAGCTTGCCGCAGCCGGGCGAGGAACGCCGTTTCGACTATCGCATTCACTGGACCGATCAGGACCCGCCGACGGCCGGCATCGCGAAAGTCGTCGCGACCCGCCAGGGCCAGGGCGGCATCCCCGGGCAAGACATACCCCAGGGCGTCGACAAAATGGTCGTCGATTTCGAGGGCGACGCTCTGCGCGGTCTGACCGTCGAAAGCGGGGTCGAGCCGGTAATCGATATCTCTGGCGGTACGCTGCTGGAGCCGGTCGCGGTCAGGCCGATTGTCGGCACCGATCAGTGGCGGCTCAGCTTCGACTTTACCCAGGATCGGCCAGACCCAGTCGATCTTCGCGCTTATCTGCGACGCGGCGATCAGGCGCTTTCGGAGACGTGGATCGCCCAGGCGGTAACCGACCGGGAATGCTGCCGTGGCGCGGGATAGGGCAGGTCCGTGGCCGAGGGCGCATCGACAGGCGATGCACTGACCGAGAGCCATCGCTTGCCCGCGGCGGCCGCATTGGGCGATCTGTCGATCGACATCCACTGGCCTTCAAGTCCGGCATCAGGCCTAGCACTGGTCGTACACGGCCGCAACGGTGCCGCCGCGGCACCTCATATGATCCCAGCGGTAGACACCTGCCTTACGCGGAACTTCGTTGTGGTTGCGCCAAATCTCAGCCACTCCGCCCACAACGACAGCGCCGGTGTGGCGTCTGGCTTCACCATGGCCGGTCATCTCGCCGATCTGCAGGCAGTTTATCGCTGGGCGCGCGCTCGGGCGAAGACCGAGGGCGTGCCTCTCTCGCAGACCCTCTTGGTCGGGCACAGCATGGGCGCCTATGCGGTTTGCCGCCTCGCGGCCGAGCGGCCGCAGGGCGAGATCACCGGAGTTGTCGCAATATCACCGGTCGTTTCAGGCAATGCGCTGATTGCCGCCCGGCGCCGCCTGGGCGAGGCAGCCATCGCAGCGATGCGTCGCGAGCTTCCGCAGGCGGAGACCGAGTACCCGCAGCACGACCTCGCCCCGGTGGTGGCCGACCTTACGATGCCCCTCGCCGTGATCGTTGGGGCCGACGACACCGTGACCCCGCCGCAGGACGCCACCGCCTTCGCCGCCACTGTCCCGCGCGCGGTTCACACCGACGTGCTGGTGGGGGAACATCACTGCCCGCTCGGCCCCGGCTATCGGCGAAGCCTGGGGACCGCGCTCGACCAGATCCTGAGTCAGAGGTGACGGCAACAGCCCATCGCGGCGCCGTTGATCGATGGCTCGCGGTGCAGCTTCCGCAATCGCGGGCAGCGCTTGCCCGCGCAGTCTCCGCGACCGATCTGCGGATCGAAAGAGCGGAATTCGGGCAAAAGGTCAGTCCAGTGCCGGGCAGCGTTCTGGCCTCGACGGTCCGGTCGCGCTGGGATCCCGAACCCGATTATGGCTACCACTGGCCGCGCGATGCGGCCGTCGTGATGGCCGTGGCCCCACTGCTTCGGCGTACCGACCCGCATTGGGACCGGCATTTCGCAGACTATATCGCTTTCAGCGTTGGTATCGCGACGCGTCCGGGACGGGCGGCGAACCCGCTGCGGGCCTGCACCATCGAAAGCCATAGCCGGTTTTTGCGCCCGGACGCAGAGCTCTTGGCGCTTTCCGACGATGCGCTGCTGGGCGAGCCGCGGTTTTCCGCCGATGGCGGGCCGGATTTGGAGCGCTGGGGGCGCCCGCAATTCGACGGCCCGGCGCTGCGGGCGCTGTCTTGCATGGCTTGGGACGGCCCTATCCCGAACGAGATGGACCGTTTGCTGGGCCTGGATCTTGGCTTCACGGCGCGCCATGCCGCCGAGCCCTGTCTCGGACCGTGGGAAGAGGAACCGGCCGACCTCAACGTTTTCACACTGATGGCGCAGCGCGCCTGCCTGTTGGCGGTGCCTGCAGGATCGGACGCCGCGCTCGCAAAGACCGAGGCGGCGTTGGAGACGCTCTGGACCGGCCGGTTCCTCGCGCGCGCGGCGGCAGCGCGGGAGGCGCCGGACGCCTCGACAATCCTCGGCGCACTCCTCGTTCCCAACGATGCGGCATTCGGTGTCGCCGACGAGCGGGTGTTGGCGACCGTCGCCGAGATCGAGGGGTGGGCCAGCCGGAACTATCCGATCAATGCCGGTGTCCCCGTCCCCCTGATCGGCCGGTGGCAGGGCGACGTGTTCTTCGGTGGCAATCCGTGGCTGCCGACCAGCTTTGGTTTGGCTGAATTCTATGCGCGGCTCGCCGAAGCCCTGTTGGACCGCGATAGGCCAAGCCCGATATCGGCGGAGGACCAGGCCGCCGATCCAGCGGAGCGGGCAGCGCGTTTGCTGACCAAGGCCGACGCTATCTTCGAACGGATCGCGAAATACGTCTCCGGTGACGGAAGCCTGCCGGAACAGATCCACCGGCAAACCGGCAAACCGGTCTCCTGTCCCGATCTGAGCTGGAGCCATGCTGCCCTGATCTCCGCCGCTGCCAAGCGGGACCGAGCCCTCAGGCGCTTGTCCGGTTGAGGTAGGGGCTGTCGAATCCCAGCGCAGTCAGGCCGGCTTGAACCTGCGGCGCAGCCATCACCAAGTCCCAGATTAACTGGCTCCGGTGGTTTTCGATCATGACCACCATCGGCGCCTGGTCGATCGCCAGGCTCGCCTCTGCCACCCAGCCCGTCCTGGGGTTAAACGCATCCGCCAGCCCGAAACGGCCCCAAAGCGCCTCGCCCCGATCCTCGATGAAGTGGCGGAGGGCAGCCATCGACGCGTCCGGCAGATAGGGCAGGGAGGCGACTGCTGCGGTTGGAGAGATCACGCCCAGGTCGTTCTCCGGCGAATGCGCGGCATACCCCTCCGGGCTGTCGCTAGCCGTCAGGCCCCAACAGGCTGGGCCGTAACCCGCGTGGCCGTGGGGGTTCGCGACGCAATGCGCCCGGTTCATCGCGGCATGGGCCCGGGTCTGCTCGTCATAATCGGCATAGCGGTCGCGGAGCCCGCGCGGGTGTAGCCCCAGGAAGGAGTAATGCGACAGGAACATCGGCCCCCCGCCCGGTGGGCCGAGCGGCAGGGTCACGCCGTGCCGGGTGATGCCGTTGCGGAACTCTTCCCCGCCGGCCCAGCAAAGGTGATAGAGGCTCGGCGGGATAGGATGCGTTCGCGACCCTGCCGCCAGGACATAGACGATCAAGCATTCGTTCCAGCCGCGTATCGGCAGGCTCTTGTCGGTCCAGGCATGGTTCGGTGAGCGGTGCCACAGCAGCGCCTGATCCGCCTCCCGAAGATGGGCGGTCCACGCGATCCCATCGAGCAGCCTGTCGATCCGCGGCGCGAGAGATGGCAACGCCTGGCGGGCCGCGATTAGCCCCGCGGCGAGGAAGGCCGTTTCGACCAGGTCACCGCCATCGTCGGTCTCCGAAAACGGGACGGTTTCGCCGGTCGACCCGTCCATGAAATGCGGAAAAACGCCCCAATGGCGTTCCGCCTCGCTTAGAAAACCCACGATCCGAGCGATGCGCGCGGCGACCGCATCCTGCGGCAGCCAGGCCCGATGGGCGCCCACCAGTAGCGCCATAATGCCAAAACCGGTCCCGCCCGTGGTCACTACCGCATCGGTGTCGTAACCGAATGTCCCGGCGCTCCGTTCCCGCGCCATGCCGCTCAGCGGATGGGCGAAATCCCAAAAGTAGTCGAGCGCGGCGAGACTGACCGCGTCGAGGAGCGTTTGGTCCGGCGCGCCTTTTGGCGGCAAGCCGGCGTTCAGCTTCGCCATTCGATCTCGACCGTCTGCAGATCCCTAGAGTTCGGGCCTATATGGAGCTGGAACGTGCCTGGGTCCCACACCCATTCCACTGTCTCGATGCTATCGCCGAGCGGGTAGACGATGCTCTCCCGGCCAATGGTGAAGGAAACCGCGCGCGCCTCGCCTGGGTCGAGGGTTACCTTTTCGAAGCCCTTAAGCTCCTTGAGCGGGCGCGTGATCCGAGCGACCGGGTCGGAGACGTAGAGCTGCACGACCTCCGATCCGCGGCGGGAGCTTTTGTTCGTGAGCGTGACGCTAAGGGTTGCCCGGTCGTCAGGGCCCGAGAGGCTGGTCTTGTCCAGTTCCGGGGCACCCCAGTCGAAACGCGCATATCCTAGGCCGAAGCCGAAGGGGTAGAGGCCGGTCACCGGCGGAACAGCGTCGGGCAGATCGAGATAACCGGTCAGGAATTTTTGGAACTGGCCGGGATAAGGGCGCCCGGTCGGCTCTCCCGCATGAAGGACAGGCACCTGGCCGGTGCGCGCCGGCAAGGTGATCGCGAGGCGCCCGCCAGGCTCGGCCCGCCCGGTCAGTATATCGGCGATGCCGCTACCCGCCTCGGTCCCGCCGAACCACGCGAACAGGACGGCATCGGCCAGCGCGCTTTCGCGCTCAAGCGCCAGGGGGCGTCCGGCGAGAACCACCAAAACGAGCGGCTGCCCGGTTTCCGCCAAGGCCTTGATCAATCGGCGCTGCGGGGCGGGCAGGTCGAGGTCGGTCCGGCTGGAGGATTCGCCCGCATGCTCCTTGGCCTCGCCGACCACCGCGACCGTGACATCGGCGCGCCGCGCTGCCTGGACCGCTTCTTCGATCATCGCATCGGCGGACCGGTCGTCGAGGAACACCGTTGGCCCATGGACGTTCAGCCGCTCCGCCAAGACTGGGTCGTCGACGATATTCGCTCCCTTGCAGCAGCTTAACGGGCCGTCATGGGTCGCGCCGAGCCCCTCGAGAATGGTCACCGCCTGATCTGGGTCGCCGGAGACCGCCCAGGTGCCAAGCATGTTGGACCGATCATCGGCCATTGGGCCGACGAGCGCGACCCGCGCACCGCCGGCAAGCGGTAGGATGCCGGAGTTTTTGAGGAGCACCGCGCTCTCCGCAACCGCCTGCCGGGCGCGTGCCCTGTGTGGGGGAGAAAGCGGCACGCTCGCGGCCCGTGCCTCATTGCAGTAGCGGAACGGGTCGTCGAACAGCCCAAGCCTGTGTTTGAGGCGGAGTACCCTGCGGCAGGCGGCTTCCACCGCCTGTTCGATAGCGGTGCCGGGGATGTCGACACCAGCCTCCGGCCGCGTGATACCCTGCTTGGCTAGATTTGGCAGGCAGGCAAGATAGTCTTCGCCCACCATGTCCTGGTCGACCCCGGCGATCAGCGCCCGGGCAGCGACGGTTTCGCGGTCGCCGATCCCGTGGGCGGTGAGCTCGTGGATGCCTGTATAGTCGGCGACCACCATTCCGTCGAAACCGCATCGCCCGCGGAGCCAGCCGCCGATCAGGGTTCGATGCGCATGCATTGGGCATTTGTTGACGGCGTTGAAGGCGGCCATCACGCTGCCGGCGCCCGCCGCGACGCCGGCACGAAATGGCTCGGCATAGACCCCGATCAGATCCTCGGGCGCTAGGCTCGCATTATCATAGTCTCGCCCGCCGAGGGCTGCGCCATAGGCGATGAAGTGCTTAAGGCAGGCGATCACACTGTCCGGCGCCGCCGGGTTGTCGCCCTGGAGGCCCAGGACCATCGCCTCGGCATAGCTGGCGGCGAGGAACGGATCCTCGCCAGGGCTTTCGGCGACGCGGCCCCAGCGCGGGTCTCGCGCGATATCGACCATCGGCGCATAGACCTGGTTCAACCCCTCGGCCGCAGCCTCGGTCGCGGCGATCCGGGCGGTGTCGCGCCAAAGAGCCGGATCCCAAGCGCAGGCTAGGCCGATCGGCAGCGGGAACACCGTTCGGTGGCCGTGGATCACATCTTCTGCGAAGAGGAGTGGGATGGCGTGACGCGACCCTTCGATCGCCAAGCGCTGCCAGGCGGCCACCGATTGTACCGACTTCGTGCCGAAAAGGGCGCCAAGCTGGCCATTCTCGAGTCGGGTGCGGATATCGCGGACGGCTTGGCTGCCGGTATCAGGCCCCTCGCCGGCGCTGAGCAGATTGAGTTGGCCGATCTTTTCGGCCAACGACATCCGCCCGAGCAGACTGTCGACGAAAGTCGCCTCGTCCATTCATCCGCCCTGTCATGCCGGTCACTCGGCGGCGATGCGGTGCTGCATAGCCACCCAACTGTCTAGGCGATGCAGGGTCGCAATGCCATTCTTGATGCTGAGTTGATCGCGATAAAACGGGTTGCCCTCCGGCGTCGTCGGGGGCTCCGGCTCGTGCATGATGCTGATGACCACCGACTCGGCGCAGTGAGTGCGGATCGACTGGTGGAACGCCGTGACGGCCGCCGGGTCCAGGGCCGAGCACGCCTCGTCGAGCAAAAGCACACCCGGTCGCTGCACGATAATCCGTGCCAGAACCAGGCGCTGGCGCTGTCCCCCGCTAAGGACGCCTTGCCAAGGCCTGCCCTGGTAGAGATCGGCATCGAGTTCGCGGATGAAATCGCCGAGCCCGACCTCGGACAATGCAGCGGCGACAGCCAGGTCCGAGTAGGCATCGCCGAAATGCGGGTAGCAAACGAGTTCCTTTAGCGTCAGACGTTCCGGCAGGTCCGGGTCTTGGCCTGCGAAGAACACTGTCTCCCCGGCGGGGTAAGCGAACAGCCCCTCGCCATAGGGCCAGAGACCGGCGATCGCCTTCATCAGGCTGCTTTTCCCGCAGCCATTCTGCCCGCGCACATAGGTCCAATGCCCGGGCTGAAAGTTTAGATTCTCGGCCCGCAGGAATGGCTCGCTATCATGGCCGCGATGGCAGAGCGCGACATTCTCGATCGTAAGACCGAAGGCGCCCTCTTGTGTGGTGTAGCGGAATTCGGAAAGCCCGGTGCGGCCGTAGAACTCCGTCTGGTCCTGGGCCAGCTCGATCGCGCCCGCGACTTCGGTGAGCCGGCGCGCATTGGCACGCAGTGTGGCGATTGCGGGCATCACCTCGATGAACCAGGAGGTGTCGTTGATCAGCTCACCAACCAGCTCCGAGGTGGCTGAGTAGTCGCGAAAGCTCATCGCCCCGCTCATGTAACCGGGTAGCGCCGGCAGATAGGCGACCAGCCGGTTCGACAGGAAGGTATAGCTGTTCCGAAAGACCATGAAGTTCACGGTCGTCCGGTTCAACTTGTGCCAGACCCGGTCGATGGCGCCATAGAGTCGGTCGTTGACCCGCGCCTGCACGTCTTGGCCCTGGGAAGACGCAAGCTGTGAAGACCGGCCCAGCATAGAGTTCAGTTCGCTGCGCCAGGTTCCCCCAGTCGCCTGTCGCGCCAGGGTCTGCTTCTCCAGGATCTTGCCAAGCCTCCAGGCGAGATAGGTGCCGAGGGGCACATAGACCAAGATCAGCACCAGGATCAGGAAAGCGCTGCCATAATCGCCCGGCGCGAAATTCGCTGCGGCCCCAATCTCTGGGCCGAAGTGCCGGCCCATTGCGGCGGAGAACCCTTCGGCCCAGCGATCCAGAAAGGGCACGGCCGTCGACCGCTCGAGGATCGCGGCGCTGATGAAGTAGATTGACGCGATCGAGCCCCAGATGCCCATCGCCAAGCCGATGAGGCCGGCGAACACATTCTCTGAACACTCGTCGACGCGCTGATCGATGTTATCGGGCAGCCGGGTGGCGCCGGCCTCCCGGTCGCTCATCAGGCTCATCGCGATGTGATTCTGTGCGAGCATCGCATGGGAGAACTGCTCCTGCACCCAGCGGCGGGCCTTTCTGTGCAAGGTGCTGGAACACATATGGCGGATCCCGACCCCGATGATTCGGCTGAGATGGATCGCTGCAAAGGCGGCGGCACTGGTCAAAAGCAGGGCAACAGGGTCGATGCCCGCGTCGGGGGCGTGGAATTTAACGATAGAATTGATGAAATCCGCGCTCGCCATCGCTGCCCAGACGCTGCTTTTGCTCAGAATGGTGGTGAGCACAAACACGCCGACGGTTAGCGACCAGGCTTCGACCCAGCGCTCGGACGTCCAATAGGCGGTGAGCAGGCCCCAGAAGCTGCACATCCTGGAGGTTTTGGTGCGGCCTTGGCGCAACAGTGGGCGACCAAAGACCGCGTGACGCGTCGCGAATGTAGCGATTTGCACCGATGTCTGAAGCCCCACCGAGCCGGCGGCGACAAGAGCGCAACATAGCCCTAAAGCAGCACCGCCAAGGATAGTTTCAATCCAGAGCTGAAGCCCTCTCGGCAGCTCGGAGATCGTAAACATTCCCACAGCAATCAGTACCGAGATTAAAACCAATCCGCTTACGCCTGGCATCGATGCGCTTAACCCAAGACGAAATGGGCCTTTTTCGCTTTCCAGCGGGCTTTGCCTAAATGCCAAAATCACGTTCTGCCTCTACGCCAGTGTCGTGTTATGAGTCTGCTTCTTGGGCACGCTCGGCTTTGGCGCCTCCGTGAACCATGCCGGCTTGTCTGAGGACAGCTTCGGGCAAAACGGTGGTTGCGCAGGCACTTTTTCCGCGAGTGGCGTTCGTTGTTTTCTCTTGTTGCAGTCATGGGACAGTATCGTTGCGCCGCCGAGATCGAGCCAAGGCAATCTGGCGCGTTCGGCGCTTCGCAAACGCGAAAATTCTTTTCCCGTGCAAGTCGAGGCATCTACGGGTAGCCAACTGCTCTGCTTATGTTATTTTGCCGCGGTGCGGTATTCGGGTGTGGGTGTATGGGTGAGCTTCAATCACTGACAGGCAGATGACCGACCGTCGCTGACCGAGGAGAACCCTTTGCATGCCACCATCCACGGTGATGTCGGCTGGCAAACGGACACGAGACTTCCGCGCCGCCTATGATCGCAGAACCGTTCTGTCAGTTGGCGCGGCGGGCTTGCTGTCGCTTCTCTCCAGCGGCGCGTCTGCCGAACCTCTGCCGCTCCCGCCCGGAGGGTTTGGCTTCGACGACGTGGTCGATATCGCGCGCCTAAACGCTGCCAAGGACCATTCCCCCCTCAAGATGGCTCTCCGGCCGCCGCTCGCCGACCTCAACTATGACGAGTATCGCGCGATTAGGGTTAACGAGCCGTTGCGGCCCCTGGGGCAAAACGGCAATCGGACTTTCGCGCTCGATCTCCTGCCGCCGGGCCATGTCTACCGCGACCCAGTGGGCATCACGGTCGTGCATCGGGATCGGATGGAGACTGTCCCGTTCAGCTTTGACCATTTCCGCTTCGATCCGCCCTATTTCGAAGGTCGCGACGTCGTCGCCGAGATTGGCGGCACCGAGGGCCTCAATTATTCCGGCTTCCGCCTACGCCATCCGCTGAACAGTCCTGATGTGCTGGACGAGTTCGTGGTGTTTCAGGGCGCCAGCTATTTTCGCGCGGTCGCCCGCAATTTGGGCTATGGGCTCGCTGCCCGCGGCCTCGCCCTCCGCACGGCCGATCCGCGCGGCGAGGAGTTTCCGGTTTTTCGGCATTTTTGGGTGGTGGAGCCCGAACCGGGCGACCGCGAGATCGTGGTTCACGCGCTGTTGGATAGTCAGTCCTGCACCGGTGCCTTCATGTATGAGATCAGTCCGGGCGAAACCACGGTCATGAACGTCCGCTGCAAGATCTTTCCGCGGATCGAGCTAGTGCAAACTGGGATCGCACCGCTGACGTCGATGTATTTCTTCGGTCCGGAGCGCCGGGCTGGCATCGATGATTTCCGCGATGCGGTCCATGACAGCTCTGGCTTGCAAATGATTACTGGCGACGGCACGCGGCTGTGGCGGCCGCTGTCGAATCCGCGACGGGTAGAGGTCTCGGCCTTCCAGGATGATAACCCCAAGGGTTTCGGCCTGACCCAGCGGAGCCGCGACTTCGACTACTATCAGGATGCGGAGGCGCGGTACGACCTGCGGCCAAGCTGTTGGGTGGAGCCGCTGAGCGATTGGGGTCCAGGCGCAGTGATGCTGGTCGAGATCCCGGTCGAGAACGAATTCAATGACAACGTCGTGTCGTTTTGGCGCCCGGAGCAACCGCTGCTCCCGATGGAGGCAGGGCACGACTTCGTTTACAGATTGCACTGGTGCGACGAGCCCCCGGACTCCGCGCCGATGGCGCGCATTCACGCGACCCGCGTAGGCCGCTCGATCCACACCAGCGAGGCGCAGGCAATCGTCATCGATTTCCGCAAGGGCAGCGTCAATACCGACGCCGTGTCACCGCAGGCTTGGGTCAGCACGGGCGAGGTCAAGGGGCTTGCCCTGCGGACGTTACCCGGGGGCGATCTCGTCCGCGCCTCGTTCAAATTTTTTCCGGGCGATGCAACCTCAGCGGAAATGCAGCTCTATCTCAGGCGCGAGGATGCCCGGGCATCAGAGACCTGGCTCTACCGGTGGACAGCGAAATGACCCATCCAGCGCTCAAGAGTGTCGGGCCGACGCCGCCCGCTGCCCCACTTGAGATGCCGGTGCAGGATCTGCGCGCAGTCCCGAAAGCGGAGTTTTTGCCAGCCGACCGGCGCACGCAGATCGCCCGCGTCGTGGCTTTTGGCGGTGCAGCCGTGCTGACGGCCGTCGGCTATGACCAAATGAGCCTGGTGTTCGGCAACGAAACCCGAACTTTCCTGCAAGGGATGTTGTTGGCGCTTTTCACCATCACCTTCGCTTGGATCGCATTTTCCGCCACCCAGACGCTCGCCGGACTGACGGCGGGTCTTTGGCCGCAGCGTCGCCCTATCCAACAGAACGCGAAACTTTTTGGCAAAACGGCAATCGTGATGCCTGTGTATAACGAGGACCCGGCGGCGAGCTTTGGCGCGTTGTCGACCATGGGCGAGGCTCTGTCCGCCGCCGGCCATGGCGATGCGTTCGAGATTTTCATCCTGTCCGATACGCGCGACCCGACGATCTGGTTGCGCGAAACCGCGGGCTTTGCCTGGCTGAGGGCAAGGCTGTCGGGCCGAATGCGGTGTTGGTATCGGCGCCGAGCCCTGAATATCGGGCGAAAATCAGGAAACCTACAGGACTTCATCGAACGCTGGGGCGGTCGCTACGACTACATGCTCGTGCTGGACGCCGACAGCCTAATGGATCCCGCGACCGTCGAGACGATGGTGAGGCGGATGGATGCGGCGCCCAGGCTTGGGATTTTGCAATCGGTACCGATCCTGGCCGGCGGGGTTACCCTGATGTCGCGGCTTCAGCAGTTTGCCGGGCGCCTTTACGGACCGGTTATTGCGCGGGGCGTCTCCGCGTGGCAGGGCCTCGATGGCAATTTCTGGGGACACAACGCGCTGATCCGCGTGCGAGCCTTCGCTGCGAGCTGCGGGCTACCCACTCTGCCTGGGCGTAAACCGTTTGGCGGCCATGTGCTCAGCCACGATTTCGTCGAGGCAGCCCTGATCCGCCGGGCCGGTTGGGATGTCCGTATGGACACGGATCTTGAGGGTAGTTGGGAGGGGTCTCCGCCGTCGCTTGTCGACCTCGCGGTGCGGGATCGCCGATGGGCACAGGGCAATCTCCAGCACATGATGCTGGTGCCGACGCGCGGTCTGCGCTGGCCCAGCCGAGTACATTTCCTGATCGGCATCGGCGCGTATCTGATGTCGCCGATCTGGTTGTTCCTGCTGGTGGTCGGCATGACGCTGACCGCGCAGACGCTGATCGTCCACCCCCAGTACTTCCCGGACGCACGGCAGCTCTTTCCGGACTGGCCGGTCTTCGATGCAGAGCGGATGGTATGGCTCTTCGCCCTGTCGATGGGGTTGTTGTTGTTGCCAAAGGTGGTTGGGCTGATCCGCGCGCTCTGCTTTGCCGATCTTCGCCGGCGCTTCGGGGGCGGGCTGCGGCTGCTCAGGAGCTGGACGTTCGAGATCCTGATCTCCGCGCTCTATGCGCCCATACAGATGCTTTTGCAGGCCCGGCACATCTATGAAATCTTCACCGGCCGCGATAGCGGCTGGTCTGCGCAAAGCCGGGATGGCACGGCAATGCCCTGGGGCGAGGCTTTCGCGCGCCATTCGACGCATATGTTGATTGGTTTGGTGCCCGGCAGCATCCTGATTGCCATTGCGCCGGATCAGGCGGCTTGGCTGGCCCCGGTTTTGCTGGGGCTGTTGCTGTCGCCGCTGCTGTCTAGGTTGAGCGGCGACACCCGCTTTGGCGCCGGCCTTCAACGCGCCGGATTGTTCGGAACGCCAGAGGAGATCGAGGAGCAGGCGCTTTTCGCGCAATTCCGTCGCGTCGAGGAGGATATCGCCGCAATCTCCCGGCTTGAGCTGCTCGACCTTGCCCAGGACCCGGTGCTGCTGTCGCGCCACTGTGCGACCCTGCAGCAGACAACGGTGATCGACCGCCCGGCTCAGCTTGCCGCCATTACCGCGCGCGCGAAGATCGCGGCGGCACCGGGTCCGGCCGAAGCTCTCGAGTGGCTAACCCCGGCCGAGGTATCGGTGATGCTCGGCTCGGCGGAGATCCTGTCGTTCTGGGCGAACCATCCCGCTGCGGCTCGGTCGGCCAGCGCCTGAGCAGCCCATTGCCGAGCCCGTGCCCCTGTGCCAGTCCTAAACCCGCCGGGGGATGGGTGATCGGGGCGGTATGGACGGGCAAATCCACTTTATTTCTGGCCTGCCGCGCTCCGGCTCGACGCTCTTGGCGGCAATCCTGCGGCAGAATCCGCGGATCCATGCCGCCATGACCTCTCCGGTCGGCCAAGTGTTCAATGCCTGTCTGAACGCCATGGGGGCCGAGAACGAATTGGCCGTCTTCATCTCGGAAGAGCAAAAGCGCGCGATCCTGAAGGGTCTGTTTTCGAACTATTACGGGACGCTGGAGACGCCGGAGGTCGTGTTCGACACCAACCGGATGTGGTCCTCGCGCCTATCGGCGATCCGTCAGCTCTATCCAGAGGGTAAGGTTATCGCCTGCGTGCGCGATCCCGCCTGGGTGCTCGACTCGGTCGAGCGGCTGATCCGCAAGAACGCCTTCGATGTCAGCCGGATGTTCAACAATCAAGCCGAACGCGCAACCGTCTATTCCCGCGCCGATGCGCTGCTGCACCCCGGACGGATGATCGGCTTTGCCTGGTCGGCGCTGAAGGAGGCCTATTACAGCGCGGACAGCGATCTGATGCTGCTCCTGGACTATGACTTGTTGGCGAGCCGTCCGGCCGAGGTGCTGCCTCTGATCTATCAATTCATCGGCGAGGAGCCGTTCGACCACGACTTCGAAAATGTCGAATACGAGGCCGAGGCCTTCGACACCCAGCTTCTCGCGCAGGGCCTCCACACCGTTCGCGGCAAGGTCGCGCTGAAGCCCCGCCAGACGATCCTGCCCCCCGATCTCTTCCAACGCTGTCAGGACCTGATCTTCTGGCAACAGGGCGCCGGGACCAAGGCGTATCGGATCGTCGTTACGGACCCGCAAGCAGCCCCCTAGAGCGCCCCGGGACCACCCAATCGCCGGTTTGTCCCGGCTTTCCGCCGGGAACCAACCAATTCCGAAAAAAGGGCTATCAAAACCGAGAGTTACCGGCCAGGATCACGCTTTGATGCGACAGGTCAAAGAAAAGACGGGGAGACCATCATGACCTTCAAGAAACTGCTTGCTGGTGCGGCAGCTATTGCCTGTTTGACGGGCACATCGGCGCAGGCGCTGGACGAAATCACCGTTGCCTATTTCCTCGAATGGCCGACTCCCAACCAATTCGGTCAGCACAACAAAGTGTACGAGGACGAACTGGGTCTCAAGATCAATTGGCGTGCCTTCGACACCGGCACGGCGATGTCAGCGGCGATGGCGTCAGGCGATGTCCATATCTCCTTCAGCCAGGGGATCCCGCCCTTTGTGGTTGCGACCTCTGCAGGCCAGGACTTGCAGGTGGTCGATGTCGCCGTGAGCTACTCCGAGAACGACAATTGCGTGATCGCGTCGCGCCATGAGATCACCGCCGAGGAAGCGAAGGATCTGGAGGGTATGAAGGTCGGCGTGCCGATCGGCACCGCGGCTCATTACGGCTTCCTGAAGCAGATGGCGCATTTCGAGGTCGACACCTCCACCATGGACATCGTCGACATGGCCCCGCCGGACGGCGCTGCGGCGTTTGCCCAGGGCAGCCTTGACATGGTTTGTGGCTGGGGCGGCGCGCTCCGGCGGATGAAGGAGCATGGCAACATCCTCCTCACCGGGGCGGAGAAGGAGAAGCTGGGCATCAAGGTCTTCGATGCGACCGTGATCCCAACCAGCTTCGGTGCTGAGCATCCGGACATCGTTGCGCAGTTCGTGAAAGTCACCGCCGATCTGAACGCGAAATACGCCTCCGGTGCAGAGGATGAAATGCTGCCCGCCATCGCGAAAGAGGCTGGCATGGACGAGACGGCGACCAAGGAGACTCTGGACGGCTTCGTGTTTCCATCGGTGGATGAGCAGCTTGGCCCGCAGTGGTTCGGCGGTGGACTGCAGACCTTCCTAAAAGAGGTCGGCGACTTCTTCGTAGAAACGGGGAACATTCCGGAGGCACGCGATAGTTACGAGGGCGCCGCCAACGCGTCCTTCCTGGAGGCTGCGAACCAGCTCTGACCCTCGGGCTGATGTGAGAATGCTGGCGCGGCCCTTTTGGGGGGTCGCGTCGGACGAGCGTTCGTAGTTGCAGGCAATTGGCAGGGGGGTGCGGATGTCGGATCTGCGCATAGACGACGTCTCGATGATTTTCCGTCTGCCGAATGGCGGCTCGGTCGAGGCGCTAAAGAACATCAATCTCAGCCTACGCCAGGGCGAGCTAATGTCGGTTCTGGGTCCGTCGGGCTGCGGGAAGACCACGCTTCTCAACATTGTGGCAGGGTTTCTGGCGCCGACAGCGGGCCAGATTATGCTCGGCAATCACGAGGTCGTGGGCCCGGATCCCGAACGCGGTATGGTGTTCCAGCAGGGTGCACTGTTCGAGTGGATGAATGTCCGGGACAACATCGCCTTCGGCCCGCGGATGAAGCACACCCCGAAGTCGGAAACCAGAGAGCGTGTCGATGAGCTCTTGCAGACCGTCGGGCTGCAGGATTTCGGTGACAAGATGATTTACGAGCTCTCCGGCGGGATGCAGCAGCGCGTGGCCCTGGCCCGTTGCCTGGCGAACGACCCGGACGTGATCCTGATGGACGAGCCGCTAGGCGCTCTCGACGCCCTGACCCGCGAGAAGATGCAGGGCCTGGTGCTGAAGCTGTGGAAGGAAACCGGCAAGACCATCATCCTCATCACCCATTCCGTGGACGAAGCGCTGCTCCTCGGTGAGCGGCTCTTGGTGATGGCGCCCCGCCCTGGCCGGGTGCACAAGGAATACCGCCTTCCCTTTGCCCAGATGGGCGTCGGTGCCGATCTGCGCGAGGTGAAAAAGCACGACGACTATCGTCCTACCCATGAGGAGATCCTCGGCATGATCTGGGCGATGGAGGAGGAAATCATGGGCCGGCAGGAGGCGAGCTGATGGATATCCTCGCCACGCTCGGCATGCGGAAGTCGAGCTTTACCGAGCGCAAGACCGTCACCTTCGGCGACGAGAGTGCGGTGACCGCGAACCGGCTCGCCTCGATCCTCGCGGTGGTTGCGATCTTCTTTCTTTGGGGCGCGTTTACCGGCTCCAAATGGGTGCCGGTCACGGCGCCTGCGCCCTTTGTGGGCGAGACCTCGTTCACCTATCAGGTCGCGGATGCAGCGGGCGAAACCGGCACCGGCACCGTCGATGTCGTGGTGACCGAGCAAGGCGCTGCGCCCCCCGACGCGCCGGAGGCAGGGCCGCCGAACGGTATCGCCACGGATGACTTCCGCGTGACATCGGCCCGTATCGCCACCACGGTCCGCGTGTTGCGCAACGATGCGGGCGAACCCGATGATCTGAGCATCACCCAGGTCAACGGCCAACCGATTGTGGAAGGCGAGAGGGTCGATGTCGACAATGGCACGGTGCTGCTGACACCGCGGAAGACACTGTTCTTCGCGCCCTATCTCGGTTGGCAGACCGACCCGATCTACCTGCCTCCGCCGGAATCGGTGGTACAACGGTTCACCGAGATCTGGTCGGAGGGATACCGCAACTCTACGCTGGGCGAGCATGTCGGCTGGTCGCTGTTCCGCGTCATCTCGGGCTTTATCCTCGGCGCCTTGGTTGGCATCCCGCTCGGCATGGCGATGGGGCTGAACTCCTGGGTCCGCGGGGCCTTCGACCCGATCGTCGAGTTCATGCGCCCGGTGCCGCCCTTGGCGTTAATCCCGCTGGTTATCATTTGGGCCGGGATCGGCGAGGAGGCGAAGATCATCCTCCTGTTCCTCGCCTCGCTTTGGATCATGGCGATCGCTGCCCGGGCGGGGGTCTCGGGCGTAAAGATATCGAAGGTGCATGCCGCCTACAGCCTCGGTGCCTCGAAATGGCAGTTGCTCACCAAGGTGATCTTCCCCAACGCACTGCCGGAGATTTTCACCGGCGCCCGTGTCGCCATGGGCGTCTGCTGGGGCACCGTCGTTGCGGCGGAGCTGGTCGCGGCAGAGGCGGGGTCGGGCATGATGATCATGGTCGCATCGAGGTTCCAGCTCACGGATATCGTGATCATGGGCATCATCGTGATCGGCATCATCGGCTATTCCATCGACATCATCATGCGACGGTTGGAGAACTGGTTGGTGCCTTGGAAGGGTCGCGGCTGACCGGGGCCGCCTTACGGCTGGGACGCGGAGTGATGTATCCGGATGGATGGCCATGGATGCCGAAGACAGCAGTGACAGCCTAACCTCCAGCCATTGGGGCGCAGGCCTCGTCCGGGTCAGCAATGGCCGGGTGCAGGCGGTCGCGCCGCATCCCGGCGATCCAAACCCGTCACGGATCAACGAGAACATCGCAGACAGCTTGCATGGCCGCGCCCGGGTGCTGCGCCCTGCGGTACGACGCAGCTATCTGACCCGCGGCCCTGGCGCGGCGGAGGGCCTACGCGGGCGCGAACCCTTCGTCGAGGTGGGATGGGATCGAGCGCTGGATCTCGTCGCCGCCGAACTGACCCGCATCCGCCGCGACCACGGAAACCGCGCGATCTTCGCCGGATCCTATGGCTGGGCGAGCGCTGGGCGCCTTCACCATGCGCAGAGCCAGCTAAAGCGCTTCCTCAATGCCGCCGGCGGCTTCGTCCGGTCCGAGGGCAATTACAGCTATCACGCGGCGCTCGTTCTGATGCCGCATATCGTTGGCAGTTTTCGAGAGCATGTCAAACGGGCTACCCGATGGCGCAGTGTTGCCCAACACGGGCGCTTGGTAGTGATGTTCGGCGGCGTCCCGCTCCGCAACGCTCAAGTCTCTGGCGGTGGAGTGGCCCGTCACCGGCTGCGCAACGAGATGCAGGCCGCCGCGGATGCCGGAGTGCGTTTCGTCAATCTGAGCCCCTTGCGGACCGACGCCGCCGCCGAGCTTGGCGCCGAATGGTTGGCGCCGCGGCCGGGAACGGACACGGCGATTATGATGGGTCTCGCCCACACCCTGTTGGTCGAGGGGTTGGCCGACCGTGCCTTCCTCGACCGCTATACGACCGGGGTCGACCATTTCGCTGCCTATCTGACTGGCTCGGTCGATGGGGTGGCGAAAGACGCTGCCTGGGCGGCCGACCTGTCCGGCCTGCCCGCCGAGCGGATCGAGGCACTGGCCCGGGATATGGCCGCCGGCCCGACGCTGATCTGCACGGCTGTCGGCCTGCAGCGAGCCGATTTTGGCGAGCAGCCGCTTTGGATGACCGTGACGCTGGCGGCGATGCTGGGGCAAATCGGCCTGCCCGGTGGTGGGTACGGCATCGGCTATGGTGCGGATGCCAGCATCGGCACCATGGACCGGCCTTTTGCCTGGGCATCGTTGCCGCAAGGGCAAAATCCCGTCGCGGAGTTCATTCCGGTAGCGATGATTGCCGACATGCTCCTCGACCCCGGCGCGCTCTTCGCCTTCGACGGCCAGTCGCTCGCCTTCCCGGATATCCGCATGCTTTGGTGGGCGGGCGGGAACCCGTTCCATCACCACCAGGACCTCAACCGCCTCCGTCAAGCGTTCCAGCGACCCGAGACGGTGGTCGTCAATGAGATCAACTGGACGGCGACGGCGCGCCATGCAGACATCGTTTTGCCCGTGGCGGCACCCTTGGAGAGATCCGATTTCGGCGCCGGCAACCAGGACAATGCCTTGATCCCGATGCCGAAGGCGGTGGAGCCTCCGGACGAGGCCCGTACCGAATTTGCGATCTATCGAGAGCTCGAGAGGCGTCTTGGCATCGGCGAGGCCTTCAGCGAGGGGTTAGACGAAAACGATTGGCTGCTGCGGCTGTGGGAGGAAACCCGGGCAAGGGCCCGGACTGCGGGCCACAGTCTGCCGGATCTCGATAGCTTCTTGGCGGGCGATGTCCTGGAATTCGAAGATCCGGAGCCGGGGGGCGTCTATCTTGCCGATTTCCGGGCAGATCCGGATGCACACCCGTTGCCCACGCCGAGCGGCAAGATCGAGATCGCCTCGGCCGTGATCGAAGGTTTTGACTATCCCGACTGTCCGGGCCACCCGGTCTGGCGCGCACCAAGGGGGTGGGCCGAAGGCATGCGGGCGCGCCACCCGCTACATCTCATTTCCGGGCAGCCGGAGACCCGTCTCCACAGCCAGTTCGACAATGGCAGCTTTAGTCGCAGCCGGAAGATCCAGGGGCGGGAGCCGGTTCTGATCAACCCGGCCGACGCCGGCGCGCGCGGGATCTCCGACGGAGATCTGGTGTTGGTCCGGAACGATCTCGGCCGCTGTCTCGCCGGCGCCCGGGTCACGGACGAGATTGCGCCGGGCGTTGTCTTCTTGTGGACCGGCGCGTGGTACGATCCGGATTTCGATGCGCCCGATCATATGGACCGCCACGGCAATCCAAACGTGCTCACCCATGATCTGCGGACGTCGGCCCTCTCTCAGGGGCCGGCCGCGCAATCGGCTTTCGTGGAGGTGGCGCGGTGGGTCGGGACGGCACCTGCAGTCCGCGCCTTCGACCCGCCCGACTTCGTCAACGGCTCTTAGGCCCGTGCCTCAAGACGCCCCACGCGCCGCATCGGCGAGGACCCGCTTCAAAGCCCAGTCGAGCCAGTCCGCCGGGATGAAATGCCCCTTTTCGTGGGTGCAGAGGGTCAGCAGTGCGGCCCCCTGCCAATCGCGGCAATCGAACCGCCCCGCCGCATAGCGTGCCTCCGGCACGTCGCCAGTGCGGTTTACTCGGCGCCACAGGGAGACGCCGTCCGCAGGCCCGATCCCTGGATCGTAAGGCAGCCCAAAGACGGTGTCCGCCAACCCATGGACGTGCAAAACGCGGGCCGGTCCGCCTGAGCATGCCTCCCGGTTCTGTCGCCACAATGCGCCGGAAATCGGCAGGTAGGCCGCGGCGAAAGCAGCACCTCGCTCGCAGGCCAGCCGCCAGGCCATCGCCCCGCCGTAAGAAAAGCCGGAGACGTAAACTCGACCCATATCGATAGGCCAGCGCCGGGCCGCGTCGGCCAAAACTTCCACGGTGAAGCCGGTATCGCGGCTTTCCCCATCCCAGAAGTCCCAGGATTTGCCGAGCCCGTTGGGAGCGATCAGCAGCAGCCCGTTCTCCGAGGCTGGGCCGGCCACGCGTTGGTTGTTCATGACGCCATGGCTCTGCCGGCCCCAGCCGTGGAAATGGATCAGCACCGGCAACGGCGAGGCGCGATCCCATCCTTCGGGTGGTTGCGCATGGTAGCTCCGCTCGCCGATCGGGCACGCCTCTGCCCCACCGCAGGCCAGGACCGGCCCGAGGCTGAGACCCACCCACCCCGCTATCAGAACGGATACTAAGCGCATGCGAGGTCCTTTCCTTCCGGCTCGTCCGAGAGCTACCCTTGCCCGCCCTGGCTTCAAGGGGGCCGGTCTCAAAGCCGGTTGAACGGGAGGATATCATGCCGAAGCAGTCGTTAGCGCCCAGGCTGCGCGAGATGGGTCGATGAGCCTGACCGGACGCGTCATCCTCGTCACCGGCGCAGGTGGCACATTGGGTCGCGCGATCTGCGCCGCCATCGCCGCTCTCGGGGGGGTTCCCGTCGCCACGGATCTGACCCCTGGGCCGGGGATCGACTACCCGCACGACGTGACGTCGGAGGCGGATTGGCAGCGCGTGATCACCGCAATCGACGGCGACCACGGCTGCCTCGACGGGGTCGTCAACAATGCCGGCGTAATGCTGGTCGCCGGGCTTGCCGATACCAGCTTTGCCGCGTGGCGCCGGGTGATGGCGGTGAATGCGGACGGAACCTTTCTGGGCTGCCGTATGGCCTGGGACCTGCTGCAGCGCGGGGAAGCACCGTCGATTGTCAATATGTGCTCAGTGTCTGGCATAGTTGGGGGAGCGAAACTCTCTGCCTACAACGCGTCGAAGGGTGCCGTTCGCCTGCTGACCAAATCCGTGGCGCTGGAAGGGGCGCGCCTGACACCGCCGATCCGGTGCAACTCGGTCCATCCGGCTTTTGTCGAGGGGTCCATGGTCGATGGCATCGCGGCGGCGATGCGGGATCCGACCGCGGCCCACGAGAAGATGCGGACGATGGTGCCCCTCGGTCGGTTTTGCCAGGCGGAGGAGGTCGCGACAACGGTTGTCACATTGCTGTCTCCGGTCAGCGCCTTCATCACCGGGACGGAGGTGGTGATCGATGGCGGGCTCACCGCGGCCTGAAGCAGCCATCTTGTCACTCCGTGGCGCGACCTCATTTGTTCGACCAGCGGCCGTTGGGGTGATGGGAGATCCGCATGCACGTGGTTCTGTTCGTTCTTGCATTGTTGACCCCAGTCGCGGTGGTGGCTGGGGAGGTGACGTCGATGACCGAGGCGCAGCAGCCGAGCATCGACCGGGAACCCGCGGGCGACGGCTGTTTCGCGGCTGATCCGACAAAGATGATCTTCCGGTCCGAGCGAGAGCCCGGGAACCCTGGTTGTCAGATCTCCCTGCGGCGCTGCGGTGACGGGCGCCTCTCGCCCGGTATCAACAAGACCGTCAGTGGCTCGATCAATCCGAATAGTCCACAGGTCCTTTATGCATCAGCGGAGAACGATCCCGAGGTAATCGCGACGAAGGAGGTGGAACGCCCGGACCGGGCCAGCGGAAAGCAGCCGCGCCGTGGCTGCGCTTCTGACTTCGCATTCTGCAGCGGCATCTATGCGATGAATACCGGTGCGACTGGACTGGTCCGGCTCGCCAGCGCGCGGGTCCATGACGTCGGGCCCGTCCTCGCTACGGACGGCGGAGACAACACGGGGCAACGGTTTTCGCCGGACTGCGCCCTGTCCTGGCCGCCGATGTTCCAGTCGCCAGGGGCTGCCAGCCAGCGGGATCCTGCGAACTTCGAAGGCCGCATGATCGATGCCGAAGCGCCGCGCGCTTGGCTCTGGGAGACCGATAGCGCCAGTGTCGGCTGGTCAACGGTTTTCGATCGCAGTATAGAGTCGATCTCCCGGCCAGCGACCCGAGGAAAGGGGCGCGGTGGGAAGACCTTCCTCGATACTGGGCATCCCGCGACGGCGCCTCGGCGCATAGACTTCGACGCGCAGCCAGCGCCGGCTTTGCCCCAGACCGAAGCGGCGATCACGGAGCCCGATCTGCGCGCCCATGTGGCGGCCCTGACGGCGGAGGCGATGGCCGGGCGGCTGACCGGCACAGCGGGTGAGATCGCGGCGACCGCCTATGCCGCGGCCGCGCTGGCGCGCGCGGGCTTGGAACCCGCCGGGGACGACGGCAGCTACTTCCAAGAGTTCCGCTTCACAGCCGGTGTCATCCTTGGTGAAGGAAACGCCCTGACCCTGACGCTTGGTGAGGATCGTCTCACCCTCGCTTCGGACAGCGCCTGGCGTCCGCTCGCCTTTTCCCGCGTGGGTGTGGTCGAGGAGGCGGAGATCGTCTTCGCGGGTTACGGTCTGGTCGCGCCTCGCGGGCCTGAAGGGACGGGGCAAGCGGCCCATGACAGCTATGGGGACACCGATGTCACCGGCAAATGGGTCGCCGTCCTGCGCGGTCTGCCAAGCGATATCTCGCCGCAGCGGCGGAGTTACCTGCGCCGGTTTGCGAGCTTGCGCTACAAAGCCTCGGTCGCAAAGGCGGCCGGGGCGGCGGGGATCATCGCGCTGCCCGCCCCGGGGGTCGAGTATCGAAGCCCGTTGCCTCGCCTCAGGTACCAGGCGATGTCGCGCCGGGCAGGGTTGCCCGCGATCGCCTTGGGTCGAGAGATGGCAGAGCGCCTGATAGACTTCCTCGGGGCAGACCGCGGGGCGTTTCTCGAGGCTGCAGAGGCCGGAACGCCCGAGGCCGCGCGGCGCCTAGATAGAGCGACAGCCACCGCGGAAATCGCGCTCGATTTCGAACGGCGCACCGGCAGGAACGTGGTCGCGCGGCTCGTGACCGGCGCGAGTCCGGGGGCGGCACCGGTCATCGTCGGCGCGCATATCGACCATCTCGGGCGGGGCGAGACATTCGGCTCGCTCGCAAGGGGCGAAGACCGCGGGCGCATCCACCCCGGTGCCGACGACAATGCCAGCGGGGTCGCTGCGCTCTTGGAAATCGCCGAAACCCTCGCGGCGGCACAGGCGGCTGGGAGGCTCGGCGCCCGGCGCGATCTGATCATAGGCGCTTGGTCGGGCGAGGAGCTCGGCCTCCTCGGCTCCAGCCATTTCGTTGAGGAGATGCAGGCGGAGGCTGAAGCCGAAGATCTAACCGGTCTGGTCTCCGCCTATCTGAACATGGACATGGTCGGCCGGCTGGAAGACCGGCTACAGCTCACTGGGCTCGGCTCGTCGCCGGTTTGGGCGGGCGAGATCGAGCGGCGAAACGCCGTCGTCGGCCTGCCCCTCGCGACCAGCGAGGACACCTATCTACCGACCGACGCCACCGAGTTCTACACCGCGGGCGTGCCGATACTTTCGGCCTTCACCGGCACCCACGACGACTATCACCGTCCGAGCGACACCGTCGACAAGCTCAATTTCGAGGGGCTGACGGAGGTTGCAGAGCTTATGGCGCTTCTGACCCGCGGCCAGCTGCAGGCGGATATGCCGCCGCACTATGTCGCCGTTGCCCCGCCGCGGCGGGCTGGCAATCGCCGCCAGGGTGGCGTCTATCTGGGGACCATCCCGGACTATGCGACGGAGGGCGTTGCAGGCGTCCCGATCTCCGGCGTCGTGGAGGGCGGCCCGGCGGAGCAGGCGGGGCTAACGGCCGGAGACGTGATTACCGGGCTGTCGGGCGCGGCGGTCGCGGACATCTATGATCTAGTGCGTATCCTGAACGGTCTTCGGCCCGGACAGGAGACCGAGATCCTGTTCGACCGGGATGGCGAGGCCAGGGCGCTTTCCATTGTCCCGGCCGTGCGGGAATAGCTCGGCCCGCCCGCGGCGAGGTGGGGGGCCGCGCCTTCGATGCAGGAAGCGCTCCGCCCGGTGGGGTGGGTGGGCCTCGCCGCGGGCGGCCGCAGAAGCGCGGGCGAGACTTGTCACGATGCGATTCGATGCCTATACCGCATGGGAAATCGCGACGGGCTCGCCGCCGTGGCGGGGCCTGCGACAGGACCCAAAAACAGGCGGGCCATTGGCTCGTCTTTTTTTCTTGGGAGGGAGCGACGCCCGATGCCAGGCGATCCCGTTAATATGATCGCGAAGGCGCCGATCGACCGCCGTTTGGCGCAAGTTCTTGCGCCCGCCATCGAGGGTATGGGCTTCGAATTGATCCGCTTGCGCCTGATGGGCGGTAAGAAGGCGACGCTGCAGGTGATGGCTGAACGACCCAACGGCACTATGGAGGTCGAGGACTGCGCGAAGCTCAGCCGAGCGCTTTCCGCCGCCCTGGATGTCGAGGACCCTATTTCGGAGGGCTATACGCTGGAGGTCTCCTCGCCCGGTATCGACCGCCCGCTCACCCGCCTCGTTGATTTCGACCGGTGGGAGGGCTACGAGGCGCGCCTCGAGACTGCGGAACTGATCGAGGGACGCAAACGCTTCAAGGGCATCTTGCATGGGATCGAAGGCAGTGAGGTCCTGATCGAGATCGAGGAGGGCGTGATCGGGCTCGAATTCGACTGGCTCGCCGATGCCAAGCTGCTCCTCACCGATGACTTGATGGCGGAGACACTTCGCGCCCGTAAGAAGGCCTTCGATGCCGGCGACTTCGACGATGTGGTCGAGGAAGGCGCCGAGGCGGAGGACGAAAGTGACGGAGCGGCGCCCGGCGAGGCCCGTCGAAACGCAGAGGACGCTTGAACAGATGGTCAGCGCAAACCGGCTTGAATTGCTTCAGATCGCCGATGCGGTCGCGCGCGAAAAGCTGATCGACCGCGAATTGGTGCTGGAGGCGATGGAAGACAGCCTCGGCAAGGCCGCGCGGTCCCGCTATGGCGCCGAATACGATATCCGCGCTTTTATCGACCGCCGCTCTGGCGAGATCTCGATGTCCCGCGCCATGGAGGTGGTCGAGGAGGTGGAGAACCATTTCACCGAGATCCTGATTGCAGAGGCCCGGCTGAAGAATCCGGAAGCGCAGGTGGGCGATTTCATCACCGACCCTCTGCCGCCGATGGATTTCGGCAGGATCGCCGCCCAGACCGCGAAACAGGTGATCGTCCAAAAGGTCCGCGATGCGGAGCGCGAGCGGCAATATGAGGAATTCAAAGACCGCGTCAGCGAGATCATCAATGGCATCGTCAAACGGGTGGAGTACGGCAATGTCATAGTCGATCTTGGTCGAGGCGAGGCGATCTTGCGCCGCGATCAGCTTATCCCGCGCGAGGCCTATCGCGTCGGCGACCGCATCCGTGCTTACATCCGAGATGTAAAGCGGGAGACCCGGGGGCCGCAGATCTTCCTTAGCCGCACGGCGCCCGAATTCATGGCGAAGCTGTTCGCGATGGAGGTGCCGGAGATCTATGACGGCATCATCGAGATCAAGGCGGTCGCCCGCGACCCCGGCTCCCGGGCGAAGATCGGCGTCATCTCATACGACAATTCCATCGACCCGGTCGGTGCCTGCGTTGGCATGCGCGGCAGCCGGGTGCAGGCGGTCGTGAACGAGCTGCAGGGCGAGAAGATCGACATCATCCCCTGGAACGACGACGCGGCGACCTTCATCGTCAACGCCCTCCAACCGGCGGAGGTGGTGAAGGTGGTCCTCGACGAGGATGCACAGCGCATCGAAGTCGTGGTCCCGGACGAGCAGCTTTCCCAGGCCATCGGCCGGCGCGGGCAGAATGTACGCCTCGCCTCGCAGCTCACTGGCTGGGACATCGATATCATGACCGAGGCGGAGGAAAGCGAGCGCCGCCAGCAAGAGTTCAACGAACGCTCGGCGATCTTCATGGAGAGCCTTGACGTGGATGAAATGGTCGCCCAATTGCTGGTGTCAGAGGGGTTCACCTCGCTGGAGGAGGTAGCCTATGTCGAGCTCGACGAGCTGACCTCAATCGACGGTTTCGACGACGAGACGGCCGAAGAGCTGCAGGCGCGCGCTCTCGACTGCTTGGAGGCGATCAACCAAAAGGCGCTGGAGGATGCCCGTGGGTTGGGGGCCGACGAACCCCTCATCGCGTTCGAGGGTCTGACCGCGCAGATGGTGCTTGCGCTCGCGAAGGACGGTATCACCGACCTGCAGGAATTCGCGAAATGCGCGGATTGGGAGCTCGCCGGCGGCTACACGGTGGTCGATGGTAAGCGGATCAAGGACGATGGCTTGCTCGAGGCATTCGACATCGGCCTCGAGGAGGCGCAGTATCTGGTGATGAAGGCGCGGGTGGAACTCGGCATCGTCGATCCCGCGGATTTGGAGGCGCTGAGCGCCGAGAGTGAGGAAGACGGCGAAGGAGATGCGGCGGGGGCACTGCTGGACGGACCGGCGGCGGAGGCACTGACGCAACGGTGAACGCGGAGGCGGGGATGACCCGCGGCAGGGGCCGGACCAAACCAGAGGAGAGCGAGCGGCGGTGCATTGCCACTGGGCGCTCTGGCGGCCGGGATCCGATGATCCGCTTCGTGCTTGACCCGGAAAACCGTGTGGTGCCGGATCTGGCAGAACGCCTTCCTGGCCGGGGTGTGTGGCTGACGGCGGACCGCGCCTTGGCCGAGCGGGTCGAAGCGAAGAGGCTCTTCGCAAAAGGCTTTCGCCGGCAGGTTGCGGCACCAGAGGACCTGGCCGATCTGGTGGAGCGTCTGCTGGCGCAACGACTGATCGACGCCATTGCCCTGGCACGAAAGGCCGGGCAGGCGGTGACGGGGTTCGAAAAGACCCGCGCGGTGGTACAACAGGCGGCGGCGGGCGCACTGATCGCAGCATCGGATGCTGCGGAAGATGGCAGGGACAAGCTCGCGCGGCTGGCTCCGGGAGTTCCCAGGATCGAGGTGCTGACGGGAGAGGAATTGGGTTTTGCATTCGGGCGCGATTCCGCGGTACATGCCGCGCTCAACAGGGGTGGCCTCGCCGATCGCGCGCTGAGGGAATCCCTCAGACTTTCGGGGTTTCGCCCGGCTGTGCGGCCGAGGGTCCGGACCGGCGCGCCGAACGAAGCCACCGCTGATGAATGGGCCAACAACGGCCCGAGACAGGACGATTGATGAGCGATACGGACGGCGGCGATAGTAAGATCGGTGGGCGCAACCGCAGCGGCGGGGGCGGCGGGCGTGGTTCGGTCCGTCAGAGCTTTAGTCATGGTCGGTCCAAATCGGTGGTGGTCGAGAAAAAGCGCAAGCGGATCATCACGCCCCGCGATGGCGGCTCTACGCCGCCGGCGCCGAAGGCGACCGCAGGCGCAGCGGCGGCAGGGGCTGCCGCGGGCGCAGCGACCACGAGCGATGCCCCGAAACACCGTGCCGATGGTGAGCGTCGTCCGCCGCGGCCACCACGCGGCGGCGATACCGCGACACCGGGCGATGCGTCGAAGCGGCGTGAGGGCGGTAAGGGCCGGCCCAACATGCTGCGTACCCTGTCGGATGAGGAGTATGCCCGCCGACTGGAAGCGCTGAAGCAGGCCAAGCGCGACGACGAGGTGCGGCGGCACCGCGAGGCCGAAGACGCCAAGCGCCGGGCAGCCGAAGAGGCCGAGCGCAGGGAAGCCGAGGAGCAAGAGGCTAAGCGCCGGGAGGCCGAAGAGGCCGAGAAGCGCCGGGTCGAAGAGGAAGACGCAAAGCGCCGCGCTGAAGAAGAGGCGGCGGAGGCCAACCGTAAGAAGGTCGAGGAAGCGGCAGCAGTATCGGCGCCGCAGCCAAATGCGGCAACGCCCGCCGCTGAAGCCACAGCGGCTGCACCGGTCGAGCGCAAGCCGGCAGGCGAACGCCCGACCCCCGCCGCAGCTCGCCCCGGCCAGCCTGCTGAAGACGATCGTGGCGGTCGTGGGCGCCGGCCTGGCGGCGGTGCCGCTCCCGATTCCCGCAAGCCCGCCTCGACCCGTAATCGCGGTGACGAGAAGCGTCGGAGCGGCAAGCTCACCATCTCGAAGCTTGGTGACGATGAGGGTGGGCGCCAACGCTCTCTCGCCTCGATGCGGCGCCGGCAGGAGAAAGACCGCCGCCGTATGATGGGCGGCCAGGAGAGCCGGGAGAAAGTCATCCGCGACGTGAAGATCCCGGACGCGATAACGGTCCAAGAACTCGCCAACCGCATGGCTGAACGGGTCGGCGACGTCATCAAGTCATTGATGAAGAACGGCATTATGGCCACGCAGAACCAGTCGATCGACCAGGACACGGCGGAGCTGATCGTAGCCGAGTTCGGTCACCGGTTCATCCGCGTCTCCGAGGCCGATGTCGAGGAAGCGATTGAGACCAAAGCGGATGACGAGGGCGATCTGCAGCCTCGAGCTCCGGTAATCACCATCATGGGCCATGTCGATCACGGCAAGACCTCGTTGCTCGACAGTCTGCGGAAGACCAATGTCGTCGCTGGCGAGGCGGGCGGCATCACTCAACATATCGGTGCCTACCAGATCACGACAGCCGAGGGCGCGCGCCTGACATTCCTCGACACGCCGGGCCACGCGGCCTTCACCTCGATGCGCGCGCGCGGTGCCCAAGTGACCGATATCGTGGTGCTGGTCGTGGCGGCCGACGACAGTGTGATGCCGCAGACCATCGAAGCGATCAACCACGCCAAGGCGGCCCAGGTACCGATGATCGTGGCGATCAACAAGATCGATCTGCCGGCGGCAAACCCAGACAATGTGCGCCAGCAGCTACTCCGCCACGAGATCGTGGTGGAGTCGCTCGGCGGCGATGTTCTGGATGTCGAGGTCTCGGCGCAGACCCGGCAGGGCCTCGATACCCTTCTCGAGAGCATCACCCTGCAGGCAGAACTGCAAGAGCTTCGGGCAAAGCGCGACCGCGCGGCGGAGGGCGCAGTGATCGAGGCGAAGTTGGACGTGGGCCGAGGCCCGGTCGCCACCGTCTTGATCCAGCGCGGCACGCTACGCCTCGGCGATGTCTTCGTGGTTGGTGAGCAATACGGGCGTGTCAGGGCGCTGATCAACGATCAGGGCGAGCGTGTCGAGGAGGCGGGTCCCTCGATCCCTGTCGAGGTGCTTGGCCTGCAGGGCACGCCCGAGGCCGGCGATACCCTCAACGTGGTCGAGGACGAGGCCAAAGCCCGAGAGATCTCCGAGTATCGTCAGCGCAAGGCGCGGGAGAAACAGGCAGCGGTCGGCGCCCGCGCGACGCTCGACCAACTTCTCGCCCAGGCAAAAGCGGACGAGGATGTCGCGGAACTGCCGGTACTCGTGAAAGCCGACGTTCAGGGCTCCAGCGAGGCGATCGTCCAAGCGCTCGAGAAAATCGGCAACAACGAGGTGCGGATCCGAGTGCTGCATACCGGCGTCGGCGCAATCACCGAATCGGATGTGACCCTGGCGGAGGCATCCAACGCGCCGATCATCGGCTTCAATGTCCGCGCCAATGCCTCGGCGCGCGAGTCGTCGAACCAGAAGGGCGTCGAGATCCGCTACTACTCGATCATCTACGACTTGGTCGACGATGTGAAAGCAGCGGCGGAGGGCCTGCTGAGCCCCGAGGTGAAGGAGAACTTCATCGGCTATGCCACCATCAAGCAGGTGTTCAAGGTCTCCGGCGTCGGCAAGGTGGCCGGCTGCGAGGTGACCGAGGGACTGGCGCGGCGTTCCGCCGGCGTTCGCCTCTTGCGCGACAACGTGGTGATCCACGAGGGGACGCTAAAGACGCTGAAGCGCTTCAAGGATGAGGTCGCCGAGGTTCGCGCCGGGCAGGAATGCGGTATGGCCTTCGAGAATTATGAGGATATCCGCGAGGCGGACGTCATCGAGATCTTCGAGCGGACCGAGGTTCAGCGCACCCTCTGACCAGGGGGGCGTGCAGGCGCCGGGTCCGTTGTCCAAGGGTCCAAGACATGATCCGGCGCCTCTTCTGGATCTCGGTCGGAGGATGCCGATGACCCATAGCGCCGAACCGGATTGGCTGCGCACGAACCGTGCCAACTGGGACCAGAGGGTAGATCACCATCTCGAGGCTTGGAGCTATGACCTCGCGCCGCTGCGCGCCGGGCGAGGGAAGCTAAATCCGATCGAGGAGGCGGAGCTCGGCGATGTCGACGGGCAGCGGGTCCTCCACCTGCAATGCCATTTCGGCCGCGACAGCCTGATCCTGGCGCAGCGCGGTGCGAGGGTGACGGGCCTCGATTTCTCGCCGCGTGCCATCGCGGTCGCCCGAGGTCTGGCCGCCGAGCTTGGTCTCGACCACCGCGCCCGCTTTATCGAGGCTGCGCTCGCCGATGCGCCTTCCGCGGTCCCCGAGCCTGCGTCTTTCGACCGTGTCTATGTCACCTGGGGCGCGCTTTGCTGGCTGCCGGATATCGAGGAGTGGGCAGGCATCGTCGCCTATTTCCTCGCGCCCGGTGGGCGGCTGTATCTCGCCGACCACCACCCGACCAGCTATGTCTTCGACGACGACGCAGAGGGGCGCCACGGCGCTCTGCCCGGGTGGTTCTGGCCCTATTTCGAGCGGGCGCCGCTGGTGGAGGCGAAACCGGTGGACTATGCAGGCGGGCAGACGCTCACAGGCGGCCCCTCGACCGAATGGGCCCATCCCCTCGGCACCATTGTCACGGCGCTGATCTCGGCCGGCCTTCGACTCGATTGGCTTCATGAGCACGACGCGGTGCCTTGGGGTATGTTCGGTTGTCTCGAACTGGGTGCCGACGGGCTGCACCGCTGGCCAGACCGCCCGTGGCTGCCGCTCTCGTTCTCGCTCCAGGCCACCCGCGCCTGACCCCGCTGACGGAGACCGCAATGCCCCGCCGCACGGACACCCGCCCTACCGGTCCCAGCCAACGCCAGCTCCGCGTCGGCGAGACTATTCGGCGCGCGCTTTCCGGCATCCTGATGCGCGGCGAGCACCACGAGCCGGATCTCGAAGGTGTCTCGATCACCGTGGGCGAAGTGCGCTGCTCGCCAGATCTGCGTGTGGCGACGGTCTATGTGCTGCCTCTTGGTGGGCGCGATGCGGCACAAGTGCTGGAGGTGCTGAACCGCATCCGGGGCCCTCTGCGCAAGGCGGTGTCTCGGGCCGTCACCCTCAAATTCGCGCCGGAACTACGCTTCGCTCTCGACGACACCTTCGACCGCATGGACGAAACGCGCCGGATGCTGGACGACGCGGCCGTGAAGCGCGACCTCTCGGACTGACGCCGGCCCGATAAGCCTTCCTTAAGCTCCCTCGCCTACCCGTATGTTCGATAAATGTTCTCAATACGTCCGGATTTTCATGCAAAATCCACGGGTGGCGGAGAGGTCGGATGCGTGTCTCCAGCGGTGTGGTCTTTGTCGGTCGGAACCAGGGGGACCATCTCGGTCATTCGATCTCTGCCGCGGGCGACATTAATGGCGACGGGTTCGGCGATCTGATCTTCGGGGCGCCCGATGCCTCGTGGCGGGCGGCAGACGGAACCGTGATCCGGCCACAGGTTGGCGAGGTTGCCGTGGTTTTCGGCCGACCGGCCGGGCACCCGGCGGTTGTGGGGATCGAAACCCTCAACGGTAGGAACGGCTTCTTGGTCGAAGAACGTGCCGAAGGCTCCGCACGGCTCGGCACTTCGGTTTCCGGCGGTGGGGACATCGACGGCGATGGGGTCGACGACGTCGTCTACGGGTCCGCCTTTGCCGATCACGGCAGTGCCGGCACCGATCAGGGAACCGCATGGGCCTTCTTCGGCAGTGTTGGCAGGCAGCCCAGGGCGCAGGGGGTCGATCAGGCCGTCGCACGGGGCGCAGAACTGGTCGAGGGCACGAGCGACGAGGGCTATCTTGGCTTCGCAACGGCCATGCTCGGCGATGTCAATGGCGACGGTCTCGATGATGCGGCCCTTGCGATCCCTGGCCAAAGCCAAAATGGGCAGAGCCAGGCCGGCGGGGTCGCGGTCGTTTTGGGGTCCGCTGCGCATGGCCAGATCCCGGATACCGCGGCACAGGCCAGCGGAAGCCGTGGCTTTCGGATCCTCGGCGAGGCGTCGCAGGATTTCGCCGGCGGATCGGTCGCTGGCGCAGGCGATTTCAACGGCGACGGGTTCAACGACATCGTAGTGGGCGCGAGTTTTGCCGATGGCGCCAGTCCGGCGAGCGGCGCCGCGTATCTGGTTTTTGGTGCGAGAACTCCTGGCACGATCGACCTCGCCACCTCTGGGCGTCAATCAGTTCTGAAGATCAACGGGCTGGTACCGGGGGATGGCGTTGGCGTCAGTGTCGACGGCGCGGGCGATGTGAACGGCGACGGCTTTGACGATGTGATCGTCGGCACCCGTCTGAATGGCGGTATCGGCGCCGCCTATGTCGTCTTCGGCCGGGGAGGCAACCGGGAGCGTGACATCACCCTCGCCGAGTTGAACGGTGCAAACGGCTTCCGCATCACTGGCGTCGCCGTCGACGATCTGTTCGGTGCCTCGGTGGCGGGTGCGGGCGATGTCAATGGCGACGGCTATGACGACATCCTTGTCGGTGCTTTCCAATCCGATGCCGGCACTCTGCAGGAGGCTGGGTCAGCCTATCTCCTGTTCGGATCGGCGGACGGCTTCGGCGGCACGGTCTTTGTCGACGCGCTCGACGGAACCAATGGCTACCGCTTCAACGGCGCGGCCGCGTACGACAATGCCGGCATCACTGTGGCAGGCGCTGGCGACCTGAACTTTGACGGCGCCGATGACATCATGATTGCCGCAGACCGGGCCAACCGCCCAGGCATGGCGGATGCTGGCGCCGTTTCCTTGGTCTATGGCGGGGCCGAAACGCTGGCGGCGCTGGATCGGGTCGATGGCGTCGCGGACGGCGTTATCGGTCTTCAGCATGTGGGTGCACAGATCGCGGTGGCGGAGCCGGAGCGGCGCCTCGGCACCGCTGGCGTCGACCGGAAGATTGCGACCGCGGCAGATGAGCGATTGATTGGCCTCGGCGGCAACGACCGTTTGCACGGCAATGGCGGAAATGACCTGCTCTATGGCGGTGGCGGCAACGATGTCCTGACCGGCCAAAGCGGAGACGACCGGATCTTTGGCGGCGATGGAAACGACCGGATTGTCAGCCGGAACGGCGCCGATTTGATCCATGGCGGGGCGGGCAACGATATCGTCCAGGCTGGCTCCCACAGCGATCAAGCGCATGGCGATGACGGCCGCGACGTTCTTTCCGGCGCCGCGGGGAATGACTGGTTGTGGGGTGATGACGGTGCTGACCGGGTCTACGGATCTCGGGGCAATGACCGGCTCTTCGGCGGTGCCGGGAACGACCTGCTCCGCGGCGACACCCACAACGACACTCTCGACGGCGGTACGGGCAACGATCGGCTGACGGGTGGCGACGGACGAGATCTCTTCGTCTTTTGGGCGGGCTCGGGACGCGACACGGTTGATGACTTCGCGCCTGGTGCGGACCGGATCGACTATCGCCAGCACCCAGGGGTCGAAAGGATCGGCGATTTGGTGATCCTCGACAAGGCGGATCGGGTTGTGCTGATCGATGGCGAGGGGGCGCGTGTCGCGCTCCTCGGGCTCGAGATCGAGGCGCTCGATGCCAGCAGTTTCCTGTTCTGACCCTGTGCCGAGATCAGGCGAAGCGGTCTGTTGCCCGCACCAATTCGGCGGCGATGCCGGGCTCAGACAGTGCGTGGCCGGCGTCCTCGACCATTTTCAGAATGCCGGAGGGCCAGGCATCGGTCACCGCTAGGGCGGTTGCCGGCGGGCAGATCATATCGTAGCGGCCCTGGACCACCACCCCCGGTACTCTGGCGATCTTGTCCATGTCGCGAAGGATCTGATCCTCCGCGTCTAACCAGCCGCGGTTGACGAAGAAGTGGCTTTCGATCCGGGCAAAGGCACGGGCATAGGCGCCGTCGACAAAGCCGCTATTGACCGGCCGCAAGGCCGCCGTTGCCGTCTCCCATCGCACCCAAGGACGCGCAAAGCGGACCTCCTCCCCCTCGTCGCCGCTGGTCAGGCGCCGGTAGTAGGCGCCGATCAGATCTTCTTGCTCGCCCGGCGGGATCGGCGTCGTGAAATCGCGCCATGCCTCGGCAAAGAACCGCGACGCCCCGCCGCCGTAGAACCACTCAAGCTCCCGCAGCGTGAGGGTGAAGAGGCCGCGCAGCACCAACTCGGTCACCCGTTCCGGGTATCGTTGCGCATAGAGGAGCGCGAGGGTCGATCCCCAAGAACCGCCGAAGACCTGCCAGTTTTCAACGCCGAGGCGGAGCCGCAGACGCTCCAGATCCTCGACCAGGTCCCAGGTCGTGTTGTTCGCCAAGGCCCCCTGCGGCAGCGACTTGCCGGCGCCGCGCTGATCGAAAAGCACGATGCGGTAGCGCTGCGGATCGAAAAAGCGGCGCATATAGGGGCTAGATCCGGCACCGGGTCCGCCATGGCAAACCACAGCCGTCCGTCCTTCCCGGCGCCCGCAGATCTCGACGTAGAGCTGGTGTCCGCCACCGACATCCAGATGGAAGCGGGTATGCGGCTCGATCACGGGGTAGAGCCGTGTGCCATCGCCACCGGTGCGGGATCGGAAATTCAAGTGGAGAGGCTCCCCGGCGCAGCGCTGACCCGGGGCAGGGCAGCACCGATTGCTGACACAAGCCCCTGCACTATGTCATGGCGCGCGGCCATGCAAGCGGACGGGTGACGGCAAAATGACAGCGGCAGAGCATGTGGATCCGCAGGAACTCGCCAAGTTCGAAGCGATGGCAGCCGAATGGTGGGATCCCACCGGTAAATTCAAGCCATTGCATATGCTTAACCCGTGCCGGCTCGGCTATGCGGTCGCGCAGATCACGGCGCAGCATGGTCGTGATCCCAATGATTTGACGGCGCTTTCGGGCTTGGAGGTTTTGGATATCGGCTGCGGTGGCGGCTTGTTGTCTGAGCCGATGGCGCGGCTCGGTGCCAACGTGACCGGGATCGATCCAACCGCGCGCAACATTCCCGTGGCGCAACTCCATGCGCGGGAGATGGGGCTGGATATCACATATCGCGTCGCCACGGCGGAGGAGCTGGCGACGGAGGGGGCGGCGTTCGACGCCATTCTAAACATGGAGGTGATCGAACATGTGCCGGACCCGCCCGGCTATCTTGCCGCCGCTGGGTCTCTTCTACGGCCGGGTGGGATCATGATCAGCTCGACCGTAAGTCGGACGGCAAAAAGCTTCGCACTCGCGATTGTCGGGGCCGAGTATGTGCTGAGATGGCTGCCCAGGGGCACCCATGACTGGCGCCGGTTCATCACGCCGGAGGAGCTGTTCGATATGCTCACCGGCGCCGGACTGACCCCGGTCGACCGCAAGGGGTTCGTGTTCAACCCGGTGCTGTGGGAGTGGCAGATTTCGGAGCGCGATCTCTCGGTCAACTATGTGACCGCCGCGGTCAAACCGGCGGCGTGACGCTCATCCCGGCGCCTCGACCACGTCGACACCGACCGATAGGGTTTGACCCCCAGATCCCACGACGATCCCCGCCACCGGGCTCACATCCGCGAAATCCCGTCCCCAGGCGAGGGTGACATGGTCGATACCCGGGATCACGTCATTCGTCGGGTCGAAATCTACCCAGTCGAAAACCGGGTCCCAAACCGAAACCCAGGCATGGGATGCATCCGCGCCCTGTAGCCTCTCCTGCCCCTCGGGCGGGATCGTCCGAAGGTAACCGGAGACGTAGCGCGCAGGAACCCGAAGGGCGCGCAGGCCGGCCAGCATCACATGGGCGAAGTCCTGGCACACCCCGCGGCGCCGGGCAAAGCTCTGCTGCGGCAAGGTTTCCGAAACGGTCGATCCAGGCACATATTCGAAATCCGCGTAGATCCGCGCCGTCAAATCTGCGGCCGCCTCCAACAACGCGCGGCCCGGCGTGAAGCTCTCCCGCGCATAGGCGGCAATGTCGCCGTCCGAACCGGTCATCTCCGACGGAAAGGCAAACGGCGCTGCTGAGAGCACCGGCCCCTGCCCGGTCAGGCCGAGGGCCGCGTCGCACGCGTCCTCCCACGGGCAGGAGGCCTGGGCGATAAACTCCGAGGGTTCGTTGCGTTCGATCAGGCTTTCCGCCTCGATATCCAGTTGGCCATGGGGACGCGCCACCGTTGCGACATGGGCCAGGTTGCCGAACATGTCCCGCTCCTCGCCCAGCGTGTCCGGCTCCGGCGAGATCTTCACCCGCGTCTGCAGTACCCGCTGTGCGCTGCTCTGCCGCGGCGTCAGGCGCATCAGGTGCTGCGAGAACACCGCCCGCGCCGCATAGCGATAGGTGGTCCGGTGGGTCACGCGGTAGATCACCGCCGCTCCTCCTGCCTCGCCTGGCCCACCAGCATCTCTTGCACCTCGGAATGGGCGAAGAAGGCGCGGGCAAGCAGATCCGAGATCCCGGAGAGGTCTTGCAAACAGCGCTCGGTGAGATCTTGCAACGCAGGGCGGGCCCCGGTCTCGTCCGCCTGCGCCAATTGGTCGGCATCGAGCAGCCGCATTTCGGTCAACAGCGCTAAGGCTCGGCGATGTTCCGGCCGCCGATAGGGCATGTCGGACGGCAACTGCGAGATAACCGCCTCCATCTGCGCGAGTTGAAAGGCCAGAGCGCGCGGGTTCGATTCGTCGAGCACCAACAGGTCGAGCACCGCAGCCGCCTTCGGCACCATCATGTAACGCGAGCGGTATGCGGCCGTGCTGTCCGACAATGTCAACCAGGCGCGCAAATAGGTCTCCTCCCCCTCCCGCACGGTGCCGAGGAGCCGCCGCGCGATCAAGGCTGTCTCGTAACCCCGCTCGATCCGGCGGCCGAGTTCCAGGAATCGCCAGGCATAGTTGCGGGTCAGATTTTCCTGCGCCGAGCCGGCCAGCGCCGCCAGGATCCGCAAACTGTCGTCGATCAGCCGGGCGATCTCGGCGGCGTGGCGCAGGTCGAGCCCATCCCGCCAGCGCTGGTCGGAGGACAGGCGGTCGACATAACGCCAGCTTTCCTCGGAAATCGACATTCGGGCCCGGACTGCGCCGGAGCGGAGCGCGCGCAGGATGCTCGGCAGCCCCCAGGGCTCCAGCACGTCGTTGATCAGGCGGCGCACAGCGTCCCGAAACCGCTCCCGCGCGGGCAGGTCGGTGTTCAGCGTCGCATAGGCGCCGATGATGTCGGCGAGCACCACCGGATCGGCATCCGTTCGGTTGCCGGAAAGGTAGCGCCGCAGGCAGACATCCAGGATCCGCAGCGTCCCCTCGGCCCGTTCGGCATTGCGGCCCAGCCAAAACACCTCGTCGGCGACCCGGCTCAGCAAGTCGCGGCCGGTCCTGCGGAGATGCGCATCGGCGAGCCGGTCGGCTAACAGGCTCTGGGGGCGCTCCGGGTTCGGCTGGCTGGGATCCGAGGTCACCCAGACATCCTTGCCGAAGCCGAGCGCCGGCGGCGCGCAGCCCGGCTCCATCACCGCAGCGACGCCTCCCGGCGCGAGGGACCAGGCCTCGCCAGTCCAGCAGGCAAAGACCCGCATCATCCATTCCCGCGGCGCAAGGCCGCTGCGCGACCATGTCGGCGTATGCGACAGCGGCGGCGTCGCCACCGCGACATAGCGCTCGCCCGACCGCTCCAGCACATCCGTCATTTGCGCCGCGTCTGTCTGGCCGAGGCGAAGGCCAACCGGATCGCTGCCCCCCTCGGTCAGAGGCTCGATCCGCCAGGCATCCGGCGCCGCCAGCACCTGTTCCCGCGCCGCCGGGTGACCGAGCCACAGGCAGGGCGCATCCTCGATCATCAGGCTCTCTCCCAACAGCCGCTCTGTCAGCCGGTGCGCGAAAGGGGCGAGCGCCCGGTGCGACACCGAAGAGGCACCGATGGCATTGGCCAGGGTAAGCTGCCCGGACCGGGCGGCGACCGACAGTGCCGGTGCGCCGGCCACCGCCCGGTTCGGCCGGTGCAGCGCGTCGACCCGCAGGTCCGGGACGCCCCGCAACAGGATGTCGACCTTCTTCAACCCGTCGAGGGTCTTCACGAAGGCCGCGCCCTCGCGCACGGTCAAATCCGCCGGCTCGATCAAGGCGGCATTGAGATACCGGGCGAAATAGGCGTGGCTGAAAAAGCGCGGATCGACCTCGCCGCCTGTCAGCAGTGCGAGGCGGCCCTCCCAACCGGTCATGCTGTCGAGCAGGGCCTGGAACTCTGCGTAGTGGGAGGCAAGGCGCCGGATGCCGCTGGCAAGAAACGGCTCGGCCAGCGCTTGGCTTGCCGCGATCCGGTTCGCGATCAGCCAGCCATCGCCGAGCGGCCGGTCGAGCCGGTCCGACAGCACCACCCAGCGCCCGTCCGCATTGCGGGCGATGTCTGCTTCGTAGACGTAGGTGAAGCGCGCAGGCGGGGTTTCCCAGCCGACGCAATGGGCCGCGAAGGACGGGCCGCCATAGGCAAGTCCGGCCGGCACCAGGCTCTCAGCGACCATGCGCGCGGGGCCGTAGAGGTCCTGCAGCACGGCCTCGGCGAGGCGAGCTCGCTGCGCGATACCCTCGGCAAGCGCTGTCCATTCTTCCGACGACAGGATCACCGGCAGCGTATCGGCCTCGTCGCGCCCGGCACCAGAGCGGGCGGCGAAGGCGATGCCCGATTCCGAGCGCAGCCGGGCCAGTTCCGATGCCGACGCGCCCACCCGGTCCGGCCCCGCCTCGGTCAGCCAGCGCAGCATCGATTGCCAAGCTGGCCGAACGCTGCCATCGGGTAGGAACGCCTCGTCATAGCGGTCCGGTCTTGGCATCGGATAGCTGGCCGCCACACCGGTTCCGCAGCGGATCTGGATCGTCTCCATCGTCGTCACGGCGCCTCCTCCGGCGCTCTCCCTGACCCTGGTGCCATCACGTTTGGCGACGCAGGTCGAGGGTCATGGGAAACTCGGTGCTGATCCGCGGGCTGCGTGGGGCATAGCTGCCGGGCCGGTGTCCCATGGGCTGAAACCGCGCCATCCGTCGGCCCTCGGCCTCCAGATCGTTGACCGGCTGCTCCTCGAACGGCCGTCCGCCGGGATGCGCCACATGGTAGACGCAGCCGCCGAGGCTCTGACCCGTCCAGTCGTCATAAAGGTCGAAGGTCAGGGGCGCGTGGATCCCGATGGACGGGTGAAGGCACTGCGCCGGCTGCCAGGCACGAAAGCGAACGCCTGCCACCGCTTCGTCACGCCGGTCGGTTGCCGCCATCGGAACGGTCCAGCCGTTGCAAACGACGCGATAGCGCCCCTCCATGTCGCCCTGCGTGCGGATTTGAACCCTCTCCAGTGAGCTGTCGACATAGCGCGCGGTGCCGCCGATCGCCCCGGTCTCGCCGAGGACGTTCCACGGCTCGATCGCTGCGCGCAGCTCCATTGTGATGCCGCGATAGGCGACATCGCCGATCAGCGGGAATCGGAATTCGAACTGCGCCTTGAACCATTCCGGGTCCATGGCGATCCCGAGCCCGTCGGAAAGCTCCCTCAGCACCTCCAAGAAATCCGCCCAGACGAAGTGCGGCAACATGTACCGGTCGTGGAGCGCGGTGCCCCAGCGGACCGGTCCGTGGAGATAGGGCGTGCGCCAGAACCAGGCGATCAGAGCGCGCAGCAGCAGCGCCTGCGCGAGCGCCATGCGGGGGTGCGGCGGCATTTCGAAGGCACGGAACTCAACCAAGCCAAGGCGGCCTGTGGGGCTGTCCGGCGCGAAGAGCTTGTCGATGCAGATCTCGGCCCGGTGGGTATTGCCGGTGAGGTCGGTCAAGAGGTCCCGCAACGCGCGGTCGACCGACCATGGCGGCAGATCCACCCCTGGCCCCGGCAGTTGCGAGAGCGCGATCTCCAGCTCGTAGAGCACGTCCTCCCGCGCTTCGTCGACCCGGGGCGCTTGGCTGGTCGGCCCGATGAAAGTGCCCGAGAACAGGTAGCTCAGCGACGGGTGCACCTGCCAATAGCGGATCAGCGAGGCCAATAGGTCAGGGCGGCGCAGAAACGGGCTGTCTGCTGGGCTCGCACCACCCACAACTATGTGGTTGCCGCCGCCGGAGCCGACCATCCGTCCGTCATGGAGGAATTTGATCGTGTCGAGTTTCTCGTGTCGAGCCGCGTCGTAGAGCGTCTCGGTAATCCCGCATTGCTCCTCCCAGCTCGTGGCGGGATGGATGTTCACCTCGATCACGCCGGGGTCAGGGGTCGCTTTCACCACATTCAGCCGTGCGTCGAAGGGCGGCGCATAGCCATCGATATGCACGGGCTGGCTTAGCCCTGCCGCCGCTTCCTCGACCGCGGCTATCAGATCCACATAGACCTCTGCGGATGGGACCGGGGGCAGGAAAACGCACAGCTTTCCGTCCCGCGGCTCTACGGTCACGGCGGTGCGGACCGCGTCCGCATGAATTGCGCGCAGCGGGTCATAGGCTGATGCCTCGCCGGCATAGACCGACCCGCCCATCATCGAGCGTGCCGGGTCCGATGCGGGTGGCGGGGTGCTGCGGGCATCGCCGGGTTGCTGCAGCCGGACCGTGCGTTGGGGCATCGGCGCCCGCGGCGCGAAGGGGTCGGCGGGGTAGACATAGGGGTAATCCACCTCGCCGAGATAGGGCAGCGAGGTGAGCGGCAGCCGGTAGCCGGCCGAGGCATCGCCCGGCGCCAGATAGATCCGCCCGCGCCGGGTCTTCCATGCCTCGGTCGCCCAACGGAATTGTCGGCGCGGGTGCGGTCGGGCGGCCGCCTGGGCATTGGCGAGCTGGCAAGGGATCACCATGGCAGCGGGTTTCCCCAACCCCCTCTCGAACGCCTGGGCGAGCTGACGCCGTTCCAGCGGATCGTCGAGCTTGTTGGTCTCCGGGTCCAGGTTGACCGGCAGCCGCCCCTCCAGCATCGCGTAGGTGGCCGGGTCCTCATAGGCGGGCACTGCCGCCTCGGCCGGGAACTCCAACGCCTCGGCCAGATGGCGCGCAAAGGTCTCGGCCTCGGCGATACCGGCGCCGGTGCTGCTCTCCGGCGCGATCAGGTCGGCATTGCCCCACAGCGGCACGCCATCGCGGCGCCAATAGACGGCAAAGGCCCAGCGGGGTAGCTGCTCGCCAGGATACCACTTGCCTTGGCCGTAGTGCAGCACGCCCTGTGGCGCGAACCGGTCGCGCAGGCGTCGGATCAGACGGTCGGCATAGTCGCGCTTGGTTGGCCCCACCGCCTCGACATTCCATTCCGGCGCGTCGCGGTCACCCTCCGCCACGAAGGTCGGCTCGCCCCCCATGGTTAGGCGGACGTCGTCCTCGGCCAGCATTGTATCGACCCGCCGGCCCGCCGCGTCGATGCGCCGCCATTCCGTGTCGGTGAAGGGCAGGGTGATGCGCGGTTCCTCGCGGACCCGGCGGACCTCCATATGAAAGTCGAAATCGACCTCGCAAGGCTCCAGCGCACCGGTGATTGGAGCAGCGGATTGCGGCGACGGGGTCGCGGCCAGCGGGATATGCCCTTCCCCCGCAAACAGGCCGGATGTCGGGTCGAGGCCGATCCACCCGGCGCCGGGCGCATAGACCTCGCACCAGGCGTGGAGGTCGGTGAAATCCGCGGCCGGTCCGCTCGGCCCATCGACCGCTTTCACATCCGGGGTGAGCTGGATCAGATAGCCGGAGACGAAACGTGCGGCGAGCCCCATCCGGCGCATCAGATGGACCAACAGCCAGCCGGAATCGCGACAGGAGCCCGATCCTTTCTCCAGGGTTTCCTCTGGCTTTTGGACGCCTGGTTCCATGCGGATGAGGTAGGCGACCGCCTGCTGCACAAGCTGATTGACCTCTACCAGAAAGTCGTTCGTGTGCTGTCTGCGCTTAGGCAGGGCGGCGAGCAACTCCTCGAACAACGGCCCCTGCGGCCCGGTCTCCAGATACGGCGCAAGGTCCTTTGCCAGGGCCTCGTCATAGCGAAAGGGATAATGTTCCGCCGCCTCTTCCAGGAAGAAGTCGAATGGGTTGATGGCCGCCATATCCGCGGTCAGGTCCACGGTGACCGAGAGATGGTCGACCTTTTCCGGGAACACGGCCCGGGCGAGATAATTGCCGAACGGGTCCTGTTGCCAGTTCAGGAAATGACCGGCGGGCTCCACGGTTTGGGAATAACTCAGGATCCGCGTCCGGGCATGGGGCGCCGGTCGCAACCGAATGACCTGCGGCCCGAGGGAGATATGGCGATCATACCGATAGCTCGTGCGATGCGTGATCGCCGCATTGATGCTCATGCCGCCCCCCGACCCTCTGTTCGACCGCTGATAATGTCGCCTGGGGAGAGGCTGTCAAATCCGCCGGTGAAACCTGAGCCTGGCACGCCAGTGGAATGGCGGGTCCGAGGGTTTGGCCGGCCGTATCGGGGCTTAGGGCGACCTATCCTCGGCCGCCCCGCTTCCTCGGGTCACCGGGTCTGCGGCTGCCTGCCGAGGGTTACGTCAAGTTCCCGCTCGCCGCCATCGCGCAGCACCAGGAGAGCGGCCTCCGCCCCGGGGGCTGCCAAACCGATCGCGTTCCGCAGATCGCTCGCCCCGTCGATGCTGCGGCCATTGACCTGTACGATCACATCGCCTTGCGCCAGCTGCGCGCGGTCCGCAGGGCTGCCGCCCTGGACATTGGCGACCAAGGCGCCCCTTGCAGGGCCGAGATCCATCGCCTCGGCCAAATCCGGGGTCAGGTCCTGGATCGTCACGCCGAGCCAGCCCCGCACCACCTCGCCATTGGCCAAGATCTGGTCCATCACGTCTTTTGCCATCGCAATCGGCACCGCAAAGCCGATCCCGACATTACCGCCCGCCGGCGCCACGATGGCAGTATTGATGCCGACCAGTTGACCGTCATAGGTCACCAGCGCACCGCCGGAGTTGCCGGGGTTGATGGAGGCATCGGTCTGGATGAAATCCTCATAGCCGCGTGGATTGATGCCGCTCCGCCCCAGCGCGCTGACAATGCCGGAGGTGACGGTCTGGCCAAGGCCGAACGGGTTGCCGATGGCCACGACGAAATCGCCGACCTGCAGCGCCTCGCTGTCGCCAAGGGCGATGTCGGTCAGGTTTTCGGCCGCGATCTGCAGCACCGCGATATCGGTGCCGGTATCGCCGCCGATGAATTTGGCGCTCATCCGCCGCCCGTCCTTAAGCGTGACGGTGATCCGGCGGGCATTGCGGACGACATGGTTGTTGGTCAGCACATAGCCCCGGCCCGCGTCCACGATTACCCCGGACCCCGCGCTCATGCCGCGGCGCTGCGGCAGGTCGCGTGGTTGTTCGAAAAAGCGGCGGAAGAACGGGTCGCGGAACAGCGGGTTACCCTGGGAGGGTTGGCTGGTTTCGACCGAGATGTTGACGACGGCAGGCGTGACCTGGTTCAACATCGGCGCAATTGTGGTCGCACCGTCAATACCGCCATGGGCCTTGGCAGGCAGGACCGGCAGGACGGTCAGCGCGACGACCAAGGCCAGGCCGGCGGCACGAAGGCATGCTGAAACCATGCTCTTTCTCCTCCTCTTGCTGGCGCCATTCGTCTGGCGGAGGCGCCAAATTTCAGGCGCCCCGCGCGATCGCGCCGGGGGCCTGGATGCTCTGATCGGTGATCTTGGGTCGCATCTGCGCCGGCGCAAGATCGTTCCTTCGGTCACCTTGCGTCAGGACTCCGGCGCCGCAAAGACATTCCGGCCATTCTTGTCGACATCCACGCAGCCGCAATCGATCCGTTCCCGCGCGGCCCAGCCGAGGCAGGCGCGCTTGGCATGGATTGCAAGCCGGTTGGTCGGAACCTGCCCATCGCTCGACAGATCGGTGCGCGCGGCGAAGAGGCCCCGGAGCACCGCATCCTCGTCCGCCGCGGCCTCGGACTGGCCGGGCCAGGCGACGCAGGCCGTGAGCACCTTGGTGTTCACCTCGATCCGATACTCCTGCAGCAACGCGAGAGCGGCCCGGCGCACCGCCGCCGAGGTCGGCGCGACCGGCGCGCCCTCTGGAAACTCTTGTGTTATATGCGAAATGATCAAACTGCGAGGGTCCCGTTTGCGCAAGCCTCCGGCCTCCGCCATCCATCCTGCCGCAACATCGCCGGCCACCAAGGCCGCAGCGCCGAGCGCCACCGTCAGTATCGACTTCATTCCATCAATCTCCCTGCAAGCACTTAGAGGTCTACGTAGGGGTCCCGTCCGATCCGTCGCCGATCACGCAAGATGTTACCGCATTGGCGCCCAGGTTTTGCCATCGCCCGGTGCTGGGGATCCGGTGTCGCGGTCGCGGAGAGGGGGCGGTATGGATTTGAAGGAAGAAGAGCTGCTCGGTGGCGCCATATCCGATCACTGGTATTACGCGTCCAAAGCCCGCGCGATGCTGGCATCTTTGCCGCGGGCAGAGGGGTTGCGCGTCCTCGATGTTGGCGCCGGCTCCGGTTTTTTCAGCCGGTGGCTTCTTCAGCAGGGGGCCGCGGACAGCGCGATCTGTGTCGATCCCGGTTATGAGCGGGATCACGAAGAGATCGTGAATGGCCGTCCGTTGAGATTTCGCCGTGATGTCGGCAAGACCGACGCGAATTTGGTCCTGATGATGGATGTCCTCGAACATGTCGACGACGACACCGGGCTCGTATCGGAGTATTTAGCGAAGGCCGCGCCCGACGCCGATCTCTTCATCACCGTCCCAGCCTTTCAGTTCCTGTGGAGCCATCACGACGAGTTCCTGGAGCACCGCCGCCGCTACACCATCTCGACCGCACGGCAGATGATCGAGCGGGCAGGCGCGCGGGCACATGGTCTTCACTACTATTTCGGGGCGGTTTTTCCGCTTGCGGCGATGGTTCGCCTTCTCGGAAGGCTGCGGCAACACCAGGGATCGGATATGCGCCCTCAGCACCCGGTCGTTAACGCGATCCTAAAGGCTGCCTGCGCGGTCGAGCGTATCGTGATGCGGGCAAACCGGCTTGCGGGATTGTCGGTGATCTGCCTCTGCCGGCGAAAGGATCTCGCGGCCGGATAGCGCGCCGGACGGTCGCGGCGAACTCCTGCCCCAGCAGCCACTCGGCGGCCGGGCGGAGCGACGAAACGCTACGCTGCCGCAATCGGCAAAGATTTTAGAGCACTCTCCGACCCGTTTGCATCGGCTCTCGCATTCTAAGGTGTTTTCCAGGAACATTTTCACGATGCCTAAGTGACCCAGAGGGGCTGGAAAATGCTCTACCGCCCGCGGAACAGCCCACCGAGGACACCGCGCACGAGCTGTTTCCCGATCCGCGTGCCGACCGACCGGGCGAGGGATTTGGCGAAGGCGGTGCCGACGCTGTCGCCGCGGGACCGCTTGGTGCTGTTCCGTCGGTTGCCGCCCCAGGGCGCGCCTTGGTCGCCACGGGACATCGGGCCGCCATAGCGCCGGGAATGGCCGCCACCGTAAGGCGCTGGCCCGCCCGCCTCGGCCTGTTCTGCCTCTGCTGCGACCTGTTCCGCCCGTTGCTGCAGCCGCTCGAACGCGCTCTCCCGATCCTGGGTTTGGTCATAGAGGCCGCCGACCGGCGAGGCCCCCCGGACCGCGGTCAGGGCCGCGGGATCGGCGGGCCCCAGCACGGAGGAGGGCGGCCGGATCAGCGTCCGCTGCACCACCGAGGGTACGCCCTTCTTCTCCAGCGTGGACACCAGCGCCTCGCCGACGCCGAGCGCCGTGATCGCCTCTAACGTGTCGAACGATGGGTTGGGACGGAATGTCTCTGCCGCCGCCTTCACTGCCTTGCGGTCCCGGGGCGTGAAGGCACGCAGCGCGTGCTGCACCCGATTGCCGAGCTGTCCCAGCACACCTTCCGGCACATCGGCGGGGTTTTGCGTGATGAAATAGACGCCGACGCCCTTCGAGCGGATCAGGCGGGCCACCTGCTCGACCTTTTCGATCAGCGCTGGGGGCGCGTTGTCGAAGAGGAGATGCGCCTCGTCAAAGAAGAACACCAGCACCGGTTTGTCCGGGTCGCCGACCTCTGGCAGTTCCTCGAAGAGCTCCGACAACAACCAGAGGAGGAACGTCGCATAGAGCCTGGGCGCGCCCATCAGACGGTCTGCGGCGAGCAAATTGATCTGCCCCCGCCCGTCCGGCCCGGTGGCGATCATATCTGCCAGTTTCAGCGCCGGCTCGCCGAAGAACGAAGCCGCGCCCTGATTTTCCAGCGTCAGCAGCCGCCGCTGGATCGCCCCCACGGAGGCCTTGGAAACATTACCATATTCGGTCGATAGCTCCTTCGACCGGTCCGCCACATGGGCGAGCATTGCCCGCAGATCCTTGAGGTCGAGGAGGAGCAGCCCCTCCTCATCCGCCACGCGAAAGGCGACGTTCAGCACCCCTTCCTGCGTATCGTTGAGCCCCAGCAGGCGGGACAGCATCAGCGGGCCCATTTCCGAGATCGTTGCCCTGACCGGGTGCCCCTGCTCGCCGAACAAGTCCCAGAGGACGACGGGAAATGCCTCGTATCCGAAATCGTCAAAACCGATGGTCTCGACCCGTTTCATAAACGGCCCATGCAGCTTGTGCTCGTGGGATCCCGCCTGGCAGAGGCCGGTCAGATCTCCCTTCACATCGGCGAGGAAGACCGGCACCCCAGCGGCCGAGAACGCCTCTGCCATGATCTGCACGCTGACCGTTTTGCCGGTGCCGGTGGCGCCCGCGACCAGGCCGTGGCGGTTGGCGTAGCGGAGCGGCAGGCTCTGCGCCTCGCCATAGTCCTTTCCGCCACCGCCGAGAAAAATGCGATCCGTCATCCTCTGTCCCCCTGGTCCCCCACAGGGGATAGAGACATGAGCCGCCCACACGGCGCAAGGGAGCCGTTTATGCGTCTGCAGGCGCCGATGCATACCGCGGCGGGCGAGGGCCGTTTTTGCCAGGAATTGCAGGGATTTGGCCGATGCACGGCGCATGCACATCCAATGCACAAAGCATATGCATAGTCTTTCGGTCAGGTATCGCGCAGAGCGCGACCGGGGCTCAGCGGGGCAGGGCGGCGGCGTCCCGGGCCAAAACCTCGACCCGTCCCCAATCGCCTGCCGCGACCGCGTCGCTTGGCGCCACCCAGGACCCGCCGACGCAGACCACATTCGGCAGCGCCAGATAGGCCGCCGCGTTGGTTGGGCCGACGCCGCCCGTGGGGCAGAAGTCGAGGCCCGCGAGGGGGCTCGCCCAGGCCTTGAGGACCGGGACACCGCCATTCGCCTCCGCCGGGAAGAACTTCATGGTGGTCAGGCCCCGGTCGGCGACGGCCAGCGCCTCGGTCGGTGTCGCGACCCCGGGCAGCATCGGCAGGCCCGCCGCGGCCGCTGCGTCCAGAACTGGCGCCGTGCCACCCGGCGACACGCCGAACTGCGCGCCCGCATCGACCACCGCGGCCACATCCTCGGCCCGGCGGAGGGTGCCTGCGCCAACAATGGCATTCGGGACGGCCTTGGCCATCGCCTCGAGAGCGCCAAGAGCGGCGGGCGTACGCAGGGTCACCTCGATCACCGGCAGACCGCCGGCAACCAAAGCCTCGGCGAGTGGCACGGCGGTCTCGGCCTCCTCGACGATCAGGACGGGGATCACCGGCGCGATCCGGCAGATCTCGGCGATCTCCATCACCCCGCCCTCAGCGCTTGGATCCTCGCGACGAGGCCCGCGGTTGCCGGGTCGAGGCCGGCCGGCTCCGCCCCCTCCACCACCGGCAACAGCCGCTTGGCGAGCGCCTTGCCGAGTTCGACCCCCCATTGGTCGTAGCTGTTCACGTCCCAGATCGCGCCCTGCACGAAGACCTTGTGTTCGAACAGCGCCACCAGGCGGCCCAGCGCGAACGGGTCGAGCCGCCGATGCAGGATAGTGGTCGAGGGTCTGTCGCCGGGAAAGGTCCGGTGTGGCGCCATGCGGCGGATCTCCATCGGGTCGGTGCCTTCCATTTCCGCCTGGACCTCTCCCTCGGTCTTGCCGAAGGCCAACGCTTCGGCCTGCGCCAGCGCATTGGCGAGCAGCATGGCGTGGTGGCGGCCGCGCTCGTCCCGCGCCTGGGCTGCGACGATGAAATCGACCGGGATCGGATCGGTGCCCTGGTGGAGAAGCTGGAAGAAGGAGTGCTGCGCGTTGGTCCCCGGCTCGCCCCAGATCACCGGGCCGGAGGGGCGGGGCAGCGGCCTGCCTTCGCGGCTGACGCCCTTGCCGTTCGATTCCATGTCGAGCTGTTGGACATAGGCGGGGAACCGCGTGAGACGCTCGTCATAGGGGATCAACGCGACCGAGGGGTAGCCGAGTGTGCGGCGCCAAATGCCAATGAGCGCCAGCAGCACCGGTAGGTTTTCCGCTAAAGCGGCCGAGAGAAAGTGCCGGTCCATCGCGGCGGCGCCGTCGAGGAAGGCCCGGAAGCGCGCCGCCCCGATGCCGATGGCGAGCGGCAGGCCAATGGCGGACCAGAGCGAATAGCGCCCGCCGACCCAGTCCCAGAAGCCGAACACGCGGTCTTGGCCGATGCCGAAGGCCGCGCAGCCGGCAAGGTTGGTGGAGACCGCTGCCATATGCGCCCCAACCCGGTCGCCGACCGCGGCGGCCAGCCAGTCGCGCACGCTCTCGGCATTGGCCATGGTCTCCAGCGTCGTGAAGGTCTTCGACGCGATAACCACCAGAGCGCGGGCGGGGTCGAGGTCACGGGTGACATCGGTCATATGCGCGCCGTCGACATTCGAGATGAAATGGAGCCGGGGCCCGTCGCAATCCGGGCGCAGGGCGCGCGCCGCCATCACCGGGCCCAGATCGGACCCGCCGATACCGATATTGATCACGTCCGTGAAGGGTCCGGCTTCCGCCCGGACGGTGCCGGTCCGGACGTCTTCGGCGAAGGCGAGGAAGCGGTCGAGGGTGCCGTTGACATCGTCGCCCGACGGTGGGGGGACCGAGCCACGGAGCGCCATGTGGAGGACGGCGCGCCCCTCGGTCAGGTTGATCGCCTCGCCGGTGGCCATCTGGTCGCGCAGCGCCTCGACCCCCGTTGCGCGGGCGAGCTTGAGGAGGGCCGAAAGCGCCCGGTCGTCGAGTTTCTCGCGGGAGTAATCGATAGTGAGATCGCCGAGTGTCGCGGTCAGGCGTGGGAAGCGGCCGGGATCCTCGGCGAAGTGCTGGCGCAGATGGATCGGTTTTAGGCGCGCCGCCTCGGCGGTCACGGCGGCCCAGGCATCGGTCGGTGTCATCGCTCCCCCCAAGTCGGTCACCGTCAGACCACCACGGCGGCGCCGGTCTCCGCCGGTCCGACCGCGCGGCGGAAGGCGGCGAACATCTCGCGCCCCAGCCCGTAGTCATTGGCGGACAGATCCGCGGTCGCCGGTTCCCGGGCAGCGAAGGCGGCTGGCTCGACCTTGACCTCCAACCGTCCGGCGGCGGCGTCGAGGCGGATCACATCGCCGTCGCGGAGTCGGGCGATCGGTCCGCCATCCATCGCCTCGGGCGAGACATGAATTGCGGCCGGCACCTTGCCGGAAGCCCCCGACATGCGGCCATCGGTGACCAGCGCCACGCGGTGGCCGCGGTCCTGCAGCACGCCGAGCGACGGGGTCAGGCCGTGGAGTTCCGGCATCCCGTTCGCCTTCGGCCCCTGAAAGCGCACCACGCAGATGACGTCGCGGTCGAGTTCGCCGGCCTTGAAGGCGTCCTTCAGCGCCTCCTGCGTGTGGAAGATGCGGGCCGGCGCCTCGATCACATGACGCTCTGGCTTCACGGCGGAGGTTTTGATCACGGCGCGGCCGAGATCGCCGTCGAGGAGCGTGAGGCCGCCGGTCGCCTGGAAGGCACTGTCGAGCGGACGGAGGATGTCGCGGTTCAGCGTCTCTGCCGCACCGTCGCGCCAGACCAGCGCGCCGTCGGAGAGCGCTGGCTCCTGCGTGTACCGCGCGAGGCCGTGGCCGGAGGCGGTGCGGACATCGGCGTGGAGCAGGCCCTCGCGCAGCAGTTGGCCGATCATGAAGCCGAGGCCGCCAGCGGCATGGAATTGGTTCACATCGGCCAAGCCGTTCGGATAGACCCGCGCCATCAACGGCGTGATCGCGGAGAGATCGGCCATGTCCTGCCAGTCGATCAGCACCCCCGCGGCGCGGGCCATGGCGACCAAGTGGAGGACCAGGTTGGTCGAACCGCCGGTGGCCGACAGCCCGACCATGCCGTTGACGAAGGCGCGCTCGTCCAGCACCTCTCCGGACGGCGTGTAGTCGTTGCCGAGGGCGGTGATCGCCAGCGCTCGCCGCGCAGCCTCCGCCGTCAAGGCGTCGCGGAGGGGCGTGCCCGGGTTGATAAAGCTCGCGCCGGGGAGGTGGAGGCCCATGAATTCCATCAGCATCTGGTTGGTGTTCGCGGTGCCGTAGAAGGTGCAGGTGCCGGGGCCGTGATAGCTGCGCATCTCGGCCGCCAGCAGTTCGTCGCGCCCGATCTCGCCGGTCGCGTATTGCTGGCGGATCCGGGCCTTTTCGTCATTCGGCAGGCCAGAGGTCATCGGCCCCGCTGGCGCGAAGACCGCCGGCAAATGCCCGAAGGTCGCCGCCGCCATGACCAGGCCCGGCACGATCTTGTCGCAGACGCCCAGGAAGATCGCCGCGTCATAGGCGTTGTGGGTTAGCGCCACCCCGGCGGCGAGTGCGATCACGTCGCGAGAAAAGAGCGACAGTTCCATCCCCGGCTGCCCCTGGGTGACCCCGTCGCACATCGCCGGCACGCCGCCCGCAACCTGGGCGGTGCCGCCGGCCTCCCGCGCCGCTTGGCGGATCAGTTCAGGAAAGCTCTCGAACGGCTGATGGGCGGACAGCATGTCGTTATAGGCGGTCACGATCCCGATATTGCCGGCAGAGCCCGTCGCCAGGGCCTCCTTGTCGCCGGCCGTGCAAGCAGCGGTCACATGGGCCATGTTCGAGCATGACAGCCCGGAGCGCAGCGGACCCTGGGCGGCCTGCTCGGCGCAGCGCTCTCGATACGCGCCGCGCGCATCGCGGGAACGATGGCGGATCCGCTCGGTCACCTCTTCGACAGTCGCGTTCAGCATGCCGGGCCTCCTGAGGCTCTGGGTTGGCTAGTCGGCGTAGTGAATGGTCGTTGCAGGGGTCAGCACCACCCGCACTGGGGCCGTCATCGGATCCGCCTCCGCCATCGCCCGGTCGAGAGCCTGGCGTTTGTCGGCCCCCTGGATGAGCAGATGGGTCGCCTTCGCCGCCTGCAGAACCGGGGCGGTCAGGGTCACCCGCGGCTCCTCCGCCCCCGGGGCGCGGATCAGCGCTGCGGGGGGCGCATCGGGGGCGAGCGCGGCCTCCAGCCCCAGCCCGCCCGGGAAGAGCGAGGCGGTGTGCATATCCGCCCCCATGCCGAGGACGCAGACATCGAGGGGCAGGACGATTTGGCGGAGCGCGATCGCGATCCCGTCGATGGCATCGGCCGGTTCCGCCGTGGCGCCATAGAGGGGCACGAATTCCGCCGCAGCCGCCTGGCCCGCGAACAGCGTCTTAGACAGCATCCCCTGGTTCGAGCGGTCGGACGAGAGCGGCACCCAGCGTTCATCGGTCAGGGTGATGCCAACAGTCTCCCATTCCAGCGCAGCCTGGCCGAGATGCGTGAGGAACGGCCCCGGCGTGCTGCCGCCCGGGACGGCGAGATGCGCCCGCCCGCGGGCGGCGAGCGCGTGGCGGAGCGCGGTTTCCACCGTATCCGCCACGGCGGCGGCCATGACATCGCGAGACGGATGAACGACGATCTGCGGTCCGCTCACGCGGCGATCTCCCGCCAGCGGCGGCCGTCGCGGTGGAGGAGCATCAGCGCATCCTCCGGGCCGGAGGAGCCGCTGTCATAGGGCGAGGGCCGGGCGTCCTGGCGCTCCTCCCACTCGGTGATGGCGGGGTCGATCCAGGCCCAGGCGGCCTCGACCTCGTCGCCGCGCATGAAAAGCGTCTGGTCGCCGCGGATCACATCCATCACCAGGCGTTCATAGGCGTCGGGCATGCGGAGATCGGGCCGGCCCAGCCCCTCGGCAAAGGTCATGTCGAGCTCGGCGCCGGTGAGGCGCATGCCGCCGGGACCGGGATCCTTGATGGTCATGCCGAGCGTGATCCCCTCATGCGGTTGCAGCCGGATGGAGAGCACGTTGCGCCCGGGTTTGCCGGCGGCGGCGGGAAAGATCGAATGGGGGGCGGGGCGGAAGAACACGGCGATTTCCGACAGTCGCGCGCGCAAGCGCTTACCGGTGCGGACATAGAAGGGCGTGCCCGACCAGCGCCAGTTGGAGATCGCGATCTTCATGGCAACGAAGCTCTCGGTCCGACTGTGCTGGTTGCCCAAGTCTTCGAGCGCCGAGGAATGGGCCCCATTGCCGCGATACTGGCCGCGGACCACCTGCTCCGCCCCGGTGCCGAGATCGATGGGTTCTAGCGACTTGAGCACCTTGAGCTTTTCGTCCCGGACAGCGTCGGCGCAATAGGCGGAGGGCGGTTCCATCGCCGTGAGGCAGAGGAGCTGCATCAGATGGTTCTGCACCATGTCGCGCATGGCGCCGTTGCGGTCGTAATAGTCGCCCCGCCCTTCGATCCCGACGCTCTCCGCCACGGTGATCTGGACATGGTCGACATGGCGGGCATTCCAGAGCGGCTCGAACAGGGCGTTGGCGAAGCGGAGCGCCATGAGGTTCTGCACAGTCTCTTTGCCGAGATAATGGTCGATCCGGTAGATCTGTTCCTCCGCGAACACCGCCGAGAGCTGGGCGTTGAGCGACCGGGCCGAGGCGAGGTCGCGGCCGAGGGGTTTTTCGACCACGATGCGGGCATTGCGGCGGAGCGCGCCGAGCTTGGAAAGGCGCTCGCAGATCGGCGCGAAGAAGCGCGGCGCGACGGAGAGATAGAAGGCCGAGATGCGGTCGCCCTCGGTCAGTTTGCGGTCGAGCGCGTCCCAGCCGCGATCGGCGGTGGCGTCGAGGCGCACATAGTCGAGGGTGCCGAGGAATTGTGCCAGGATGGCGGCGTCGAGATAGTCCTTCGGCACGAACTCCGCCAGCGCATCCTCGGCGAGGCGGCGATAGGCTTCGGCATCCATGTCGGAGCGGGCGGCGGCGATTACCCGGGCTTCGGGTGGCATCTGGCCGGCACGGAGGCGGTGGTAGAGCGCCGGGATCAGCTTGCGCCGGGCGAGGTCGCCAGTGCCGCCGAAGACCACCAGGTCGAAGGGCGGAACGGGGATGGTGCGTGCAACCATGGCGCGAGACCTTCTGTCTTTGGGCAACCGGCGCGCGGGCCTAGCAGTGGAGCCTAGCGCAGGCGGCGGCGGAGACCAACCGGCAGTACGTCAGTGAGTGTGTCGCATCTTGGGGGACCGTGTCGGGCCGTCGTATCAGGGGCGCCGCGACGACCGCCCGGCCTGTGGCACAGTGGGCCCACGCGGCGCGGTTGCTGGCGGCGGCGCCTGTGGGACGGCCGCGGGCGCTTCGCGGCGATGGCCGGCGCAGTCGACCTCGGCCTTGAAGCGGGCGATCCATTCGGCGTTGAGGGCGTCGGCCATGCGTTGGGTCGGCGCCTGAAGCGCACGTCCAGGCAGCGGTGTCAGACCGAGATATTCGAGGGCTGCGCCAGCGACGCTGTCCGGCGCGACGCCGAGGTCCTCGTAACGCATCCGATGGGGCGCGATCAGGTTGGCTGTGAACCAGGTCTCCCACGCAGCGTTGCCGGCCTCGATCTCTCGCAGATAGGCGCGGATCCGATGGAAATCGTAGCGAGGTTCGGCCGACCCTTGCGGCCGCCGCCATTCGAGACTGGGCTCGTGCCAAAGCCCCGTTTGCTCGGCGCGGAGACGGGACACCGCCTGCGCCACGGGATCGAGCCGTCGGAGAAAAAGGAACTCGGGTCGGCCGAAGGCCCGGTCGAGGAGATCCAGATCAGTTCCACCCTGCCCGAAGAGGTGGCGGAGATCGCGCAACAGCTCCGGCAAAGTCGGCGCCATTAGGCGGAGCCCGAAGACACCATTCGGCGTGCTGCCCGCGGTGATGGCGGCCCCCAGATAGGCGCGATCGATTGCCTGACGGCTGGCATTGGGCAGGCACCAATGCGCCGCCCATTCCGCCAGATCTTGTCGCCGAAAATAGGAATGCGGGACGCCGGCAACTCCGCTCGATTCGAGAAGCTTGCAGAGCAGCGTGCTGCCGGACCGCGGGGTGGCGCAGAGGATGACGATGCGCCGCGGCAGTTCCGCAGCGCCGGTGGTCAAAGCCCGAGCGCCCTGCGGCGTTCGGCGGCAAAGGCCTGCACCAACCGATCGGCGACCAGGGCCAGCAGCGCCATCGCCGCCCCCGCGGTGACGCCGAGGCCTAAATCCGCCTTGCCGAGTGCGATATAGATCGCCTGGCCGAGCCCCGTTGTGCCGATCAGCGCTGCGATCACCAGCATCGCGAAGGCATAGAGGATCGTCTGGTTCAGCCCCAACAGGATCGTCGGCGCGGCATAGGGCGCGCGGACATCGCGGAGGATCTGCCAACGGGTCGCGCCGGAGGCGGTTGCGGCCTCCAAAAGCTCGGGCGGCGTGGTCACCAGCCCGTGCCGGGTGTAGCGGATCATCGGCACCACCGCATAGGCGCAGATCGCCAGGAAGGCCGAGAAGTCGCCGATCTGGAAGAACATCAAGACCGGGATAAGGAACACGAAAAGCGGGATCGTCTGCAGCGTGTCGCAGACCGGGCGCAGCACCCGCCAGGCCATCGGGCTGACCGCTGCCAGCAGCCCAAGCCCGCCACCGACCAGGGCGCAGGCCAGCACCGCGGCACCGGAGAGGTAGATCGAAATCATCGCCCGGTCCCACAGCCCGGCGAGCAGGATCACGGCAAAGGCGCCGCCCGCGAAGAGCGCGAGGGGTCGCCCGCCGGCCCGCCAGCCAAGCGCAGCGACAGCCGCGATCACCGCCGGCCAAGGCAGGTTCGAGAGCCCGGTATGGAGCACCGCCACCGTGCAGAAGAGCACCGTGCCGAGCACCAGCCGCCCCTGCGACACCGCCAGCGCCGCGAGGGCTGCAGCCCCGCCGAGGAGCGCGGCGCTCATCCCCGCAGTCCAGGAAAAGCCCCAGGTGAAGGGCAGCACCGCATCGTCGAGCCCGATCTTCAGCGGCAACAACCCATAGAACATCGCGCCGTTTTTCACGCCGTCGAGCGCCGGGCCATTGGCAGCGGTAAAGGCCGAAAGGGCTGCATCCACGGTAGCGGCCGCCGGGCCGAGGGCGGCCAGATCCTCGGTCGCCGGGAGCGACCCGGCGAGGTAGAGGACCGAACCGAGGACGACGCCGCCCAGGGCGATGCCGAAAGAGATCCGCCCCTCGCCGCGCTCGCGGCTTTCGGCGAGGCCCGCGCTCAAGCGGTCTAGCATCACCGCGAAGGCGACGATTACAAGGCCGGCCAGAAGGCTCTGCCCGAACTGAGCCTTGCGCATGGTGAGCAGCACTTCCCATCCGATATCGTCGAACCCGCCGATCACGGCGGCGATGATCACCATGGAGAGCGCCGCCATGATGCATTGGTTCACGCCGACCATGATTTGCCCGGTGGCGGCGGGCAGCTCGACCAGGATCAGGCGCTGCCAACGGCGGGTGCCGGCCATGGTCGCGGCCTCGCGGATCTCTGGGTCGACCCGTTGCAGCCCAAGGATCACGTTGCGCGCCATCGGCGGCGCCGCATAGATCGCCGACGCGATGAGCCCGACGACCGGACCGAAGCCGAAGAGCAGCAGCAGCGGCGTCAGATAGGCGAAGGTTGGCACGGTCTGCATGACGTCCAGCACCGTCTCGACCGTGCGGCGGATGCTGGCGACCTCGTAGGCGAGCACGCCCACCGAGAGCCCGATCGCCAGCGCGAGCGGCACGGAGACCGCGACCAGCGCGAGGGTGTTCATGCTCTCGACCCAATAGCCGGAGGCGAGGACGAAGCCGAGCACCGCCGCGGTCATGGCCATCATGCGGGCGCCCGCGACCCACCAGGCGAAACCGAGGATGATGCCGCAGACCGCCGGCCACGGCGCGCCGGTCAGTGCCCAGTTGGCCCCTGCCATGGGAAAGGCGAGGAGGCCGGAAAGCGCCCGCGCGGTGGGTTTGATCACCTCCAGCACTGCGCCAAGGCCATCGCCGACCCAGGTCGTGGCCGGGAGGGTCCAGGCGACCGGATACGTTGCGATCCAAGGCAGGAGCGGCGCCAAGAGGCCGCAGACCAGCCCGGCGATGACGATCACCGCTGCAGTGGTGGCGCCGGGCCCGGTGGGCAGCGCGCGGAGGAGCGGACCCAGACCCGGGGCGGCGGGAGCGGCGGTTTCGGTGGCGGTCATCGCTCGCCCACCGAAAGGGCGCGGGCCAAACGCTCCGGCGTGACTTGGCCCACGACCTCGCCAGCTTCGTCGGTCACAGCGACGGGCTCGGTCGCCGCACAGCAGGCAGTCAGCGCCGCATCGAGCGTCATCGAGCTGGTGAGCGTCCTCCCAGCCGGCGCCTCGGCCGCGGGTGGGTCCATCATCGCCGCGACGGTCATCATCTGTCCCCGCGGCACGTCGCGGGTGAAAGCGGCGACGTAGTCGTCGGCGGGGCTCAACACGATCTCGGCCGGGGTGCCGATCTGCACCACCGCCCCATCGCGCATGATCGCGATGCGGTCTGCGAGGCGCAGCGCCTCGGCGATGTCATGGGTGATAAAGACGATGGATTTCTTCAGGCTGGCCTGGAGGCGCAGAAACTCGTCCTGCAATTGCCGCCGGATCAGCGGGTCGAGGGCTGAGAACGGCTCGTCCAGGAACCAGATCTCCGGGTTGACCGCTAGGCTGCGGGCGATGCCGACGCGTTGGCGCTGTCCACCGGAGAGGGCGCGGGGGTGGTCGCCTTCCCGCCCCTCGAGACCCACGAGGGCGACCACTTCTTCCGCCCGGGCGCGGCGTTCGGCCAGTGCCATGCCCTGAACGCGGAGGGGGAACATCACGTTTTCCAGCACCGTCATATGCGGGAACAGGCCGAAATGCTGGAAGACCATACCCATCTTGCGCCGGCGCAGCTCGATCAGCCGGCGATCGCGGGCGGCGATAATGTCCTCGCCATCGATCCAGACGCTGCCGGAGACCGGCTCGACCAGGCGGGAAAGGCAGCGGACCAGCGTAGATTTGCCGGAGCCTGAGAGGCCCATGATGACGAAAAGCTCGCCCGGGGCCACGGTGAAGGATACATCGCGAACCGCGGGGGTGAGCCCCTCGGCCCTAAGCGCGTCGGCTCGTGCTTCAGCGGGGCCGGACTGCGCAGCCAGGCGGGCGGGCGCATCGGCCCCGAACACCATCCAGAGGCCGTCGCAGCGGATCGCCGCATCGGCCCCAGCCTGCCCGTTTGCCCCGCTCACGCGCCCTGGCTCAGTTCACCGCGGCATCGATGAAGGGCCGCCACTTGTCCTCGTTCGCGGCCATCCATTCGGCGACCACTTCCTCGACCGGGCGGCCATCGACATCGACCGCGCCCATCAGCGGCTGTTGGTCCTCGGTCGAGAGCTGATACGCCTCCAGGATCTCGTAGGCGGCGGGCCATTTGTCCTGCATCCCCGCCCAGCCGGCCTTGAAGATCCGCGTCGGGATGAAGTCGCAATCGAAGGTCGCGCTCGGATTGGTGCCCCAGCTTGCGTCTTCATAGCAGGCGGGCTCGCCAACCGGCAGCTCGACGAATTGCACATCATAGGCGGACATCGCCCAATGCGGTTGCCAGAACAGGATGAGAAGCGGGCTCTTCTTCTCGGTCGAGGCGCGCAGCTCGGCGATCAAGGCACCTTCGGAGCCCGCCGGCACGGCCTTGAAGGGCAGCTCCAGCCCGGTGATCCGGTCGGCGCCGGGCGTGCCCCAATCTGCGGGGTAATCGACCAGGCGACCCATCGGCAACGTCTCGGCCGTGGCGAACTGCCCTGCGCAGTCTTTCAACGCTTCCCACGCCGGGAGGCCGGGGCAGATCTCGGCCACATGGGCTGGATAGGCGAAGCCCTCCTTGGCGTTGAGGCCGAGGCCGGAGATGTCGACGAGCTTGCCCTCGCCCTCCAAAACGCCGAACTGGTCCGAGATGTTGGAGGTCCATACCTCAAGCGCCGCGTGGACTTCGCCATCGGCCATGGCCTGCCACATATTCATATAGCCGGCGGTGACGTATTCGACCTTGTAGCCCGCGGCCGTGAGGATCTGGCCACCGACATGGGTCGAGACGTGCTGCCCGGTCCACTCGTTGATGGCGAGCTTGATCGGTTCGTCCACGGCGCCGAGCTCCGCGGCCGGTGCCGCCCCGGCCATGGCCGCCAGCGCCAGGCCGGCGAGGGTGGTTCTGATCATCATCGTCTCCCTGCGATCTGCATGGGGCGGTCTCGCCCGCCTCTCGCGATTCACTTTTGCACAGCTTCGGGGGACAACCTATCCTTTTCCGTCACAGCCCTGACCAGGATCGACAGATGGCCCGCCGCGGCAGCGACCATTTCGACATCGCGCTCTGCGTCACGCCGCGCTTCAACATGGCGGCGACGATAGGGTTTCTCGACGCGTTCCGGGCGGCGAATTACCTGCGCGGCGCGCCGCTCTATCGCTGGGTGCTGGTGGCGGCTGAGGCCGGGCCGGTCACCGCCAGCAACGGACTTTCCGTCACGGCAGACGGGTTGGGCGCGGTCAAAGGGGTGCCGGATCTGGCGGTGGTCTCGTCGAGCTGGACGCCGGAAGCCTATGGCGGCCCGCCGCTGGATGCGGCGCTGCGCCGTTGGGCGCGGTTCGGTGCGGCGCTGGGCGCGATCGACACCGGCGCCTTTGTGCTGGCGGCGGCGGGCTTGCTCTCCGGTCGCCGGGCGACGGTGCATTACGAGCATCTCGACGCCTTCGCCGAGCTTTACCCGGAGGTGGAGGCGAGCGAGGAGCTCTATGTCATCGATGGCGATCGGCTGAGCACTTGCGGCGGCGGGGCCTCGGTCGATCTGGGTTTGCAGGTGGTTCGCGCGACGGAGGGCGAGGCGCTGGCCAACGCCGCCGCCCGCTATGTGTTCCACGACCGGTTGCGCCCGCCGGGCACGGCACAAAGCCCGGGGCCGGTGGAACCGCTCGGCGCCACGGCCCCCGCCAAACTACGTGCCGCCATTGCGCTGATGGAGCGGCATCTGGAGGAGCCGGTGGCGATCCCGACCATCGCCGGGGAGGTCGGCCTATCGCAGCGGCAGCTCGAACGGCTCTTCACCCTCTATGTGTGCAAATCGCCCCTGCGTTACTACCGGGATATCCGCCTCGACCGCGCCCGCGGCCTGGTCACCCAGACCGAGATGCCGCTGTGGGAGATCGCGCTCGCCTGCGGGTTCACCAGCCCGGAGCATTTTTCTCGCGCCTATCGCGGCCGCTTCGGGCTGGCGCCGCGGGCCGACCGGGTGGCCGGGCGGGTGCCGTTCGAATTCCGCGCCTGGCCGATGCATGGGCAACCCACAGGATAGACGGCGCATTTCGTCAAACTGGCGGCGATTTGTGCATGATTTTGCCGGCGGCCGAGCCCGATGCTGGGGTGTCACAGCTTTTGGAGACAGCCATGACCGCGCCCCTGAGCCAAGCCGAGTTTACCGCCATTCGCGGCGGCTACGATGCGGATCCTGCCCGCTCTCTGTCTCTGCGGTCGGATGCCTATACCGATCCGCGCTGGCATGCGCTGGAGCAGGAGGCGATCTTTGCGCGCAGTTGGCAATGGGTTTGCCATGGCGAGGCGGTGGCCCGGCCCGGGCAGTATGTGACCGTGGAGGTCGCGGGCCGCCCGATCTGCGTGGTCCGCGACCGGGAGGGCGTGCTGCGCGCCTTTTACAATGTTTGCAAGCATCGCGCCCACGAGCTCTTGCAGGGCCGCGGCGAGACCCGGCGGATCATGTGCCCCTATCACGCCTGGGTCTACGATCTCTCCGGCCGGCTGGTGCGGGCACCGCATACCGAGGCGCTGGAGGATTTCAATCCGAAGGCGATCTGCCTGGACCCGGTGCGGGTGGAGGCGTTTTGCGGTTTCGTCTATGTCAATCTGGATGCGGAGGCAGCGCCGCTGTCGGAACAATCCGGCGATCTGGCCACCGAGATCGGGCATTTCGCGCCGGATGTCGGCGAGCTGACATTCGCCCATCGGTTGACCTATGACATCGCGTCGAACTGGAAGAATGTCGTCGACAACTTCCTGGAATGCTATCACTGTCCGACGGCGCATAAGGACTTCTGCACGCTCGTCGATATGGACACCTATCGGGTGACGACCCATGGCATCTATTCCAGCCATATGGCCGAGGCCGGCAAGAGCGCGAACAACGCCTATGCGGTCGACAATGCCACGGTGAGGGACCACGCGGTTTGGTGGCTTTGGCCGAACACCTGCCTGATGCGCTATCCTGGGCGGGGCAACATGATCGTGATGCATATCCTCCCTGCGGGCCCGGAACGGACGCTGGAGACCTATGACTTCTTCTTCGAGACCGCCGAGCCCGAACCTGCCGAGGAGGAGGCGATCAAATACATCGACGAGGTCCTTCAAGCGGAGGATATCGCCCTGGTCGAGAGCGTGCAGCGGGGCATGCGGACCCCGGCCTTCAGCCAGGGGCGGATCGTCTACGATCCGGATGGCTCGGGAAAGACGGAGCATGCGGTGCATCACTTCCACGGGCTGGTGCTGGATGCTTACCGGGCCGTGGCGCCGTGACGGTGCCGCCGCGCGCTGGGGCCGCCTTTCCGGGCGCCGCGTCGGCCGCCGCCCGGTTTGGCGCTGTCTCACCCGCGGCGGGCTGCATCGGCGGTGCGGGCTTCGAGGCCGCAAGGCGCTGGGGCCGTCCCACAAGCGCCTGGGGTGCAACCGCGCCGCGTGCGCTTGTCGTGCCACGGGCCGGGCGGGTGTCGCGGCGCCTTGGCGGTTGGGCCGGGGCCAGGCTTCGGGGCGTCGCGGCTCTCCTTGGCTGCATGGGCGCGCCGTGACAGGCAGGCTCGCGGGGAAAACCGCCTTCGTCACCGGTGGGGCGGGCGGCATCGGACAGGCGATCTGCACCCGCTTCGCGGCCGAGGGCGCCGCCGTCACCGCCGCCGACCCCGCCCCTTGGCCCAACGCGCCGGAGGGCATCTCTCCCATCCGCTACGACGTCACCGACGAGGCGGGCGTCATCGCGGCCTTCGATAGGATTGCCGCGCGCCGAGAGGCCCTCGACATTCTGGTGAACGCCGCTGGCATCGAGATCGAGAAGACCATCGAGGAGACCAGCCTCGACGACTGGGACCGTATCTTCGCGATCAATGTCACCGGCACCTTCCTGACCTGCCGCGCCGCCCTGCCGCTGTTGCGCAGATCCGCCGGTGCCTCGGTGATCAATTTCGGCAGCTATGACGGGTTCATCGCCGATCCCGGCCTCGCCGCCTATTGCGCCACCAAAGGCGCGGTCCATGCACTCACCCGCGCCATGGCCTGCGATCACGGGCCGGAGGGGATCCGGGTCAACGCGATCTGCCCGGGATATGTGGACACGCCGATGCTGCAGGGCTTTTTCCAGGGCGCTGCCACCGGGGGCGAGGGCGGCAGCATCGGCACGCTGCGGCAAGCCGTGCGCGATGTGCACCCGCTGAAGACCTATGGTACGCCAGAGGACATTGCCAATCTCGCGCTCTGGCTCGCGTCGGACGAGGCGCGCTATGCCTCTGGCCAGCTCTGGGTCCTGGATGGGGGGCTCACGGCGCAGGTCCAGCAGATGAGGCTTTGATGGCGGCGCCGGACGATTCCGAGAGTATGCTGCGCGCTGGATCCCCGAACGCGGCCGGCGAGACGGTCCAATTGGTCGAACAGGGTCTCGCAATGCTCTGCTGCCTGACGGCGTGGTTCGGCTATTACTGCGGCGCGAACGAGATCGTCCGGCTTCGTACCTCCAACGCCGTGCCGCCCGTCGAGGCAGCGCCCTATGACCGGCCGGTGGTCGCCACCGGCCGCATTATCGCGGCGAAGGGTCCGCTGGATCAAGCCTCGGCGCGAGGGACGCTTGCACAGTTCTTCCTGCGGTTCGAAGCGGCGCTGACGGCTGAGGACATCCGCGACAGCGTCGCCCGCCGCGCCGGCAAGATGCCCGCGATGCTTCGTCGCTAACACACGCCATTCAGGAGGCTCGAACCGCATCCATGGCCAAACCCGTGATCATCACCTGCGCGCCCACCGGCGGCATCCACACGCCGACCATGTCGCCGCATCTGCCGGTGACGCCCGCCGAAATCGCCCGCGCGAGCATCGAGGCGGCGGAGGCCGGCGCCTCGATCATTCATCTCCACGCCCGCAACCCGGCGGCGGGGCCGGATTACGGCCGCCCGGACCATCGGCCTGCGACCTTCATGCAGTTCCTGCCGGTAATCAAGCAATCGACCGAGGCGGTGATCAATGTCTCGACCGGCGCGGGTCTTGGCATGTCCATGGATCAGCGCCTGGCGGCCGCGACTGCGGCCAGCGCCGAAATGGCCTCGCTCAATATGGGCTCGATGAATTTCGGCATCTTCCCGATGCTGGACAAGTATCGGGACTGGCAGTACCCATGGGAGCCTGAATTTCTGGGCATGACCAAGGACTTTATTTTCCCAAACACTTTCGCGACCATCGAATATGCGCTGACCGAGCTGGGTCAGAAGCACGGCACGCAATTCGAATTCGAATGCTACGATCTTGGGCACCTCTATAACCTCGCCCATTTCGTCGATAAGGACCTGGTCAAACCGCCCTTCTTTATCCAGATGGTGTTCGGCATCCTTGGCGGCATGGGGGCGGAATTGGACCATATGGTCCATCTCCACCGCACGGCGGAGCGGCTGTTCGGCGACGCCTATGAGTGGTCGGTCCTCGCCGCCGGTCGCCATCAGATGCGCTTTGCGACGCAGGCAGCCCTGCTCGGCGGCAATCTGCGCGTCGGGCTGGAGGATAGCCTCTATATCGCGAAGGGTGCGCTGGCGACATCGAACGCGCAGCAGGTCACCAAGATCCGCCATATCGTCGAGGGGCTGGGCCTCGCCGTCGCCTCACCGGCGGAGGCGCGCGCCCGGCTGGGCCTGAAGGGCGGCGACCGGGTGGCGTTCTGAGGGGGAATGCGATGCAAACCAAGATGCTGATCGATTGCAAGGCGGACGCGACGATCCGCCATCGCGCCTTCGTCGAGGCGGACCGGGATTGGGCGCAGCCGACGCAGGTCTCGGTCAAAGCGGCGTTTCATGACCGGCTGGTGGCTCCGGTGGCCGAGGCGCTCGCGCAGATCCGGATCGGCGCGCCCAAGGAGGAGGGGACAGAGTCGGGGGCCATCATGGGCGCTACCGGGCGCGAACCGGCCGCCACATGGCCCCGCCGCGGCAGACTGGGCCGGGGATATCGGGCGGGCGATGCCGATGTCGAGCCGCCTGCGCTGTGGCATGATCCGAGCGAACATCCAAGGGATGCCCTGTGCCGAGATGCCTGGGGCGGCGATGAAAGACTGCCGGACCGGCGGCGACATTTCGGTCTATCGGCTGAACACCAAGACCTCGGTCCGGCATGGGATGATGGCCCATTGAGACGGTGCGTTTGCGCGAGGATGCGGTGACCGGGCTTGCAGGCAAGGGCGCGCTGGTCACCGGCGGCAGCCGCGGGATCGGCCGCGCGGTGGTCGATGCGCTGGCGGCGGCGGGGGCGCAGGTTGTAACCTGCGGCCGGGGCCGTCGGCCCGGCGATCTTGATCCCGCCGTGCGATGGGTCACGGCCGATATGGCAAGCCCTGCGGACGTCGCCCGGCTGGTGGACGAGGCCGTGGGCGCCGTCAGTTCCATCCGGGTGCTGGTCAACAATGCCGGGGTGCAAGTTGAAAAGACCGTGGCGGAGAGCACCGACGCGGATTGGGACGCGGTGATGGGCGTCAATGCGCGCGGCGTCTTCCTCGCCTGCCGGGCGGTGATCCCGGGAATGGAGGCCGCGGGCGGCGGCAGTATCGTAAATATCGGCTCGATTTCCGGCAACGCGGCCGATCCGGGCATGGCGCTTTACAACGCCTCGAAGGGCTTCGTGCATGCGCTCACCCGGTCGATTGCGGTGGATCATGGCCCGGCGGTGCGCTGCAATGCGGTCTCGCCGGGCTGGATCATGACCGGTATGGCCGATGCGGCCTTTGCCCTGGCGTGCGACCCGGCGGCTGCGCAGGCGGATGCGATCGCCCGCCACCCGATCGGGCGTTTCGGGCGGCCGGAGGATATCGCGGCGGCGGTGGTCTGGCTCTCCTCCGACGCAGCAGGCTTCGTGACGGGGCAATGCCTCACCGTCGATGGTGGGCTGACCGCGGCCTCGCCTTTGCAACCGGGATTGTTCTGATGGAGCGGATCGAGAGGGCGGCGGTGCTGGGCGCCGGGGTGATCGGGGCGAGTTGGACGGCCCTGTTCTTGGCAGCCGGTGTCCGGGTCGCCGTCTACGACCCGGCGCCGGGGGCGCAAGACGGCGTTCGGCGGATGATCGATGCGGCGTGGCCGGTGTTGGAGACGCTGGGCCTGACGGCGCGCGGCGATCCGGCGGGGTTCGCCTGGCACGACGAGCCGGCAGCGGCGGTCGCCGAAGCGCAATTTGTCCAGGAGAGCGTCCCGGAGCGGTTGGAGACCAAGCACACGCTTTACCGTCGTATCGAGCGCGCACTGCCGGCCGGGGCGGTGGTTGCCTCCTCCGCCTCCGGCTTGACGCTGACCGAGATGCAGGGGGGCTGGCAAGACCCGTCCCGCTTTGTGCTGGGCCACCCTTTTAACCCACCGCATCTAATCCCGCTGGTCGAGGTTATGGGGAACGACCGGACCGCGCCGGGCGTAGTCGACCGGGCCGAGGCGGTCTATGGGCAGCTCGGCAAGGTGACGATCCGGCTCAACCGGGAGGTGCCGGGCCATGTGGCGAACCGGCTGCAGGCGGCGCTCTGGCGGGAGGCGATCCATCTGGTGCTGGAAGGGGTGGCCTCGGTCGAGGATGTCGACAAGGCGGTTTGGGCCGGGCCGGGGCTGCGCTGGGCCGCGATGGGGCCGAACATGCTGTTCCACTTAGCGGCAGGACCCGGCGGACTGCCAGAGTTCTGCGCGCGCTACGGTCCGAGCTTCGAACGATGGTGGGCCGATCTGGGGGCGCCTGCCATGAATGATGCGACGGCGGCGACCCTCTCCGCCGGTGTCGACGCCGCTGCAGGCGGCCGCGCCCAGGACGACCTTTCGGCGCATCGCGATGCTTTGATTCTGGCGATGCTGCAGGCAACTTGCGGCAAGCGGCGCTGAACCGGCGTTGTGGGCTGGATCAATTAAACGGAATCGCGGGCGTGGTGCCCGCGATAGGTTTGTGCTCAGACCCTGTCCGGGTTGTTAACAACCCGGACAGGGCGGGCGCTCCGCGCCGCAGCCGGGACCGTCGGTGGTAAGGCTGCAAAGGGCTGGCTGAGAAGACCACCAAGGGGCGGTCAGACCCGAGCGTGCGGGAACACGAGGCGCCCGCGTAAAGGGCAAGCGGGGCTGCCGCCCCGTCGCTAACGCGACCCTTGACCCGGGGCCTGTCTTCCCTGGCACGTTTGCGTCAGGCGAGCGATTTCGAGCATGGCATGAGGAGGGTAGGTGGCAGTCCTTTGAGTGGCGCGCTCTCCCAACGATTAGAGCACTTTCCAGCTAATCTGCGTGAGATTGGCGTCGCGAAACTGCGTCAAAACAATATCTAAGAGCGCGAGAACCGATGCAATTGGGTCGGAAAGCGCTCTAGGGATGCAGCAACACGAACCCGCAGCTGCGCTTGTGTAACGCCGTGGCGGCGCGTTCGTTCTGGTCTGTGCTGAGATTGTCGAGGATCACTGCCGTTCCAGGCCCGCAGGCCGCCCTCATTCGCGCGGCGCGAGACCTTCGCCCCTCCCGATTTTTGCATCAAGTCTGACACCCGTTGCCGCAAAGATCAAGCGGCGCCAGGCCGCCGAGACCGTTCTCAGTCGGGCACTGAGAGCGGCAACGAACATCCGGAGACAAGGGTGCGGGCATAATCCGATCCTCCTGAAAAGGATGAATCACGGACGTCCGCTCAAGGGAATCCTGCCGCTTCAATGATCCCTGGCAGCGCCTACGAGCGCGAGGACCGATGCGTTGGGGCCCGAAAGCGCTTTGATACCGTCGCCGAGTTCCCGGCAACGGTCGGGGCGAAGCCTGCCGCCGCGGGAAGCAGAGATCAAATCGGCGACGGTCGGGTGGCACTTGTAGGGGACGAGCAGTCTTCTGGACTGCCTCAGGAAATCGGAATCTTCCGGTCGGTGGACAGTACCGCAGTCGATAGGCGTGTTGGCGCTGTCCAGCGTGCTGGTCCCCTCAACCCTGATAGCGCCGAAGGGGTCGTCCTAGCAGACTACGAGCACGCGGCCTTGGGTGGGGGCAGGCTGCGGGCGGCTCTGGCATCGTTGCGGTCGAGGTTGCTGGCCCAGAGCACGAGGGGTCGACCTGTATGGGCGAGACCAAAGCTCTCCCACTCGAGCGGGCCGGGATCAGCGACATCGGCTTGCACGAAGGCGATATCGACGCCGCCCGCCCGGCGCGGGCCGAGCTTGGGGGCTTCCTCGACGGATCGTCCGGGCGCGGGTTTCAGGTGGGTGGGCGGGGCTCGGCCCGCGCCAGGGCAGGAGCGGGCGACCCCGATCAGCCGCCGAGGAACAGCCGGCCGACATCTGGGTTTTCGAGGAGGTCGTCGCCATTTCCGGCGATCGCGATTTCGCCGGAGACCAGCACATAGCCGATATCGGCGAACTCGAGCCCCTTTTTCGCGTTCTGCTCCACCATCACGATGGTCTTCCCCTCGTTCTCCTGCAGATCGCGGAGAATGTCGAAGACCATGTCGATGAAGCGCGGCTCGAGCCCGATGGACGGCTCATCCACCAGCAGCACCTCCGGGTTCATCACCAGCGCGCGCGAGATCTCTAGAAGGCGCCGCTCGCCGCCCGAGAGCACCTTCGCCTGGTGCCGCCGCCGCGCGGCGAGGCGGGGATACTTCTCGAACACTTCCTCCGCGGCCTGCTTTGCCTCCTTCGGATCGTCCTTCAGGAACCCGCCCATCCACAGATTTTCCTCGACCGTCATGGCCGGGAAAACCGATTTGTCCTGCAGGATATAGGCGATGCCGGCGCGGGAGAGTTTCTCGTTCGGCGAGAGCTTGGTGACGTCCTGCTTTTCCGCCCCGTCGCCCACCCGAATCGAGCCGGAGAAGATGTTGTTGAACCCGAAGATCGCGTGGAGGATCGTCGATTTGCCGGCGCCGTTCGGACCGATCAAACACAGCGATTGGCGCCGCGCCACCCGCAGATTGATGCTGTGCAGGATCTCCATCTTGCCATAGCCGGCGCGCAGATCCTCGATGGTCAAATAGGGATCGCCCCCTGCCAGCCGGTCGAGATCCGCCACATCGACCTGCTGGGCGATCGCCGCGGCCTCCCGCGTCACCGCCTCGACCGACAGCACCGTGTCGACCGAACCCTGGTGATAGCCGCCCGCCTGTTTCGCGGTGTCCGTCGCGCCCGTCTCGCTCATCAATGGGCCCCCAAATAGGCGTCGATCACGCGCTGGTCGTTCTGGATATCCTCCGGCTTGCCGCCCGCCAGCAATTCGCCATGGGCGAGGCAGTAGACATGGTCGGCCATGTTCATGATCACCCGCATGTTATGCTCGATGATCATGAGTGTGATCCCGAACTCGGCATTCGCGCGTTTTAGCCGGTCGATCAGCCCGTTGATCAGGGTCGGATTGATCCCCGCCGTTGGCTCGTCGAGGAGGAGCGCCGCAGGCTCGTTCATCAAGGCCATCGCGAATTCAAGCAGCTTCTGCTGGCCGAAGCTGAGATCGCCCGCCTGCAACAGTCGCTTTTCGTAGAGCCCCACGAATTCGAGCAGCCGGTCCGCCCTCTCCCGCTCCGCCGCGCTATGGGCTCCGAACATATCGCCGAAGGTCATCTTTCGGTGCGGGACCGAAATCAGCATGTTCTCGACGCAGCTCATCCGCTTATAGATCCGCGTCTGCTGGAAGGTGCGGAGCAGCCCGAGGCGTGCGATCTCCTGCACCGGCAGTTTCGAGATTTCCTGTCCCTCGAACCGGATCGAGCCTTTGTCGATGGGGTGAAAGCCGACGATGGAGTTGAAGAGGGTGGTCTTGCCCGACCCGTTCGGTCCGATCAGCCCGGTGATCTTGCCGCGTTCCACCGTCAACGAGATATCGGTGTTCGCCTTCACGCCGCCATAGGATTTGGAGACGCTCTCGACCTCGATAATCGAGCCGTTGGCGGTCATTCGGCGGGCCTCACCTCTTTGCGCTCGACCACGATACCGAACCATTCCGGCCGTTTGTGGCGCAGCCAGCCCATCAGCCCGTCTTGGAAATAGACCACCACGACGACGATCAGCGCGCCGAGCACGACCCATTGCCAGCCGAGGAAATAGTTCCAGGTCAGCTCCTTGAACACATGGAACAGCACCGCGCCGATCACCGGACCCCATAGCGTGCCCTTCCCGCCCAGGAGCACGCAGACCACCATGAAGATGCCGAGATTGATGGTCTGGTAGGCGCTTTCCAACGGCTCGAAATGCAAGAGCTGGAAGGCCGAGATCCCGCCCGCTACGCCGACGAAGAAGGCCGACAGCGACCACGTCACCAGCTTGTAGCGCAGGGTGTGGATGCCCATCCCCTCCGCCTTTTCCTCGTCGTCGCGGATCGCGTTGATCGCGACCCCGAAGCGGGTGGAATAGAGCCAGACTAGGAATGCGAAGAGTAGGATCCCTGTGCCGGCGAAGAGGAAATAGATGAGGATTTTGAAATCCTCGAAATCGCCCGGGTAGTTGGGCATCGAGATGCCCTGGCCGCCGCCGATCCAATCCCAGTTCGACACCAGCTCGCCCGCCGCAATGGCAACGCCCAACGTGCCAATGGCGAAATAGGGTCCGCGCAGGCCGAAGGTCAGATAACCGATCACGACGGCGCTGAGGGCGCAGAAAAGCCCAGCGGCGAGGGTGCCGAGCGCAAGGCCGCTGAAATACTGGCCGGCGGTGAAGTCGAAGATGCCGCCGCCTGCGGCATTGGTGTATTCGCCCACGGGATAGGCGAGCCCAATGGTTACCACGGCGGCCACATACATACCGGTGCCGTAGAAGAAGATGTTGCCGAGCGAGTTATACCCCATCTGGCCGCCGGTCATGTCCCAAGAGAGCGCCACGATGATCATGAGCCAAAGCGTCGCGAGCTGGGTCTTGAAGTCCGGGAACAGATACGGCGCGGCGATTGTTACAGCCAGGATCGCACTATAGAGGGCGATTTTCGCGAAACTCATAACACCCTCACTGGAGAACCTGGCGCTTGCGCCGCTGAAGCATCAGCTTCACTCCCAAAACCATGAGGAGGAGCAAGACCGCGATGGCCTGCTGATAGCCGATGCCGAAGATGTGGGAGCCGTATTGCTCCGCCGCGCCGATCCCGAGCCCGGCGGCGATCACCCCCGGTAGATTGCCCAGGCCCGCGGCGGTCACGATCACAAAGGCGCGGATGGAATAGGTAATGCCGTAGAAAGGCTGGATCACCCAGACCATCACGATGATCGCCCCCGCCGCCCCGCAGATCGCGGCATTGAGAGAGAAGGTGAAGGCATAGACCTTTTCTGTATCGATACCCATCACCCGGGCGGCGCGCGCGTCTTGGGCGGTGGCGCGGATCGCCTGCCCCATCCGGGAGCGCTTCATGAAGATGATGACGGCGAGGGCCAGGACCGCGGCCATGCAGACGCCGATCACTTTTGCTATTGGCAGATCGATCAGGCCGTCGGCGAAGTACAATGTCTCGTAGTCGAGCTTGATCGACTGCGTGTCCGACCCGAAGATCAGGTTCAAGAGCTGCGCCATCACGATGGCAATGCCGAAGGTGGCGAGCAGGGAGGTGAACAAATCCCGCTCGATCACGCGGGAAATGATCAGCCCATAGGTGCCACCGCTGGCGATGAAGACCACGATGAGAAGGATCGCCGAAACGCCGGCCAGGTAGCTGCCGGTGGTGGTGAGCCCCGGATCTTGGCCGCTGTCTTTCAGATAGATCCCGACCATGAAGACAATGCCGGTAAGGACGGTCGCCCAGATCACGGGGGTCATATGGGCTTTGACCCAGTCATGGGCTGCGGTGCCATAGAGTGCGCCGCCGAACAGCGCCATCACCATCGCGGCAATCGGCACGCCGAGCAGCGGTGGCAGACCGACCCCCGCCAGCCACCAGGCGACATAGCCGCCGGCGATCACGAAATCGCCCTGGGCAAGGTTTTTGACATTCATCACGCCCCAGACGAGCGCGAGCCCATAGGCTGCCAGGGCGAACAACGCGCCGATCATGATGCCGTCGAGGACGATCTTCGCATTGACGATCGGGAACTCGAACAACAAGCCGAGATTGAACAAAATCTGATCCATCGGATCAGCGTCCTCCGCTGAACTGTCCGGTATGTCCGGATCTCTGGTTTCTTAATCGTGAGAAAAGCCGGGGGCGCATGGTCCCCCGGCTCTCGATCAGTTCGGCCGTGCCGTTACTGGCGGGGCCAATTCAGCGGATGCGAGGCGAATTCCGAAGGCGCGACGACATTGTATTTGCCGTCCTGGATCTGGCGCAGAACCATCGGCTTTGCGATGTTGTTGCCGGCGTCCGAGAACTCGATGTTGCCGTAGAAGGTCGAGAGCTTCGTCTCGGCAATCGCATCGCGCAGGGCGTCCTTGTCCAGGGTGCCGGCCCGCTCGAACGCGTCCTTGAACACGTAAACCGCGGCCGAGGCCTGAGCGGTCTGATAGGGCACGGTCTTCTCGGCGTATTCCGGATAGTTGGACTTGAACTCCTGCTCGTACTCGGCGGCTGTGCCGAAGATCGGATCCTCGTATTTCAGCGTCTCAGCCCACTGGGTCGAGCAGAGGATGTTCTCGGCGAAATCGCCGAAATTGCCGACGACGTCAGCGGCCTCGCAATGGGTTACGGCGATCATCGGGACCGAGATCTTTTGCTCGCCGATCTGGCGGACAGCCGTGGCAGCGCCCTTCGAATGGCCGGAGACGATCAGAACGTCGGGCTTGACCAGCTTCACCTTGGTCAGGATCGCCGACATGTCCGAGAGATCGCGCGGCAGCTTTTCGTCCACGACGATGTTCATGTCGTATTTGCCGGCATCTTCCAGCACACCCGCGCGGATATCGAGGGAGAAGGGATCGTTCTCGACCGCCACGGCGACCTTGATATCGGACGGGTCTTTGCCTTCCTTCTCGGCCATTTCCGCGGCCAGCGTGATCGCCGAAGCGAGATACTGCTCCGACGTGGACAGCACCGCGAAGAGATAACGATAGCCCTTGTTGAACAACGAGCGGGACGCGCCCTCGGCCTCGACCATCGGGATCCCGTATTTCTCGGTCACCGGGGCGATCGCCTTGGTCATGCCGGAGGAGTAGGGCCCGAGCATGTACTGGACCTTGTCCTGGTTGATCAGGCGCTCGGCCAGCGTCGCGCCCCGGTCGCCCTTCGACTCGTCATCGTAGTAGATGACGTCGAAATTATAGCATTTGTCGGCAATGGACACGCCGCCATTTTCGGCGATCTTCTTGATCGCGAACTCATAGCCGTTCTGCGTGTGATATCCATTGGTCGCGTATTTGCCGGTCAGCGAGATGGCAGCGCCGAGAGTAATGGTCTCGCACGCTGCCGCTTCCGCAGTCGACGGGCTCAACGGCAGGGAAAGTGCAATCGCAGTGGCCGCTGCGACTGTCATCGCGGTTTTGGTCATGATGTGACAACCTCCCAGAAACACATTCGTTCGGACGCTTTCGAAGCGCCTCTCGATTTGAGCATAATCCGATACTGCGCTGCGACACAATGGCCTTGTCCAACGGCGCTGGTTCACTTGGGCCGCTTCGATACCGGGCAGGCCTCAGGGCGCCGCGTCTGCTTTCCGGAGTGTGGCGATGTCGGCGCGCGCGGCGGTCTTCGATACTATCGCTCGTGGGACGGCCGCCGGGCGCCGGCGGACTCTCCACAGGCGGTTTCGGTGCAATCGCGCCGCGGGCGCTAACGGTGCCAGGGGCCGGGCAGCTGTCGCGGCGCCCTGCGGCGGTTGCAACCCGAGGATCGCCGCCGCGGTCAGAGCGTCCAGCCGCCGTCGATCTTGAGCTCTGCCCCGGTGACGAAGGCGCTTTCGTCGCTCGCCAAATAAACCGCCAGCGCCGCCACCTCCGCCGCCGTGCCGAGCCGACCCATCGGCTGGCGCGCCACGAAGGCCGCGCGGTTCTCGTCATAGCTGCCAGGCAGCGCGTGGATCCGGTCCTCCAATGACGGCGATTGGATCGTACCCGGGCAGATCGCGTTGCAGCGCAGGCCCTGGCGCACAAAATCGATCGCCACCGCCTTGGTAAGCCCGATCACTGCCGCTTTGGTGGTGCCATAGACGAACCGGTTCGGCGCCCCTTTGATCGAGGACGCACCGGAGGCCATGTTGATTACCGATCCGCCCCCGGCCTCCAGCATCGCCGGCAAAAACGCCCGTAAGACTCGCCACATGGATTTGACATTCAGGTCGAAGGAAAGATCCCAGGCCGCCTCGTCGCAGTCCAGCACCGTGCCCTGATGCACATAGCCGGCGCAGTTGAACAGCACATCGACCGCCCCCACCGCCCCGGCCATGGCCGTCATCGCGCCGGTATCCCGCGCATCGAGCGGATGGGTTTCGATCCCCTCCGCTCGCAGCACTGCAAGGCCGTCCTCGGCGATGTCGGTGGCGATCACCCGCGCGCCCTCCGCCGCAAAGGCCCGGGCGGTCGCTGCTCCGATCCCCTGGCCCGCCGCCGTCAAAAACGCGGTCTTGCCCGTCAGACGCCCCATCAACTCCTCCTTTGCAGCGGCCCCTAAATCGATTTAAGGAAGATCGACAGACCCTCGCAAGCGGCAAAGGACGGGCCAAGCATGGCGGTGCTGATCGGTGCGGTCGCGGATGATTTCACCGGGGCGACCGATGTCGCATCGATGCTGTCCCGCGGCGGGCTCGCCACGATCCTGCAGCTAGGCCGCCCTGCCCCCGATGCGGCCCCACCGGAGGCCGATGCGGTCGTGGTCGCCTTGAAATCCCGCACCGCACCGGTGGCCGAGGCGGTGGAGGACAGCCTCGCCGCCTGGCGCTGGATGGCCCGGGCCGGCGCCCGGCAATGCTACTTCAAGTACTGCTCAACCTTCGATTCGACCGACGCCGGCAATATCGGCCCGGTGACCGAGGCGCTGATGGCGGAGACGGGCGCGCTCCAGACCGTCTACACCCCCGCCTTTCCGGAAAACGGCCGCTCGATCTATTTCGGGAAGCTGTTCGTGGGGGACCGGCTCCTGTCGGAATCGGGCATGCGCAACCACCCGCTGACACCGATGACCGACCCGGACCTGACCCGGGTGCTGGTGCCTCAGCTGTCGGCCGCGGCCGCGGTCGGCCTCGTGCCGTGGCCGGTGGTGCGGCGCGGGGCATCGGCGGTGACGGAGGCGCTGGCCGCCCTGGCCGCGGACGGTGTCGCCCATACGGTAGTCGATGGGCTGGAGCAAGCGGATCTCGACGTCCTGGCCCAAGCTGTCCGCGACTGGCCGCTGGTGACGGCGGGTTCGGGCCTCGCCCTATCGCTCGCCGGCCTGCTGGGTACGGCAGCGGAACCGCAGGCCCTGCCGGCCGTTGGCGGCCCCACCCTGCTTCTCTCCGGCTCGTGCTCCGAGGCGACCAATGCCCAGGTCGCGAGATGGGAGGCAGGGGGCGGCGCAACCCTTCGCCTCGACCCTTTGGCGCTGGCCGAGGGCGATGCGCCCGCCGTTGCGGCGCATATCGAGGACGCCTTGGCAGGACGCCCGACACTCCTCGCCGCGACCCAACCGCCGGAAAAGGTGCGCGAGGCGCAAGCGCGTCTCGGGAAGGAGCGCGCGGCCGCCCTGGTCGAAGACGCGCTGGCGGAGGCCGCCCGCACAGCCCGCAGCCGCGGCGCCAAGCGCTTTGTGGTGGCGGGTGGCGAAACCTCGGGCGCGGTCGCCAAGGCGCTGCGGGCGGAACGCCTCGCAGTCGGGCCCTCCATTGCGCCGGGCGTGCCCTGGTGCGCGACCCTGGGCCCGGACCCCATCGCGCTCGCGCTTAAATCCGGCAATTTCGGCGCCGAGACCTTCTTCGCCGACGCGCTCGGGACCGCACCGTGACGCCGGCGGAGGCGAAGACGCGCGAGGAGATCTGCCTGCTGGCGAAATCGCTCTTCGACCGGGGCTACGGCTGCGGCTCGTCGGGCAATGTCTCGGTGATGACCGATGCGGGCATGATCATCTCGCCCACGAATTCCTGCATGGGTAGGCTCGATCCCGAACGCCTCTCGCTGGTCGGCCGCGATGGGGCGCATCTCTCCGGCGACAAACCGTCGAAGGAAGCATTCTTGCACCTTGCGATGTACCAGGAGCGCCCGGAGATGGCGGCGGTGGTGCATCTCCACTCAACCCATTCTGTGGCGGTCTCCTGCATGGCGGAGGTCGATCCCGAGGATGTTCTGCCGCCGATCACCGCCTATTACGTGATGCGCATCGGCCGGTTGCCGCTGGTCCCGTATTTCCCGCCCGGCGATATGGCGCTCGCCAAGGCGGTGCGCGATGTGGCCCGCCACGCCCATGCCATGCTGCTCGCCAATCACGGGCCGGTGGTGGCGGGCAAGGGCCTCGATGCGGCGGTCTACGCGGCGGAGGAGCTGGAGGAGACCGCGAAGCTCTACCTCATGCTCCGCGGCGCGCCGACCCGGTTCCTAACCCAGGCGCAGGTCGCCGATCTGCATGTGCGGTTTCCGTCTTGAGCGGCGTCGCGGCGCGGGAGGACCGACGCAGCGCCGGCATCGCTCTGATGATCGCGGCCTTCGCTTTCTTCACCTGCATCGACGCGTCGGCGAAATGGCTGGTGCAGGCGGGGATGCCGGCCATGCAGGTGGTCTTCGTGCGCTACGCCGTGCATATGGCCATGGTGGCGGTTTTGTTCCTGCCGCAGGAGGGGCTCGGTCTTTTTCGCAGCGATGCCTGGGGGGCGGAGGCGATGAGGAGCTTCTTCCTCCTCGCCTCGACCATCTTCAACTTCCTCGCGGTGATCTACCTGCCGCTAACCCTTACTGCGGCGATCTTTTTTACCGTGCCGCTCTGGGTCTGTGCGCTCTCGGTGCCGCTGCTCGGCGAGCGGGTCGGCCCAAGGCGTTGGGCCGCGATCCTGATCGGCTTTTGCGGCGTGCTGATTGTCACCCGCCCCTGGTCGGCCGAGGCGCATTGGGCGGTCCTACTCTCGATCGGGGCGGCGATCTGCGCGTCGCTCTACATCATCCTAACCCGGCGCCTGGCAGGCGTGGACAGTACGGCGACGCAGCAATTCTATGCGGCGGCGCTCGCCTCGCTCGCCATTGCCCCGGTGGCCTTCGCCGATTGGCACTGGCCGGAGACGCAGACCGACTGGACCGCCTTTGCCCTTATCGGTGTGGTCGGTTGGGCCGGCCATCAGCTTCTCACCGTCGCGCATCGTTTTGCGCCTGCCTCGACCCTGGCGCCCTTCGTCTATGTGCAAATCATCTTCATGACTGCGGCAAGCTGGCTGATTTTCTCAGACCCGCCCGACCCTTGGGTTTTCGTCGGCGCGGCCGTGGTACTGCTGAGCGGCCTCTATATCTGGCTCCGGGAACGTCAGATCGAGGACGCCTAGAGCGCTTTCCGCCTCGATTGCATCGGTTCTGCCGCTCTGAGGTCTTGTTCGGGCGCGGTTTCACGACGCCAATCTGATTGAGACTCGCTGGAAACCGCTCTCGATCCCCGCCGGCAGATCTGGGCCGGGTCAAGGGTCGCGACCGCGACCGGGCGGATGCCCGGCTTGCCCTTGACGCGGACCGGATCTGTCGAATGCTCGGGGATGACCGCCCAAGGCGGTCTTCTCAGCCCGCCTGGCAGGCTTGGCCATCCTGCGCAGACGTTGCGGCGCTGGGCGCCCGCCTTGTCTGGGCTGTTCACAGCTCGGACAAGGTCTGAGAGAGACCGTATCGCGGGCGGTACGCCCGCGATTCCGCAAAACTCGCAGCGCGGCGTCAAGGCAGGCGCCAGCTGTCTACGGTCTTGGTCAGGGTGATCGGCGCGACCTCTGCGTCGAAGGCCTTGAAATGCGCCGAGGTCAGATGCGCCGCAAAAGCCGCCCGGTCATCGTAGATTTCGTATAGGAAGAACCGTTCTGGTCGCGCGTCGTCGCGGCACACATCGAAGCGCTGACAGCCGGGCTCCAGCGCCAGACTGTCGGTGGCCTGTTTCCGGACGCGGGCATAGAAGAGCTCCGCCGCGTCAGCCACCACTTCGAACAGAACCGTCACCACATACATGCGTTCCGCGCCCCCCGCTTTTGAAGAAATGGCTTGTCATCCTGAATGTGACAAAACTAAATCGATTTAGAATTGCTGAGAAGGGCGTTTTCTGCCGGAATGACCGTCGGTTTAGACCAGATAAGCTTCGTCGGCAGCGGGCTCTGCCGCCCGGAATGCGTCTTGGCGCATCGCTCCGGTCTGCTCATCGCGCCCGATTGGACCGAGCCGGGCGGCATAGCCGTGGTCACCCCCGACGGCCAGACCAGGCGCATTCTGGCCGAACGGCCGGCGCCTGGCATCGATCTGCCGCTGCGGCCGAACGGTATCGCGCTAGAGCCCGGCGGCACGCTCCTCCTCGCCCATCTCGGCGCCGAGACGGGCGGCATCTACCGGCTCTGGCCCGACGGACGTTGCGCCGTCGTCACCGACAGTGTCGACGGCCGCCCGATGCCGCCCGCGAATTTCGTCGCCATCGACCGACAGCGCCGCCTTTGGATCACCGTCTCGACCACAAAGATCCCGCGGGCGCTCGACTATCGCCCGGATGCCGAAACCGGCTTCATCGCCATCCATGACGAGGCCGGCACCCGACAGGCGGCCACCGGGCTCGGCTACACCAATGAATGCCTGCTCAGCGCCGACGAACGGACGCTTTGGGTCAACGAGACCTTTGCCCGCCGGCTTACCGCCTTCGATATCGACGGCGACCGCCTCACCAATCGGCGTCTGGTCACCCGCTTCGGTCCCGGCACGTTCCCAGACGGCCTGGTCGAGGCCGCGGATGGCAGCCTCCTGGTCACGTCGATCGTCTCGAACCGGGTGATCCGCGTCTGGCCGGATGGCAGCCAGGACCTGCTGCTCGAAGATGTCGATCGGGACCATCTCGACCGGGTCGAGACGGCATTCCGCGAAGGCCAAATGGGCCGCCCCCATCTCGACACGGCCGGCGGCCGGCGTCTCGCCAACATCTCCAATCTGGCTTTCGGGGGGGCGGATCTGACCACCGCCTATCTCGGCTGCCTGCTGGGATCCGCCATCGCCTGTTTCGACAGCCCCGTCGCAGGCCGCCCGCTGCCCCATTGGGACGCCGAGATCGACCCCCTCGCCCGCTTTCTGGAGGAGACGTCATGAGCAATCTCTCCGATTTCCGCATCGCGGTGTTCCCAGGCGACGGCATCGGCACCGAGATTACCGAGCCGACCTTACGCCTGCTCGGCCGGGTCGCAGCCCGCACCGGCGGCTTCACCCTGACATCCCAGCCCTGCGACGCCGGCGCCGCCTATTACGCCGAGCATGGCACGGCCCTGCCGAAACCGGCGCTCGAGACTGCGGGGGCCGCGGATGCCATCCTCCTCGCCGCGATGGGCTTGCCCAGCGTGCGCTATCCGGACGGGCGCGAGATCACCCCGCAGATCGATCTGCGCATGGAGTTCGGCCTCTACGCGGGCGTTCGCCCGGTTCGCCCGGTGCCCGGCGTGCGCCCGATCCTCGCCGATCCTCAAGCCCATGACATCGACTATGTCATCCTGCGCGAATCGACCGAGGGGTTGTTCGCCCCCGCAGCGCCTGGCACCCGCGACGGCAGCGCCGAGGCGCGGGAGACCATGGTGATCACCCGGCCGATCTGCGAAAAGCTCTTCGATTTCGCCTTCGACCTGGCCGAGGAGCGCGGCGGAGCCCGCAAGGTCACCTCCGTCGACAAGGCCAATGTCTTCCAGGCCTTTGCCTTCTGGCGCGAGATCTTCCACGAGCGTGCCGCCCAGCGCCCGGAGATCGCAGCAGACTGCGCCTATGTCGACGCCTTTGCCATGACCATGGTCCAGAAGCCCTGGGTGATCGACGTGGCCGTCACCGAGAACATGTTCGGCGACATCCTGTCGGATCTCGGCGCGGCGCTGATGGGTGGCATGGGCTACGCGCCTTCCGCCGATATCGGCGACCAGCACGCCGTGTTCCAACCCTGCCACGGGTCGGCGCCGGATATCGCCGGGCAGGGCATCGCCAATCCGACCGCCATGATCCTGTCCGGCGCGATGATGCTCGACTGGCTCGGCCGCAAGCACGGCGTCGCGGAGGCTTGCCAAGCGGCGGGGTTGTTGCGCGCGGGCGTCGATGCGGCCTTCGCCGGCGGCGATCTGGTGACCTGCGAGCTCGGCGGGGCCGCGGGTACCCAGGCCGTCTTCGCGGCGGTGGAGGGCGCCGTGGACGGGCTCGATGCCTGACCTCGGCGCCCCGGTCCGGGTGGCCGTGGTCGGTGCCGGCTATTTCGGCCGCTTCCATCTGGATGCCTGGAGCCGGATGCCCGATGTCGTGCTGGTGGGCCTCGCCGAGCGGGATCCCGGCCGGGCCGCCACGGCGCTCGCCGAGATCGGCGCGCCCGATCTTCCGGTCTTCTCCGATGCGGCCGAGATGGCCGATGCCGTCTCGCCCGATCTCGTCGACATCACGGCCCCTCCGGAGGCGCATCTTACCTTGATCGAGACGCTCGCGCCGAAGGTCGAGCATATCATCTGCCAAAAACCGTTCTGCGGCGGGCTCGAGGGGGCCGAGGCGGCGATCCGTCTGGCGGAGAGCCACCGCACCCGTCTCGCCGTGCACGAAAACATCCGCTTCCAGCCCTGGAATGGCGAGATCAAGCGCCAGCTCGATGCCGGGCTGATCGGCACGCCCTATCAGGTGACCTTCCGCCTGCGTCCCGGCGATGGCCAGGGGCCAGACGCCTATCTCGACCGCCAGCCCTATTTCCAGACCATGCCGCGCTTCCTGGTGCATGAGACAGCGATCCACTGGGTCGACACATTCCGCTACCTGCTCGGCGAGGTGACCGGCGTCTTCGCGCGGCTCGCGCGGCTAAACCCGGCGATTGCGGGTGAGGATGCCGGACTGATCCTTTTCGATTTCGACGGCGGCGCCCGCGGACTGTTCGATGGCAATCGCCTCTCCGACCACGCCGCTACCAATCGCAGGCGGACGATGGGGGAGATGTGGGTGGAGGGATCGGAGGCCACCCTGCGTCTCGACGGCGCGGGGCGGGTCTGGCACCGGCCCTTTGGCGCGACCGCCGAGACCGAGCGGCCTTTCGACTGGCGCGACCGCCATTTCGGGGGCGACTGCGTCTATCTCTGCAATCGGTCCATCCTCGATGACTGGTGGGCCGGACGCGCCTCGCCGATGGAAGCCCAACGTTACATCCGCAATCAGGTTATTCAGAACGCGATCTACCGAAGCGCCGACACCGGACAATACCTAACGGTCTAGGGCTTATCCACGCTAGGCGGCGTCTTCATTCAAGCGAGCCAGGTCATGGCACAGGCGAGGGCGACGAAGGCTCGGAAAGAGGAGATGGTTTTCTCGCAGCGGAGTGCGATCCTGCGGAAGCGTTTGATGCGGTTGAAGAAACATTCGACCAAGTGGCGTTCCTTGTAGAGAGCCCAGTCGATAGGTTTGGTGCTGCTGCGGGTTGGGTTCTGTTTGATCTGCGCCGTCGCACCGAGGTCGTCGGCGATGAACCGGCGCAGATCGTCGGCGTCGTAGGCGGCATCGGCGATGACATGACCGACGCCCCGGAGCCCGTCGATCAGGGCGCGCGCCTGTGGACAGTCGCCGTACTGGCCCGGGGTGATGGCGAAGCGCACCGGCAGGCCGAGCGCATCGACGGCGGCATGGATCTTGGTGGTCAGGCCGCCTCGGGAACGGCCGATCGCGTGAGCCTCAGGCCCCCCTTTTGAGACGCCGCGTCGGCGTGGACCTTCGAGATCGTGGCGTCGATCAGCACGTACTCGAAGTCCGGCGCATCGGCCAAAGCGTTGAAAAGACTCTCCCAGACCCCCGACCGCGTCCAGCGTCGAAACCGGCAGTGGGCCGTTTGCCAGTTCCCGAACTCGGGCGGCAGATCGCGCCACGGTGCCGCCGTACGGGCAAGCCAGAGGATCGCGTCGACAAAGAGCCGGTTGTCCATCGCCGTCCGGCCACGGTCGCCCTTCTTGCCGGGCACAAGATGCTCGATCCGCGACCACTGCGCGTCCGTCAGGGTTCGTCTGCTCAAGATCGCCTCCGTTTTCGATCTTGAATCAGAAGCTTGCCCGATTGGGAATCCCCGAAATGAAGACGCCGCCTAGAGCATTTTCCAGCCAATCTGAGTCAGATTGGCGTCGCGAAAATGCGTCAAAACAATATCTTAGAGCACGAGAACCGATGCCATCGGGTCGGAAAACGGTCTAGCCGGACTGCGAAAGTCCCGGCTCGTGCCCCAGGTTTCTCAAAGCGAGAGAGTTTGGCTGCGTCGACAAGAGTTGAGCGACCAACACGGGGCTTTCGTCTGGCCGTTACCCTAACGCCGGCGGATCGCTTCGGCGGAAAGGATCGCGCCGGCATGCTGCACTGCCAAACGCCCCAGCGCGATCCCCTCGGCCACCGCGGCCTGCAGGTCTCGCTGCGACAGCAGGGCTGCCAGAACCCCGGCATTGAAGGCGTCGCCTGCGCCCGTCGTGTCTCGCACTCGTGCCACGGGCGCTGGGCTTTGCGAGAATGGCGCCATAGCGCGCTTCTGGGCGCGCACATCGCCCATTCCGGCTTTAAGGATAACCGTCTCGACGCCCCAGGACATCGCCCGCGCCGCCGGATCGCCTGGCCCGAAGAGGGCCAGCTCTTCGGCCTCGCTCGTCAGCACCAGGTTTGCGGACCGATAGGCCGCTTCGATCCATCGGGCGGCCTCCGTCATTTGCCAAAGCCGCGGCCGATGGTTCGGATCGACGGCAACCAGCGCGCCGCGGGCCTTTGCCCAAGCGGCCGCCTCCAACAACCGTGTCCGCCCGGCGTCCGGCAGAATTGCCAAAGTGATGCCGCTGAAATAGATCGCGTCCGCGACTGCAATTGCTGCCGCCCGCGCATCCACAGAGCCTTCGGTGAACAATCCGCGAGCCGGCGCTGCCTCTCGCCAATAGGTGAAGCTGCGCTCGCCGGCGGTATCGGTTTCTATGGCATAGAGCCCGACTGTCTCCCCCGGCGCCCGTTCCACAAGGCTGCAATCGATGCCAGTGCCGTCCCAGGCTGTCGTCATCGCCTCGGAATAGGGGTCGTCGCCCAGGCGGGTGACGTAGCCGACCCGGCCCGGACCCAAAACATGCGCGAGGGTCATTGCGGTGTTCAGCGTGTCCCCGCCAAAGCCGAGCCGCCGGGCGCCGTCCGGCCCGGACAGCTCCGCCATGCATTCCCCGATGCACAGGATCTGTGCGCTCATGCTGACCCTCTTGGCGGTCCGCGCGTCCCGGGTGCGGGGTGGGTGGGTGGGGCCGGCCCGTCAGCAATCGCCATGGTCGCCAGGGAGCGCCCGGGACGCGCGGTCAATAGGTCGCCCGGCCGCCTGAGAGATCGAACACCCCCCCGGTGGTGAAGCTGTTCTCGGCCGACGCGAGCCAGGCGATCATCGATGCCACCTCGGCCACATCGACGAACCGACCCCGCGGCACTTTGGAAAGCATGAAGGCGATATGTTGCTCGGTCATCTGATCGAAAATCGCCGTCCGCGCGGCCGCAGGCGTCACGCAATTGACCGCGATGTCATGGCCTGCCAGCTCCTTGCCGAGCGTCTTGGTCAGGGCGATCACCCCGGCCTTCGCCGCGGAATAGGCGCAGGCATTCGGGTTGCCCTCCTTCCCGGCAATAGAGGCGACATTGACGATCCGACCATAGCCCGCCTCGGTCATCAGGGGGACCACCGCCTTACAGCAATGGAAGACGCCGTCGAGATCGGTCGCCACCACGCGCCGCCATTCCGCTACCGGATACTCCGCCACGGTCGCGTTCATCCCGGCGATCCCGGCATTGTTGACCAGGATATCGACGCCCATCATCTCCGCTTGCGTTCGCGCGGTCGCGGAACTCACGGCTTCCCAATCCGTTAGATCGACCTGAACGAAGCTCGCCCCCAGCGCCTCTGCCGTCTGTTCGACCAGGCCGCGATCCATATCCCAGAGCGTGACGATCGCCCCCGAGGCGACGAAGCGCTCCGCCACGGCGCGCCCGATCCCCTGAGCCCCACCGGTCACGATGGCCTTCCGGCCCTGCAAATCGATCTGGTTCATCCGCCCCCCTTGCTCCTGTTGTTCTTGCCGCTCTGCATTGGGCGGCACACGGCCCCTCCCTCAGGCAGGTCATGACGCCGATCGAGCCAAAGCCTGAGCCAAGTCCGGCCTTCCGTGTCCGCGTCGATGGACGTCTCCGGCTCCGGGCCGCGGGCTCCGCCTTTGAGTCTCGCTGTCAGCCTGTCGAACACGGTGGCGGGTCCCGCGGCATCTGCACCCGGCCCGCCGATGATCGGGGCTCGAGAGGTCGAGGTCTGATCCGGTGCGACTTTGCCCCGATCGCAGAGTGGCTCCAGCCACAGCGCTACGGGCCGGTCCGTCTCGTTCCCGATGACGACGCCAATGGTTGGGGCATCCTGCTCGGCCTCGCCGGCAGTGAACGGCTTCGCGTCGCGGGTCGCCCCGCCGGCAGGGTCCAGATTGCGTGGCGCCCAGCCGGTGGGCCAGGCTGTCTCGCCCTGCGACGTCATCACAGATATTGCCTTGGCAATCGGCCGGGGCACCGACATCCCGCGCGAAAACGCCGCTTGCACCGCTTTCCCCTCCGGCCTGTGTGTTCCTGCCGCACCGCTTGACCGCTCGAAGGCCCAATCGTTAAATCGATTTAAATCCGCCGGATCGGCCAAGGCAAGACTGGCCCTGGCGCTCTGCAAGAGGAAACCATGTCGAAGGACACCCGCGCCAATCGCCAGTGGCGAAGCCAGGAATGGTTCGACAATCCCAACAATCCAGGCATGACAGCGCTTTATGTCGAGCGCTATCAGAACCAGGGCTACACGCGCGAGGAGCTGCAATCCGGCCGCCCGCTGATCGGCATTGCGCAAACCGGATCGGACCTGGCGCCTTGCAACAAGATCCATGTGTTCCTGGTCGACCGGGTAAAGGCCGGCATCCGCGACGCCGGCGGCGTGCCGGTGGAGTTCCCGGTGCATCCGATCCAGGAGACCGGCAAGCGCCCGACCGCGGCCCTGGACCGCAACCTCGCCTATCTGAGCCTGGTGGAGGTGCTGCATGGCTACCCGCTCGACGGGGTAGTGCTGACCACCGGCTGCGATAAGACCACACCCGCGATGCTGATGGGGGCGGCGACGGTCGATATCCCGGCCATCGCCCTCAATGGCGGGCCGATGCTGGACGGCTGGTGGAAAGGCGAGCTGGCGGGTTCCGGCACCGTGGTGTGGGAGAGCCGCCGCCTTCTGGCCGAAGGGGCGATCGACTACGAGGAGTTCATGGCCCGGGTCTGTGCCTCGGCCCCATCGCTCGGCCATTGCAATACCATGGGGACCGCGTCGACGATGAATGCGCTGGCCGAGGCGCTCGGCATGATGCTGCCGGGCTGCGCATCGATCCCGGCACCGTTCCGGGCGCGGATGGAGATGGCCTATCAGACCGGCAAGCGGGCGGTCCGGTTGGTGGAGGAGGATCTGCGCCCTTCGGCGATCCTGACGCGCCAGGCTTTCGAGAACGCGATCCGGGTCAACACCGCCATCGGCGGCTCGACCAATGCGCCGCCGCATATCACCGCGATTGCGCGCCATGCCGGGATCCCGTTGGGCATCGCCGATTGGGAGGCACAGGGCTTTGCCTTGCCGCTCCTCCTCAACATGCAGCCGGCGGGTAAGTATCTGGGCGAGGCTTTCGAGCGCGCCGGCGGCGTGCCCGCGGTGATGGGCGAAATGCTGGAGGCTGGGTTGTTGCACGGCGATGCGGTGACGGTCACCGGGCGCCGGGTGGTCGAGGTCTTGGCCGGCCGGCGGAGCGTGGATCTCGACGTGATCCGGACGGTCGCCGACCCGCTGCGAAACGAGGCGGGGTTCCTGGTCCTTTCCGGCAACCTGTTCGACAGCGCACTGATGAAGACCTCGGTGATCTCGGCGGATTTTCGGGCGCGGTTCCTGTCGCGCCCCGGATCGGAGGGGGTGCATGAGGCGCGGGCCGTGGTGTTCGAGGGACCGGAGGACTATCACGAGCGGATCAACGATCCGGATCTGGCGGTGGACGCGGCGACGATGCTGTTCATCCGCGGCGTCGGGCCGGTCGGCTATCCCGGCAGCGCCGAGGTGGTGAATATGCAGCCCCCGGATGCGCTGCTGAAGGAAGGGATCGCGCATTTGCCGACCGTCGGGGACGGTCGGCAGTCCGGCACGTCGGAGAGCCCGTCGATCCTGAACGCCTCGCCGGAGGCCGCGGTCGGGGGCGGGTTGGCATTGCTGGAGACCGGCGACCGCGTGCGGCTCGACATTCCCAAGCGGCGCTTGGATGCGCTGGTGCCGGAGGCGGAATGGCGGGCCCGCAGGGCGGGCTGGCGGCCGGCGGTGCCTGCGCATCAGACGCCGTGGCAGGAGCTTTATCGCGGTCATGTCGGGCAGCTGGCGGAAGGCGGCTGCCTGGAGTTCGCGACCGGCTATCGCCGTGTGGCAGAGACCTTGCCGCGGGACAATCACTGAGATGAAGGGATTGCGTGCTCGGGGCCGGCGCCGCCTCACGGGGGGTGAGCCCCCGATCGCCGGCGCCGTGGCCGAGCGGGCAGGCGGGGCCTGCCCGGGTCCGGCCGGGCGAGGGCTGGCCGGTAGTGTTGCCGGGGAGATGACGCAGCCCGAACGGCGGGAGAGTCAGGCAGGGCCGGTCGCCCGGTGGCAGGTCCCGCCGACGGTTTGCTGGGGAAGGCCGCCGGGGGCGGCCGGTGGCAACACCGTCGGCGGTCCGGCCCGCGCGTCAAGGGCGAGCCGCGCAAGCGCGGTCGCAGCTGGGACTGCGACCCTTGACCCGATGCCGGGCCCGTCGGCGGGGAGGGTGAGGGGCAATGCATAACTTCTATTCCGACACCCAGACCTTGCCGACGCAGGGCATGCGGGAGGCGTCGGTCGCGGCACCCCTCGGCGACGAGCAGCGCGGCGAGGACCCGACCACGCGCGCGCTCGAGGAGCGGGTGGCGGATCTCCTCGGCAAGGAAGCGGCGGTGTTCCTCCCTTCCGGCACCATGTGCAACGAAATCGCCCTCGGCGTGCATTGCCGCCCCGGCGACGAGGTCATCTGCGAGCGCGTGAGCCACATCGTCGTGGCCGAAGGCGGCGGTCCCGCGGCGCTGTGGGGCGTGATGATCCAAGCGCTCGACGGGGAGCGGGGGATGCTGGCGCCCGATCACGTGGCCGGAGCGATTCGGGGCTCTTCGCGCTATGCGCCGGCCTCGCGGCTGCTGTCGGTCGAACAAACCGCCAATCTCTCCGGCGGCACGGTCTGGCCCGTGGAGCGCCTGACCGCCTGCGCCGAGGTCGCGAAAGCCGCGGGCCTCGCCACCCATATGGACGGCGCCCGGCTGATGAACGCCGTGGTCGCCTCTGGTCGGCCGGCCCGCGACCACGCGGAGGGTTATGACAGCGCCTGGATCGATCTGTCGAAGGGGCTCGGCTGTCCCGTCGGGGCGGTGCTGGCCGGGAACCGCGATTTCATCCAGGCTGCCTGGCGGTTGAAACAGCGGATCGGCGGTGCGCTCCGCCAATCCGGGATGCTGACGGCCATGGGGCTCTATGCCCTCGACCACCATGTCGACCGGCTGGCCGAGGACCATGCGCTCGCCCGCGACATCGCGCGCCGCCTCTGGCAACTGCCGATCGTGGCCCGTGTGCTGCCGGCGGACAGCAACATCGTGATCCTGGACCTTACCGACACGGCCCCGACCGCGGCGGCGGTGGTCGCCCGGCTGGAGGCCGCGGGCGTCCGCACCGGCGTCTTCGGGACGCGGCGGATCCGGATAGTCACCCATCTCGATGTCGGGCCAGAGGGGGCGAAGGCGCTCTGCGACGCCTTTGCCCGCATCGCCGAGACCGCAGATCATGCCCCATAGAGGAGAGAGGCCATGAAACTCTTGCGCTTTGGCGCGCCCGGGGCCGAGGCGCCCGGGATGCTCGACACCGCAGGGCGGATCCGCGATCTCTCTGCGCATGTATCGGATTTCGCCGGCGAAGCCGTGTCGATCCCTGCGCTGAATGCGCTGAAAGCGATCGACCCGGAAAGCCTGCCGCTGGTCGAGGGAACGCCCCGGATCGGCGCCTGCCTCGCGCATGTACCGACCTTTCATTGCGTCGGCCTCAACTATCGCAAACACGCGGAGGAGAGCGGGATGGCGGTCCCGACCGAGCCGATCCTGTTCAACAAGGCGGCCTCGTCACTGTCCGGCCCCGACGACCCGGTGATCCAGCCCAAAGGGTCCACCAAGCTCGACTATGAGGTCGAGCTCGGCATCGTGATCGGTGATGTGGCCGAGCATGTGTCCGAAACCGATGCGCTGTCGGTCGTCGCGGGCTATTGCGTGGTCAACGATGTGTCGGAACGGGCCTTCCAGATCGACCGCCTGGGCCAGTGGGTGAAGGGCAAGTCTGCGCCGACCTTCGGACCGACCGGTCCCTGGCTGGTGACCGCAGACGAGGTGCCGGACCCCCAGACGCTCGACTGCTGGCTGGAGGTGAACGGGACCAAACGTCAGTACTCCAACACCGCCGACATGATCTTCGGGGTGGCTGAGATCGTCAGCTACATGTCCCGTTTCATGCGGCTGGTGCCTGGCGATCTGATCGCCACCGGGACGCCGGAGGGCGTCGCCATGGGCATGAGCCCGCAGGCCTGGCTGGTCCCGGGCGACGAGGTGCGGGTCGGCATCGCGGGGCTGGGCGAGCAGCGCCAGACCGTCGCCGCCTATCCGGGATAATCGCCATGCCGCGTTTTGCCGCCAATCTTTCGATGATGTTCAACGAGCACGCCTTTCTCGACCGGTTCGGGGCGGCGGCGCGGGCCGGGTTCCGGGGGGTAGAGTATCTCTTCCCCTACGAGCACGATGCGGGCGAGATCCGCGCAAGGCTCGACGAGCACGGGCTGGAGCAGGCGCTCTACAACACGCCGCCCGGCGATTGGAACGCGGGCGAGCGGGGGTTCGCCGCCATGCCGGGGGCGGAGGACAGGTTCGACGCTCATCTTGACCAAGCGCTGGAGGCGGCCCAGAAGATCCGGCCCAAGAACATCCATGTCATGGCCGGCATCGTCCAGGGGCCGGCGGCGCGGGCGACCTATATCGCCAATCTCGCCCTTGCCGCCGCCCGCGCGCCGGACCAGGGTTTCGTGATCGAGCCGATCAATCACTGGGACATGCCGGGCTATCACATGGGCACGACCGAGGCCGCGCGCGGCGTGATTGCCGAGGTCGGCGCGCCCAATCTGCGCCTGCAGCTCGATCTTTATCACGCGCAGATCATGGAGGGCGATCTGACCCGCCGGATCGAAGCGCTGGCGCCGCTGACCGCCCATGTCCAGGTGGCGAGCGTGCCCAAGCGCCAGGAACCCGACACGGGCGAGAGCGCCTTCGGCCATCTGATGGGCAGTCTCGACCGGGTCGGCTATGGCGGCTGGGTCGGCTGCGAATACCGTCCGGCGGGGCGCACGGAAGATGGGCTCGGCTGGTTTGCGGCCTATCGGGAGGGGTAGATGCGCGTCCTGATCATCGGCGGCGGCGGGTTCCTGGGCCAGAAGCTCGCAACGGCAATTGCGGGGCAGGGCAGCCTCGCGGGGCAGGCGATCACGGGGATGACCCTGGCCGATCTCACCAGGCCCGCAGCCCCCGAGGCACCGTTTTCGGTCAGCACCGTCGCCGCTGACATTACCGCCCCCACCGGCTGCGAGGCGCTCATGGAGGATCGCCCGGAGATCATCTATCATCTCGCTGCCATCGTTTCCGGCCAGGCGGAGGCGGAATTCGACATAGGCATGCGCGTGAACCTGATGGGCTCGCTGAACGTGTTTGAGGCGGCGCGCGCCACCGGCACTGTGCCGATGGTCATCTTCACCTCCTCCATCGCCGTATATGGCGGCGAGATCCCGCAGCTGGTCGAGGACTGGACGCAACTGAACCCCCAGACCTCCTATGGCGCCCAGAAGGCGGCGGCGGAGCTGATCCTGACCGATATGAGCCGCAAGGGGTACATAGACGGGCGCGGGCTGAGGCTGCCGACCATCTCGATCCGCCCGGGTAAGCCCAACAAGGCGGCGTCCTCCTTCATGTCGTCGATCTTCCGCGAACCCTTGCAGGGGCAGGAGGCCGAGTGCCCCGTCGGCCCCGACTTCGCCCATTGGTATCTGTCGCCCCGACGCTGCATCGAGAACCTGATCCACGCGGCCAGCGTCCCGGCGGTGGAGTGGGGGCAGAACCGCTGCCTGGCGCTGCCCGGACGGACCCACCGGATCGGCGAGATGGTCGAGGCGATGCGCAAGGTGGCAGGCGACGAGCCGGTCGGCCTGATCCGCTGGCGGGAAGATCCGGCTGTACAGGCCATCGTCAACGGCTGGATGGCGCGCTTTGACCCGGCCAAGGCGCTGCGCCTCGGCTTCGTCGCCGATGACAGCTTCGAGGAGAACATCCGCTTCTTCCTCGAAGACGATATTGCGCGCTAGGAGCCTTTGCCGGAGCGATGGACACCGATGTCTTCATCAGCCATGCCGGAAGGGACACGCGAACGGCGGAGCACCTGATGGAGATCTTCAGCCCGACGATTGCCGAGGCCGGCTGGCTCGGCGGGTTGGAGTTGCTCCCCGGCGAGGATCGCTGGGCGCGCGGGATGCAGGAGGGGCAGGGCGCCCGGCTGCATCTGCTCATCTGGCCCGATGGGATGCGTCCGAAGGATCTGGTCGGTCTGGCGCGCCGGTTTCTGTGGGGCTGGGATGGCGAAAATCGCTTGCTCGTCGTTCGGGGAGGGGTGGAACCCTCGCTCGGCCTGCGGGATATCGCGGTAACCGTCGACACTGACGCCGGGGAGGCCGGTTTGTCGGACGTCGCACAGCGCGTTCTGGCGACACTTTTTCCTGAGCGGCAAGGCGATGCCTTGATGCGGAGCGCGCCGGACCCTCCCGGGCTCTGGATGGACCTCCTGCGACGCGGCTTCGGCGTGGGCGAACAGCGGGCCAAGGGACAGCAGAACACCGTGGCGCTCGAGACCGAAACGGATGTCTTCATGTCCTATTCCTGGTCGAACGGCGATCAGGTCGATCCGCTGGAGACCGCTCTGAAGCGCGGTGGGTTCTCCGTTTGGCGAGACCGTTCCGCCACGCCCGCGACAGGCCGCTATGCCGGGCGGATCGTCAGCGCCATTCGCGGCTGCAAGGTCGTAGCGCTGATGGGCTCGGCGCAATCCTTCGCCTCCGACCATGTGATGCGCGAGGTCTATGTGGCGGGCGAATACAAGAAGCCTTTCGTCCTCGTCAGGCTGGATCCCAGCGAGCTGCCGGAGGATTTCGTCTACTTCCTCTCCGGCTTTCCCCGCCTGCCGGTGGATGCCGACCCGCCGCCGCAGGCGATTGGCTTTGCCGACGCGTTCCGTGCTGTCTATCCCGCCGCGTGACAATGTAGGAGACTGTGACCATGGCCGACCCGAAGATCGTTCTCGTCACCGGCGCGAGCCAGGGAATCGGGGCCGCCACTGCGCGGGCCTTTGCCGAAGCGGGCTGGGCCGTGGTCCTCGCGGCCCGATCCGCGGAGAAACTCGCCGCGGTCGAGGCGGAGATTGCCGCCGTGGGTCCGAGCTGCCTAGCGGTGCCCACGAATGTCGGCGACCCCACCTCGGTCGAGGCGCTGTTCGCGGCGATCGCCGAGCGCTATGGCCGCCTCGACGCCGTGTTCAACAATGCCGGCACCAACATCCCTACCACGCTGATCGGCGATGTGGGGTGGGAGGATTGGCGCAAGGTCGTCTCCGTGAACCTGGACGGCGCCTTTCTGATCGCCTCCGCCGCGTTCCGGATGATGCGGGACCAGACGCCCCAGGGCGGGCGGATCGTCAACAACGGCTCGATCTCGGCCCATGCCCCCCGCTATGGCTCGGCGCCCTATACGGCGTCGAAACACGCAATCACGGGGCTGACGAAGTCGATATCGCTCGACGGCCGAGCGTTCGACATCGCTTGCGGGCAGATCGATATCGGCAATGCCGCCTCGGCGATGACCGCGCGGATGGCCGGCGGCGTGCCCCAAGCGGACGGGAGCATGCAGGCGGAGCCGACAATGGATGTAACCCATGTCGCCCAGGCGGTGGTCCAGATGGCCGAGCTGCCGCTGGACGCCAATGTGCAGACAATGACAATCATGGCGACGAAGATGCCGTTCACCGGCCGGGGCTAATGCCGCCATTGCCAAACCCCACGCAAATCGGCCCTATCGGGGAGGGACCATGAAGCTCGATCATGTGAATGTCCGCACGGCCAGGCTGGCGGAGATGCGCGCCTGGTACGCTGATGTCTTGGGCTTGAACGAGGGTTGGCGCCCCGACTTCGCTTTCCCGGGTGCCTGGCTCTATGCAGGCGAGGACGCCGTGGTGCATCTGATCGGCGTAGATGCGGCGCCGGGGGCCGACCAGGCCGATCTGCGGTTGGAGCATTTCGCTCTCTTTGCCGGTGGGCCGGCGGAACTGGACGCCTTTCGGGCGCGTATGAAGTCGAAAGGCATCCCGATCCGCGAGGGCCACCCGCCCGGCGCCGGCATCACCCAGGTCAACATCCACGACCCCGACGGCAACCATATCCATGTGGACTTCCGGACATGATCTACAAAACGCTCGGCCGAACCGGCCTACAGGTCTCGCCGCTCTGCATGGGCACTATGTCTTTCGGTGGCGATGCGGACGAGGCGGAATCCGCCCGCATGTTCGCCGCCTGCCGCGACCGGGGGATCAATTTCTTCGACTGCGCCGATGCCTATTCGCGCGGGCGTGCGGAGGAGATCCTGGGCCGGCTGATGGCGGACAGCCGCGACGAGCTGGTGGTTACCTCGAAGTGCTTCATGCCGATGGCGGACGATCCGAACGCCACCGGCGGCAATCGCCGCCATATCCTCCGCGCGGTCGAGGCGAGTTTGACGCGGTTAGGCACGGACCGGCTCGATGTCCTCTTCATGCATCGCTGGGACAAGGTCGTACCGCTTGAGGAGACGTTGCGCGCGCTAGAGATGTTGGTGGCGGATGGCAAGGTCCTCTATCTCGGCGCGTCGAACTATGCCGCCTGGCAGGTGGCGACGGCGCTCGGCATCTCCGAACGCCGGGGATGGCCGCGGATCGATGTGCTGCAGCCGATGTATTCGCTGGTCAAGCGCCAAGTCGAGGTGGAGATCCTGCCGCTGGCGCAGGCCGAACGGCTTGGTGTGATCACCTATTCGCCGGTGGGCGGCGGGCTTCTCAGCGGCAAGTATCGGGCCGAAAATCGGCCGGCGGCGGGGCGGCTCGTGGCAAACCCCGAATATGCGCGCCGCTATGGCGAGGCCTGGGTCTTCGAAGTGGCCGAAGCGTTCACGGCCTTTGCCGAGGCGCAGGTGGTCCACCCCGTCACGCTGGCGGTGGCCTGGGCGGCCGGGCATGCGGATGTGACCTGCCCAATCATCGGTGCGCGGAGCCTGGCGCAGCTCACGCCGTCGCTGGAGGCGCTCGACTTCGAGATGAGCGCGGATCTCCGCACAGAAATCGCCGCCCTGTCGCGGACACCCCCGCCGGCCACAGACCGGCTTGAGGAGCAGGGATAGCGCCAAGCGGGGAAGCACTGGCGCGCCAGGCGCCGCGGTGCGGAGGCCGGCTCGCCTGTGGCACCGGAGCGTTCCTCTGCTTCATCGGTTCCGCCCGGGCTGCGCCCGGCCGTCCCGGGCGCCGCGTCTGCCGCTGGGGCGGGTGGCCAGGCCGCGCCCGCGGCGGGGGCTGGTAACTGGGCGCATCTGGCGACGTCGCGGGCGCTCTGCGGCCCTGCTCCGCTGTGCCATCCTGTCGGGCTTGTCGATTGTCCCGCGCGCTTTTCGTGGCCGGCCAGGGTCTCCGCAAATTTCGACGTTCTAGGCCCGGTCGTCAGCCGCCTGAGATTCTGTCTGTATTCGGGACTGCCGGTTGCCGCCGAGTTCCGGCCAAAGATCGAAGAGGGCGATGATCTTGAGCAGGCGAGTACGGACAGACGCGCAAAGGACCCGGATGGAGTCCTGTCTTCCCGGTTATCGTCGTCGGCGGCCGACCCGGATTGGTTATACCCCTATTGCGCTGCGGATCGAACCCGCCGCGTCGCCCGCCATGCACGAGCCCCCTGCCACGCGCCGACCGGACGATGGCGGCGCAGTCCACGCCGCAAACGACCTCTGACAAACAACGCTGGGATCAGAAGTTGATCTGACCAATCACGCCGAATGTTCGGGGGGCGCCGGCTGAAATCAGACCCTGCGTGCCAAACGCCGGATCCTGAATGCTGGTGATATAGTCGTTGTCGAACAAGTTGGCTGCAAAGGCCGTCACGCTCCAGTTCTCGGCGTCGTAGCCGACCCGTGCATTCACCAGGAACCGGCCTTCGATCTCGCGAGAGGGCGTGTTCTCGACATCGCTGAAGGCGCTGCTTTGATAGCTCGCATCCGCACTCACGAAGGCATCTTGGTAGAAGAAATACGTGCCACCGAACGCCGCCGTAAACTTCGAGGCGAAGGGGAACTCATTGCCGGCCTGCTGAACGCCGTTCAGCACGAAGTCCCTGAATTCCGTGTCGGCATATCCGAAGGCGGCAAACAGGCTCAGATCGTCGGTCGGCTGAACGGTGATATCGATCTCGCCGCCGAACAACCGCGACGTGCCTGCGTTTTCCGTAAAGAGATCGAGCGGATTGAGCCCTGGGACCGCGATCTGCTGGTCCTGCCAATCGGTGTAGAAAGCGTTGGCGTTGACGGTCAGAAGGTCGTCCCACCACTGCGACCGGAGCGAGAGCTCATACGTCCAGGCGAACTCAGGGTCGAAGTCTTGCTGCACCCCAGTGAGCCTGCTGATGCTAACGCCGCCGGCACGGTAGGCCCGCTGCGCCGTCGCACCGATCGTCACATCGTCGGTGATCGCGTAGGAGAGCCCGACCTTCGGCAGGAACGCATCGAACGTCGCCTCGCCAGCGGCACTCGAAGACGGGAAGACTGGGGGAAAGGAAGGATCGCTTGGGACGATGTCCGTGACTTGGCTGTCCTTGTTGGTCTGACGATCATAGCGGGCGCCGAGGATCAGATCGATATCGGGGAATACTTCGATCTCCGCCTCGCCGAAGACCGCATAGTTCGTCTGCTCACTCTCGCTCTCCTGAACGGTTGACAAGGTCAGGGTCGGCGGCAGCGTCGCATCGAACAGGAAGGCTGGCACTGTTGAATCCGATCTAAAATCGGTCTCTTGCTGGGCGAAGAAGCCACCGAACACCGCGTTGATCCGGTCCGACTGATAGAGGAGCTTGATCTCCTGCTCCAGCGCCTGGACGTCCTGGTCGTTGACGAACACGCCAATCTGCGCCGCGGTAAAGTCCAAGTCGGTTACGGTAACCGTGTTCGATTTGGACAGGGTCGTCTCTGTTTCGACCCGGAAGCTGTCGTTGAAGTCATAGCCCAGACGCAGATTCCCGGCGTTGAAGGTGGCGACCTCACGCTCCGGCACACTCGCCACATTCACGCGGCTGTCTGGAAACAGCGATCCCTGCAAGGGCGGGCCGTTCGCGCTGCTGTCAGATTCGATCCGCGTGTATTTGAAGATGCCCGAAAAATTCTCGGTCGGCTCCAACAACACGCTGGTCCGGAGGGTCGTGTCCGCCCTGTTGTCGATGTCGTCGGTTCCCAGCGTCGTGTTCGTCACGAAACCGTCGGTCTGCTCGCGGTCGAGCGACACGCGGAGCGCCAGCGTGTCCTCGATGACCGGCACATTCGCTGTAAAAGCACCTTCCAGCGTGCTGCCATTGCCGGCCAGGGCGCGGGCCTTCATCTCCAGCTCGTGCACCGGATCGGCGGACCGCAAGACGATTGCCCCGGCCAGCGCGTTGCGGCCAGACTGGGTCGACTGAGGGCCACGCAGGATCTCTATCTGCTCCAGATCCCAGGTGGACTGCAACGCGTTGAAGGAGAAGCGACCGGATTCGACACGCGCACCATCGATGGTGGTCGTGATGACCGGCGCCCCGCCGCCCAAACCCCCCGCAGGAACACCGCGGATCACGGCTTGCTCCCCGCCCGAGCCTAGCGATGCGCCGGCCGTCCGCTCGATCACGTCGAACACGCTCGAGTCCGAGCGCCCTTCCAGTTCCTCGCCCGATATCACGGCCACCGATGTCAGGGTGTCCTGCAGCGTGCGGGTCTGCAGCTCGCCCTGGACCACGATAGGATCCAGGACGACGGCGTCCGACCTGGGGCCGCTGACCTCCTGCAACACGAGCTGGCCGCCGCCGACATCCTGATAGGTCAGCCCGGTTCCGGCGAGGAGCTGCTGAAGGGCGTCTTCGACCGAAAAACTCCCGGTGACCCCGGCTGTCTCCCGACCTGCCACCAGCGCTGGGGTATAGGACAAGGTTGCGTCGGTGGTTCGGGCAATCTCGTTCAGCGCAGCGGAAAGCGGTCCGGACGGGATTGCAAACGGATAGCGTTTCTCCTGCGCGGCGGCGTTCGACCACAGTCCAGCGACGGCGATAAAGAGAGCAACGAGCAGCGGCGTGTTCGAAAGCGAACACCGGCTATGCGTGGCCTGGTTTCGTGACGTCATCATGTCCCTCGTTCTGCGAGCCCTTTCGGAAGGGTCGAACGACGGCGCAAAAACCCGTAAAATTAAGATGAGAGGCTGCTCAGGTCCGGCGTTGCTCTGCCTCCAGCCAGACGCCGAGGGGGCCGAGACTGCGCGCCCGAACCGGCAGGGTCGCCTCCACGGCGCGCAGGGTTGCATCGATATCGTCGAGCCCGAAGGCGCCCGAGATGCGAAGCTGTGCGACCGCAGCGGATGCGACGGCGACGCCGCGCCGATACCGCCAAAGCTCCGCAAGGAAGTCTTCCAGGGCCATGTTGTCGACGACCAGCCTGCGGTTCAGCCAAGCGGTCTGATCCATCTCGGCGGCGAGGGGGTCCGGGGACGTGCCCGCCGCGGTTACTCTGACGATGTCTCCGGCATTCGCCACATGCACGGCCCCGATGCGCGGCGAGACCTGCACCGTGCCCTCGATCACTGTCAGGCGCGACGCGCCATCGAGCAACCTGATGCTCAGCCGACCTTGGCCCACGTCCAAGCGCGCAGGGGGGGTTTCGATGGCAAACGCCGTGGCGGCAGCGGCATCGATGTATAGCTCACCCTGAAGCAATCGCAGCCCAGGCGTGCCGGCGATTAAATCCACGGCTGTCGCCGTATTGAGCGCCACATTGACGCCCCCGGGCAGCGTCGTTTTGGTCATCTCGCCAACGCCGGCGCTCAGATCCGCCAGCGCCCGCGTCGCGCCGATCTCATCGCGGTAGTACCAGGCTCCGCCACCTGTCGCCGTCGCCAAGACCAACAGTTTCAGGAGACCCCGGCGGGTCGGTACCGCATTCTGGCTTTCCAGAGCCCGGCGGGCATCGCCCCTCAGGCCGGGGGGCAGACTGTCGAAGGCGCCCTCGATCTCCATCAAGCGGCACCATTCCTCCTCGTGCACCGGATCGGCCGCGCGCCACGCTCGCAGAGCGTCTTCGTCAGCCGCCGTGGCCTCGCCCGAACGCATCCGCACGAGCCAAAGTGTCGCCTCCTCGATCACGCGCTGGGGTATGGCATCACCGCCCACAATGCCAGTCCGCTCAGAACGACCGCATGTGCCAGTCGCGGCAGTGCCGGATGGCTGCGGCCATGTCCTTCTCGACCGTGCTGAGCGACACGTTCAGCGCGGCGGCGATCTCACGATAGGTCATGCCGTCGAGGCGGGAGAGCAGGAAGACCCGTTTCGCCCGACTGCCGAGCCCATCGAGCATGAGGTCGATGCGCACCAAAAGATCGAGGATCTCAACACAGTCCTCCGCCGACGGCGCCAGTGTTTCCGACGTCACTGCGATTGCCTCGGCCCAGGCACGTTCCAGGCGGATCCTGCGGAACTCGTCAACCATCAAACACCGTGCAATGGTCGCGAGCAACGCTCTGGGGCTGCGCATCGGCGGGGTCTTGTCGCTCATCAGCTTGAGGAAGGTCGACTGCGTCAGATCTGCCGCTCTGTCCACACAGCCTGTCCGCTTGGTCAGGCGCGCCACGAGCCAAGCTCGATGATCGGCGTAGAGAAGGGCAAGGTCAGCCCCCCATGTTTCGCCAAGATTTCGGCCTTGGTCACTGTAATCCGTCACGCCGGAGCTCCCGCATTGCTGTGCCGTTTTTGGCTGTGGGAGTGAACCGTGGCTCCTGCGGCTTGGCAGAGACTAATGCCTAAGGAAGCGCTGGGGGCAAGTTTCTGCTGAGCATCCTGCAGACCTCTCGGCTGAGGCTGTCTAAACGATGGGTCACCACGGATGTTCCTCACCCCGGCGCTCCGATTTCTGACGGCCGATCTGACCTTCCAACGCGTCTTGGGGTGCAGAAGCATGGGGGATCTGTAACGCCCCTCGGGAGCCGCTCTCAGCCAGCGGGATCAAAGTAAACATGCCCTAGCGGCGCGGTCGCCAAGGCAGTCCTTGGCGCCAGAACGCTCACGAGGGGATGGAATCCCCGTCCGCCGGTGCTACCAACCCGCCCATGACCTCTCACGCCATTGCCGCGGGCCATGACCTGACCGCCGAGGCCGGGGCCGAGATTCTGGGCGCCGGCGGCACGGCGGTGGATGCGGCGATTGCCGCTGCCGCCATGGCCATGGTGGTGGAACCGGTTCTGGCCGGCCTTCTCGGCGGTGGGTTCCTGATGGTGCGGGAGCCCGGTGGGCGGTGCCGCTGCCTCGATACCTTCGTGCAGACCCCGAAGGCGAAACGGCCGGAGGCAGAGCTCGACTTCCGCGAGGTCGTCGCCGATTTCGGCACTGCGACGCAGGCCTTCCATATCGGGGCAGCCTCGGTGGCGGCGCCCGGGCTCGCATTGGGTCTGGCGGAGGCGCATATCCGCTATGGCCGCATGCCCTTCGCTGACCTTCTGGCCCCTGCGATCCGGGCGGCCCGCGAGGGTGTGACGGTGACCGGGTTCCAGGCATCGCTGGCGCGGATCGTCGCCCCGATTCTGAAAGACACTCCCGCGGCGCGGGCGCTGCATGCGCCGGAGGGCGATTTGCTCGGCGAGGGTGCGCACTTTGCCAACCCGGCGCTTGGCGATGTCTTGGAGGTGTTCGGCCATGAAGGGCCGCGCTTCGTGCAGGAAGGGGAGGTGGCCGCTGCGCTCCTGTCGCTGATGGAGGCGGGCGGGCATTTGACCCGCGCCGATCTCGCCGCCTATCGGCCGGCGTGGCGGGAGCCTGTCGCGATCCAGCGCGGCGGTGCCGCGATTGCCCTGGCGCCACCGCCCTCGCTGGGCGGCGCGCTGATCGCTTTTTCCTTGGCTTTGATGGACCAAGATCCGGCACCGGTCGACAAGGCCCTGGCCTTCGAGATGACCGACCGGGCACGGGTCGAGGCGGCGCTCGACGAAGACCCCGCGGAGGGGTTGCAGACCCTTTTGGCGCCGGGGCTGATTGCCCGGTTTCGGCGGGAGCTGACCGGCCGGCCCGTCGCCAGCCGGGGCACGACCCAGATTTCGGTGGTGGATGCCGAGGGGATCGGCGCGTCGTTGACCCTCTCGAACGGCGAGGGTTGCGGAACGATGGTGCCCGGCACCGGGATCATGCCGAACAACATGCTGGGCGAGGAGGATCTGGTGCCCCAGGGCTGGCATCGCTGGCCGGTGGACCGGCGGCTCGGCTCGATGATGGCGCCGATGGCTGTCACCTGGCCGACTGGGCGGATGGCGATGTTGGGCTCCGGCGGGTCGAACCGGATCCGCACGGCGCTGAGCCAAGTGCTGCTGGGTATCTTGGACCGCGGGCTGCCGCTCGACGAAGCGATCGAGCGGCCGCGTCTGCATGTGGAGGGGGATGGCCGCCGGGCGCGACTGGATGCGGAGACCGTCGACCTGCTGGAGTCGGACCTGGCGGTGCTGCGCCGGGCTTATCCCGAAATGACAGAATGGGCGGCGCGGTCGATGTTCTTCGGCGGCGTCCATGCGGTGTTGCGGGATGCCGGAGGCGGGGTTGCGGCTGCTGGCGATCCGCGCCGGGCCGGCGCCGTGCGCATCGGCTAGGCCGCCAGACCCCCACCTCCCTCCACCCACCCACCCGCGGTCGGCGGGGGTCTGGCGGAAGACCGTCACGGCGCGTCGAAGATTTCCCCGAGCCAGCCCAAGATGTCCTCCACCACACCATGGCTGCGCAGGTCGTTGTGCCCGCCATCAGGATAGACGATGAGCCGCTTCGGCTGCGCCGCCGCGGCGAAGAGGGCCTCGGCTTGGGAGAGCGGGATGGTCCGGTCATCGGCGCCGTGAAGGATCAGGACGGGCGCGCCGATCCCAGCGATCCGGTCGGCCGAGGGCCAGCGTTCGTCCCAAAGAAGCAGGCAGGCGGGCACGAACGGAAAGCGATGCTCCGCGACCTCGCAGAGGCGGGCAAAGGGCGCCTCCAGCACAAGTGCGCTTACCGGCCGCTCGGCCGCCAGATGGACCGCCACCGCTGCGCCGAGGCTGATCCCGTAGGCGATGCGGCGGTCTGCCGGGACCGGTTCAGGCATCAGGCGATCGAGCCGGTCGTAAAGCGCAGTGATGTCATCGCCGAGCGCCGTCTCGCTGGGCATGCCCGGCTGCCCGCCGGCACCGCGGAAGACCAGGGCCGCAACGCCGTAGCCCTCCGCCAGCAAGAGCGCGAGCCTGCTGCGCGAACTGGCGAGCGCGCCGCGATTGCCGGTGACATGCAGCACCACCGGCCGGCCCGGCGCTGGCGCCACGGTCCAGACCAGCAGCGGCGTTCCATCCTCGGCCCGGATCTCCTGCGCCTGCGCCCCCGGAAGGCCGGCGAGGCTCATCCTCTCCGGCGCCGTCACGAAGGGATAGATCAGGGTATGGCGCCCAGCGACCATCGCCGCGACCAGTCCCGCCCAGAGGAGGAGCGCGCCAGTCCCGAAGCGCAGCAGACCCTTGGCCACCATGCATCCTCCTGCCCCATGCTGCGGTCCCTGCGACACGCGCGCAAGGAAGTTTTGGTCCTTACCCTTTGCAAGCAATCATCTTGCGCAAGATTTCTTGACGCAGCCGCCAGAGGCGCCATACCAGATGCGGCAACAGCGAAGCGATTCCGCGCCGCAGCAAAGTATCCGCGTCTCAAGGAGTTTTCGATGAACGTCCAGACCCAAGGATTGGCCGAGCCGCGGGCGCTCTATCAGGCCGACGACCTCCTCGCCACGACCAAAGGGGCTGTCGCCGCGGCGGAGGGGTTCGTCGCGGAAGCGACCGAAGCCCTGCGGGCCAGGGTGGCGCCGGAGGGGCGCGTTTCTGGCCGGTTGCTGGAGACAGAGCAGTACGCCGCGCACGCCCTGGCCTGGACCGCGACCTATGTGGAGAGCCTGCGCCAGCTGCAGGGCTGGGCCGAGCGTCTCGACGCAGACGGTCGGTTCGGCGAGATGGAGCGGTTGATCCTGACCATCGGGTTCGGCGAGTATCTCTGGCAGCTCTATGGCGGCATTCCCATGAGCCAGGGCGAAATGGCCCGGCCCCAGGATATCGGCCTGAGCCAGGAGGCGCAGCGCTGCCTGATGGCGCCGGAGGTGATGGCGCTGACCCAGGCGGGCAACACCGACGGGGCGCGCCGTCGGCTGGCCGATTTGATGGCGGAGCGCGAGGGCGCGGCCACGTTCGGGGCCTGCGGTCTCGATGAGGAATACGACCTGATCCGCGACCAGTTCCGCCGTTTCTCCGAAGAGCGGGTGAAGCCCGACGCCCATGAGTGGCACCTAAAGGACGAATTGGTGCCGATGGCGATCGTCGAGGAGATGGCCGCGCTCGGCGTCTTCGGCCTGACGATCCCGGAGGAGCATGGCGGACTCGGCATGGGCAAGACCGCGATGTGCGTGGTCTCGGAGGAGCTGTCGCGCGGCTATATCGGCGTCGGGTCCTTGGGCACCCGGTCGGAGATCGCGGCGGAGCTGATCCTTTGCGGTGGCACCGACGCCCAGAAGGCGGACTATCTGCCGAAGCTCGCGAGCGGTGAGATGCTGCCGACGGCGGTTTTCACGGAACCGAACACCGGTTCCGATCTGGGCGCGCTGAAGACCCGGGCTGTGAAGGATGGCGATGACTGGGTGATCACCGGCAACAAAACCTGGATTACCCACGCGGCGCGCACCGATCTGATGACTGTGCTGGCGCGGACAGTGCCCGGTACCGAGGACTATTCCGGCCTTTCGATGTTCCTGGCGCCGAAGACCCGGGGCGATTGCGCGAACCCGTTCCCCGACGCGACCCTGGCGGGTGGCGAGATCGAGGTCCTGGGATATCGTGGGATGAAAGAGTACACGCTGGCGCTCGACGGGCACCGGGTCCAGGGCGACGCGCTGCTCGGCGGGGTCGAGGGGCAGGGCTTCAAGCAGCTCATGAAGACCTTCGAGAGCGCGCGGATCCAGACGGCGGCGCGGGCGATTGGGGTTGCGCAATCGGCGCTGGATATCGGTTTGCGCTATGCGCAGGAGCGGGCCGCCTTCGGCAAGCCACTGTTGGCCTTCCCGCGGGTGGCGTCGAAGCTGGCGATGATGGCGGTAGAGATCATGGTGGCGCGGCAGCTCACCTATTTTTCGGCCCGGGAGAAGGATGCCGACCGGCGCTGCGATCTGGAGGCCGGGATGGCCAAACTGCTTGGCGCGCGGGTGGCGTGGGCTGCCGCGGATAACGGGCTGCAGATCCATGGCGGCAATGGCTTTGCGCTGGAATACCCGATCAGCCGGGTGCTGTGCGATGCGCGGATCCTGAACATCTTCGAGGGCGCGGCCGAGATCCAGGCTCAGGTCATCGCGCGCCGCTTGCTGGAACAGCGCTGAGTTTTGCCGGCCCGGCGCGGACCGGGCCCCACCCACCCCACAGAGACTGGCGCCCGGCCGCCATGGCGGGGATGCCCCCAAGCCCGGCCCGCGCCGGGTCATCGCTGGTGTTCACATCTTGTTCTCAATCCCATTTTCCCGTATTGTCCTGTGGGTGCAGAACGCGCCTTAGGGGAGGATGACCGATGTTCGATGCGACGCTGATGGAAGTTGGCACCAAGCTCGTGGCGCTGAGCCAGGCGGGCAAGGCGCGGGAGGGACTGGACACGCTCTATTCGGAGGATGCGGTGTCTGTGGAGGCCGCCCGCATGCCGGGCGCCGAAGGCACCGAGACCCACGGGCTGCCGGCGATCCGGGGCAAACATGACTGGTGGGATAGCACCATGGAAATGCACAGCGCCAGCGCGGAGGGGCCGTTCTTCCACGGTGAGGATAGCTTCGGTGTGATTTTCGAGGCCGATGTGACGGACAAGGAAAATGGACGGCGGATGCAGATGAAGGAGCTGGGGATCTACACGATCAAGGACGGCAAGATCGTGCGGGAGGAGTTTTACTACCAGGCGGAAGGCTAGGCCGCGCGCGGGCCGAGGGCCCGCCCACCCGCCCGAAACCGGCGCCCGGTCGGTCCGTCAAGGAGGCCCCCCGCCTCGGCCCGCGCGCTCGGCCACGTCGATCGCTGGGCGACGGGAGAGCTGTGCTGTCGGGTCCGGTCGGGCGTCCCAGTCATCTTCAAAATGCCCGGCCGGGAGCGGGCGCCCGGCCGGGCTCGGGCGGGCTAGGGCGTTTTCCAGCCAGCTGATTCAGATTGGCGTCGTGAAGTGGCCCCCGAACAATACCGTAGAGCGCGAGAAGCGATGCAACCGGGTCGGAAAGCGCTCTAGGTCCGAGCACCGCTGAGTTGGCGTCGGACCGCAGCGAACACATCGCGGAACATCGCCTCGGTCAGCCGGCCGGTGTTGGTGTTGTAGCGCGAACAATGGTAGCTGGCTCGCAGGGCGATCCCGTTCAGGATGCTGCTCGCCCCATGGCCGAACGGATGGGTCGCGACCCGTCCGCCCAGGCTGCGAACGGTGCTGTCATGGGCGATCTTGCCGAGGGTCACAATGACCTGCAGCCTCGGCAAGGCGCCGATCTGGGCCGCGAGATAGGATCGGCAAGCGTTGACCTCGGCGGCCACCGGCTTGTTCTCCGGCGGGACACAGCGCACCGCGTTGGTGATCATCGCGTCCTTCAGCCGCAGACCGTCCTCCGGCGTGGCCCCGTAGCCGCCGGCGGCAAACCCATGGTCGAGAAGCGTCGCATAGAGCAGGGCGCCGGCGAAGTCGCCGGTGAACGGGCGTCCCGTGCGATTTGCACCCCTCACGCCAGGGGCAAGCCCCACCACCAGGAGCCGGGCGCTGGGGTCGCCAAAGCTCGGCACGGCCCCATTGAACCATTCGGGTTCGGTCCGGCGGTTCTCCTGGCGATAGGCGACCAGTCTCGGGCAGAGCGTACAGTCCGGCGGCGCATTGGGCGTCGGTTGCGCCTCACTCCTCGTGGGCGTCGCCATTCGCCTGTGCCAGATGCGGCGGCTCGCGTTGTTCGCGCGGCGGACGCCCGATGACGTCGCGCAACTCCTCCAACTCGATGAAGTTATCGGCCTGCCGTCGCAAATCGTCCGCAATCATCGGCGGCTGCGATCGGATGGTCGAGACGACGGAGACCCGGACGCCCTTTCTTTGCAGTGCCGAGACCAGCGGGCGAAAGTCGCCATCGCCGGAAAAAAGGACAATATGTTCAACATAATTCGCCATCTCCATCGCGTCGATCGCCAACTCGATGTCCATATTGCCCTTCACTTTGCGCCGGCCGGTGGAGTCCGTAAACTCTTTGGCCGGTTTCGTGACGAGACTAAATCCGTTATAGTCGAGCCAATCGACAAGCGGCCGAATGGGTGAATATTCCTCGTTTTCGATTAAGGCAGTGTAGTAGAATGCACGGACCATTTTACCACGGCGCATAAATTCTGAGCGCAGGAGCTTATAATCTATGTCAAACCCAAGCGCTTTTGTCGCAGCATAGAGGTTTGAACCATCGATGAAGAGAGCCAATCGCTCATCTCGATAAAACATTAGCGTTCCTTTTGACGGCGTTTCTCACCCGGGGCTATCTGTGCAGCGCAATGCAGAGGGCGCTGTGTGCTCGGAGCAAGACTGTTCGACAGGCCGCGGTTAGCAGAAGACTATCCAAAATGACAGCAGAATGAATACGCTGAGCGGCAAAAACGCGCTGGTTGCCTTCGGCGGGAATCTGGCGCCGGAAACCGGCTCGATCACTGAAAACTTGGGTCTCGCCCTGTCAAAACTGCTTGATTGCAATCAAATTCAATTGATTGCGCGCAGTCGGTGGTGGCGAACGCCGGCCTATCCGCCCGGCTCCGGCCCGGATTTCGTGAATGGTGCGGCAAGATTGTCGACAACTTTGTGCGCTTCCGCACTGCTTGCCGAACTTCACCGTATCGAATCAGCACTAGGGCGCGAGCGTGAAGGCCGATGGCTGCCGCGAGTCTGCGACCTCGATCTCTTGGCCCTTGACGATGAGGTGTGGCCGGATCGGCCGACTTTGGCGGCGTGGATTGCGCTCGACCCGGCCGCCGCGCAGAAGCTCGCGCCGCCGCATCTGGTTCTCCCGCACCCCCGGATGCAGGAGCGGGCCTTCGTCCTCCTGCCCCTGGCGGAGATCGCGCCGGATTGGCGGCACCCGACGCTCGGAAAGACCGTGACGGAGCTTCTGGCCGCGCTGTCGCAATCTGCCCGGCAAGACGCATATCCCCTAGATGGCGAGGGCACGGAGTGAGGCCGCAAGCAACAGGCGAAGACGCTGTCGCGGCCACGGCTTGCGGAACGCCGCTGTCGCGCGTAAAGATAAAGGTGATCGGCTCGGGCGATGCGGACGGCATCTCGGGCTAGCGCAATCCTTCGGGAAATTGGGAGCGTCAGAGCATGGCTCGAGTGACCGTGGAAGACTGTGTCGACAAGGTCTCCAACCGTTTCGATTTGGTGATGCTGGCAGCGAACCGCGCGCGGATGATTTCGGCGGGTGCGCCGATCGCGGTGGATCGCGACAACGACAAGAACCCTGTTGTCGCCTTGCGCGAAGTGGCCGATGGCGCCCTGACCCCGGACGAGCTGCAGGAAGCGGCGATCGCTGTCCATCAACGGCATATCGAGGTCGACGAGCCGGAGGAGGACAACATGGCCATGCTGATGGGCGAGGAGCGGGCGCCTCAGCCCACGCCCGCCTCGGCCGCGCCGGAGCTTGACGACCTCGACGAGGAAAAGCTGTTGCGCGCCCTGCTGGCGGAGAGCGACCGGAGGTAACGGAAGGCCGGTGCCTTTGGCGCCGGCTCGAATGGGGGCGCGCCGGTGATCCGTCAGTTCGAATTGGTCGAGCGGGTCAGGGACTACAACCCCAACACCGACGAAGGCCTGCTAAACCGGGCCTATGTCTTTGGGGCCCGGGCGCATGCCCATCAGGAACGTGCCAGCGGCGATCCGTATTTCGGGCACCCGGTCGAGGTGGCGGCGATCCTGACCGAGCTGAAGCTCGACGATGCGACCATCGCGACGGCCCTGTTGCATGACACGGTCGAGGATACCGAGGCCACCCATGAGGAGATCTCGCGTCTCTTCGGGGAGGAGATCGCCCGCCTCGTGGACGGCGTCACCAAGCTGACCAGGCTCGAGGTCACGTCGAAGGAGGCGGCCCAAGCCGAGAATTTCCGAAAGCTCCTCCTCGCCATGGTGCGCGACGTCCGCGTGCTGTTGGTGAAGCTGGCCGACCGGCTCCACAACATGCGTACCATCGGCCATTTGCGGCCGGACAAAAGGCGCCGCATCGCGCAGGAGACGATGGAGATCTATGCGCCCCTGGCTGGCCGCATGGGCATGCAATCGATGCGCGAGGAGCTGGAGAACCTGGCCTTTGAGGTCCTGCAGCCGGAAGCCCGCAGTTCCCTCCTCCGCCGCTTCGTCAAGCTGCGGCGAGAGGCTGGCAATACCATCCCCCAGGTCTCCGATGCGATCCGCGAGATCCTGTCCGGCGAGGGCCTGGAGGTTACCGTTGAGGGCCGGGAGAAGCGGCCCTATTCGATTTGGCGCAAGATGGAGGAGAAGCAGAGCACGTTCAGCCAGCTCTCCGACATCTATGCTTTTCGCATTCTGTGTCGGAGCGAGGGCGACTGCTACCGGGCACTCGGCGCAGTGCATCGCCATTGGCGCGCGGTGCCGGGGCGGTTCAAGGACTACATCTCCGGACCGAAGGCGAATGGCTATCGCTCGATCCACACCACGGTCTACGGCGCCGACGCGATGCGGGTCGAGGTGCAGATCCGCACCGATCAGATGCACGACGTCGCCGAAACCGGCATTGCCGCCCACTGGGCCTACAAGGACGGCGCGCGGGCCGAAAACCCGTTCGCCGTCGATCCGTTCCGTTGGCTCCGGGATCTTGTCGCGCGGCTCGAAAAGGGCGATGCGCCGCAGGAGTTTCTGGAGCATGTGAAGCTCGACATGTTTACCGACCAGGTGTTCTGCTTCACGCCGAAGGGCGACGTGGTCGGTCTCCCCCGCGGCGCCACGCCGATCGATTTCGCCTATGCCATCCACACCCGGGTCGGCGACCATTGTGCCGGCGCCATGGTCGACGGGATGCGGGTGCCGCTCTGGACCCGGCTCAGGAACGGCCAGCAGGTGGATATCATCACCGCCGAAGGCCAGGTCCCCAGCCCGCATTGGGAGGATATCGCGACGACCGGGCGCGCAAAGCAGGCGATCCGCCGGGCCCTGCGCGGCAGGATCCGGGAGGAGCAGCTCGCCCTCGGCCGCGACTTGGCGGTGCAGGCCTTCGCCACGGCCGGGCGGGAGGCGGTGGAGAAGACCTTCCAGGCCGCCGCCACAAAGCTTGGCCATGCCAACGCCGATGCCATGCTGCTGGCGCTGGCGCGGGGCGAGCATATCGGCCGCGACCTCGTCGAGGCTGTCTACCCGACGCAACCCGCCAACTCCCTCACGCCGCCCGATGCTGCGGCGATGCCCGGGCGACCGGTGCCGCGCGTCCACGGCGTCCGCCGCGGCCAGGCAGTGCGCTATTGCCAGCACTGCTGGCCGGTGCCCGGCGACCGGATCATCGGCCTCGCTCGCCGGGGCGGCATCGTGGTGCATGAGATGTCCTGCGCGATTCTCGCAGGGTTCGAGGACGACCTCGACCGCTGGCACGATCTGCGCTGGTCGGCCGATGCCTCCCGCAACGCCATCAACCTCGTCAGGATCGAGATTACCTTGGCCAATCAGCCCGGCGCGTTAGGGGCGGTCTGCACCCTTGTCGGAGAGCAGCATGCGAACATCGACAATGTCGAGGTGACCACGAGAAAGCCGGATTTCTTCCTTATGACCATGGATTTGGAGGTCAGGGATATTAAACATCTCAACGACATCCTGACGGTGTTGAGGGCGCAGAGCTATGTTAGTCACGTGGTGCGTTGGTCGGCGCGGCAGTCCGAAGACAGCAGCAGCGCGCGGGACGAGCAACCCCGCCTGCCGCTCAGCCGCGGTGCTGTGCCGGGAGCATAGGCGTAACGCGTTAAAGACGCAGGCGTTGCACCCCGCGCACCATGTGATGGGTGAGTGAAGCAGGGCTAACAATGATCTTTAAGCGTCGCGAAAAGCTCAGCTTTCAGGAGCGTCTGTACCAAGTCGTCGTGCCGCGCAAAAGCGTTTGGCGCACCTTCGACTATTTCGGCAAACGCATTCGCCGGCTGCCCGACAGCCCGCACCGCATTGCACTCGGCTTTGCTTGCGGCGCCACGGCGTCGTTTTCGCCGTTCTTCGGGTTCCATTTCTTCTTTGCGGCGGCGTTGGCCTGGCTGGTCCGGGGCAATCTGCTCGCCTCCGCCTTTGGCACCATCGTTGGCAACCCGATCACATTTCCGTTTATCGCCACCGCCTCCCTCTCCACCGGCTGGTGGTTGTTCGGGGAAGCGCCGATGGACAGCGGCGACGGCTTTTCGATCGGCTGGCTGGTGGATAATCTCAGCACTATTTTCTTCCCCTATCTGATCGGCGGGCTCGTGCCCGGGGCCATCTGCGGCGCGGTGACCTATGTGGTGATCGGCCCCCTCGTCGCGGCCTACCAGGAACGCCGTCGCAAAAAGCTGGAGGCGAGCGCCAGGCGCCGGCGGAAAGAGCGCGACAAGGAGCTTTCGGCCTACGAAATGCATGACGCGGAGGGGGACAATGCCTGACACGACCGATGGACCCGGGCTCGACCGGCCGGTCGGCCATTTGCGGCTCGGCGTGAATATCGACCATGTGGCTACCATCCGAAACGCCCGCGGCGGGCCGCATCCCGACCCGATCCGCGCTGCGAAGGCGGCGGAGCAGGCGGGTGCCGACGGCATCACAGCGCATTTGCGCGAGGACCGGCGCCATATCACCGACCCGGATATCGAGGCGCTGATGGCGACGCTGACCCTGCCGCTGAACTTCGAGATGGCGGCGACCGAGGAGATGCAAGCAATTGCGCTGCGCCACGTGCCCCATGCCATCTGCATCGTGCCGGAGCGGCGGGCGGAGCGGACCACCGAGGGCGGGCTGGAGGTCGCCTCCGATCAGAACCGCCTGACCGATTTCATCGCGCCGCTGGCCGAGGCCGGATGTCGGGTGTCGATCTTCATCGCCGCCGACCAGCGCCAGATCGAGGCCGCGGCCCGGATTGGCGCGCCGGTGATCGAGCTTCACACCGGGGCTTATTGCGACTTTCATGCGGACGGTAACACCGAGGCGCGCGACGCCGAGCTAAAGCGGCTCCGCACCATGGCGCGTTTTGCCCACGGCCTGGGGCTGGAGGTACACGCGGGCCACGGCCTGACCTTCGAAACCGCGGGGCCTATTGCCACCTTTCCCGAGGTCATGGAGCTGAATATCGGCCATTTCCTTGTTGGTGAGGCGATCTTCTCCGGCCTCGACAGTGCCATCCGCCGCATGCGCGAGGTGATGGACAAGGCCCGCCGCGACACCTTCGGCGAGGGGGTCGCCTAACCCGGGCATCGGTTTCAGTTTGACGGGTTGACGGCGCGGCGGCAGCCCGTGGCCCACTGTTGCTGAGCATCCGGGAATAGGACATCAGTGCGATCCTGCTCGGTTGGGTCGCGTTCGTCGTCACGGCGGCGAGCCCTGGCCCGTCTACGATGGCAATCATGGCAACTTCGCTCGCCCTTGGGCGCGGCGATGGCATGGCGTTTGCGACCGGCGTCTGCTTTTGGGGTCTGGTGGCGGCAACCGGCCTGGGCGTCCTGCTGGCGACGGTTGGCTGGCTCTTCGGCGCGCCGAAGATCGCAGGCGCCCTCCATTTGCTTTGGCTTGCTTACAAATCGATGCGATCCGCGGTGCGGTCGGAATCGTCGGCCGGGATCGCGATCGGCCGTGCCGGACTTTGGCGCCGCGGCGTGGCGGTCCACCTGACCAACCCGAAGGCCGTGCTCGGCTGGGCTGCTGAGATCGCCGTCGGGGTCGGAGCTTTGGCATATCGCCCGCCTCCTCGCCTGGCGACCCTGACCGCTACCGTAGCCGGCCCGCCCGGGATTGCCCCCCCGGCACATTCCCGACTACAAAACTATGCATATGCGTTGTGCATAGAATGTGCATGCGCTGTGCATAGCGAAAACCGAGCGGATTCATGATCATAGGCATCGGAACGGACCTAACCGACATCCGTCGCATAACGCGCACGCTCGACCGTTTCGGCGACCGCTTCATCGAGCGTTGTTTTACCGAGATCGAGCGCGAGAAGTCGGAAAAGCGCCGCGAACGCGCTGCCTCCTACGCCAAACGCTGGGCGGCGAAGGAGGCGTGCTCCAAGGCTCTCGGCACCGGCCTGCGCATGGGCGTCAATTGGCGGGAGATGGGGGTGGTCAATCTCGCGACCGGCCAGCCGACCATGCATCTGACCGGTGGGGCGGCGGCGCGGATGGCCGGCATGACCCCCCGTGGCATGGCGCCCCGCATCCATGTGACCATCACCGACGACCACCCTTATGCTCAGGCTTTCGTGGTGATCGAGGCCCTGGCGCTCGACATCCCGGGCGCCGCGGTCTCCGGTTGAGCTGCGCTCTCGCCACCGCCCGGCTTGACTTCGACCGGGGGAGGGCGCAACTACCCCGCATTTCTGCAACGCTGGGAACGGGCAAGCATGGCCAAGGCAGAGCGCGCGCGCGACGGGATTTGGGAGACGCTCCAGACCATTTTTTGGGCGCTTCTGATCGCGGCGGCGTTCCGGTCCGTTCTGTTTCAGCCGTTTTCGATCCCGTCGGGATCGATGAAACCGACGCTGCTGGTCGGCGACTACCTCTTCGTCAGCAAGTATTCCTATGGCTATTCCCGGTTTTCGCTGCCCTTTTCCCCCAACCTTTTCGACGGACGGATCTGGCCCGGCCAACCGCAGCGCGGCGATGTGATCGTATTCAAGCATCCACGCCAGGACGCCTGCAGCGAGGGGCCGATCGACATGGTGGTGGGGCTGGCACAGGCGGTGTTCGGCCGGGCGCGGGCGGGCGCGGGCGACTGCACCGACTATGTGAAGCGTCTGGTCGGTCTGCCGGGCGACCAGGTTCAGGTGATCGCCGGCGTGCTGCATCTGAACGGCGAGCCGGTACCCACGGTATCGGAGGGCGTGTTCAGCGAGGAGAAGGCCTTGCGCGGCAGCCCCGCCCGTCCGCCCCAATGTAACAACGAGCCGGTGCCTCTGGGCGGCGAATGCGAGAAAGAGCTGTATCGCGAGACCCTACCCGGCGGGCGGGAGCATTGGGTGCTGAATACCTCCGGCACCATCGGCGACAGGTCCAATCCGGGGCTGCGCAGCGGCGACGACACCGGCATTTTCGAAGTGCCGGAAGGGCATTTCTTCTTCATGGGCGACAACCGTGACAATTCGATCGACAGCCGCTTCCCCTCGGTGGGCGTTGTGCCATTCGAGAATCTGATCGGGCGCGCGGATATCATCGTCATTTCTTCGGATGGTGCGTTCTGGGAACCCTGGAAATGGCGCGCCAGCCGGTTCTTCAAATCGATAGAATGAGAGGCAATTGGCGCCTCCCTTCCGGCGGCTGAGATGGCGGCGCGGGGAGCGGCCTTGGCCGAGGGGATGGCGGCAGTGCTCGGGCACCGGTTCGTGCGGCCCGAGCTTCTGGCGGAGGCCCTGACCCATCCCTCGGCGGCTTCCACGGCGCGCTCTGACAATCAGCGATTGGAATTTCTAGGCGACAGGGTTCTGGGCCTGGTGATCGCCGAGGCCCTGGTCCAGCGGTTTCCGGAGGAGGCGGAGGGCACCCTCGCGCCGCGGCTCAACGCATTGGTCCGGAGGGAAACTTTGGCGGAGGTCGCGGGAGAACTCGGGCTCGGCCAGCATCTTCATCTCGGGCGGTCGGAAAGTCTCTCCGGCGGACGCCGGAAGGCTGCGATCCTGGCTGATGCGATCGAGGCTGTGATCGCGGCCCTCTATCTCGACGGTGGGCTGCCGGCCGCGCAGGCGTTCATCCATCGCCATTGGCGCAAGCGGATCGACACACCGTCCGAGGCGCCGACGGACGCCAAGACCCGGCTGCAGGAATGGGCGCAGGGGCGCGGCATGACCCCGCCCAGCTATACTGCGCTGGACCGCACCGGGCCGGACCATGCGCCGGTCTTCACCGTCGAGGTGCGGCTCGACAGCGGTGCTGCAGCAAAGGCGGCCGACAGCTCGAAAAAGAAGGCGGAACAGGCGGCTGCGGCCCGGTTGTTGGGCCAGATCGGAAGCAGCGGGGCATGACGCGGTTTGGCTTTGCAGCTCTGATCGGCGAGCCGAATGCGGGGAAATCGACCCTCCTGAATGCACTGGTAGGATCCAAAGTCGCTATCGTCACCCACAAGGTCCAGACCACCCGCATGCCGATCCGCGGCGTCGCGATCGAGGGAGAAACCCAAATCGTCTTCGTCGACACGCCTGGCCTTTTTCGCCCGCGTAGGCGGCTCGACCGGGCGATGGTCGCCTCTGCCTGGGCGGGGGCGGAGGATGCCGATGCAGTCATTCTGCTGGTCGAAGCGCATCGCGGTGTGACCGAGGGGGTGGCGGCCATCCTCGCGGCGCTGGACGATCACGCGAAGCCGGATCAACCGGTGGCCCTGGCGATCAACAAGATCGACCGGGTGAAACGGCCGGATCTGTTGGCGCTGACGGCAGACCTTTCTGAACGCCGCGCTTTTGCCGAGGTGTTCATGATTTCTGCCGACCGCGGCGACGGGCTGGATGCGGTGCGCCAATGGTTGGCCACAACCCTGCCAGAGGGGCCGTGGCACTACCCCGCGGATCAGATCGCCGATCTGCCGATGCGGCTGATCGCGGCCGAGATCACGCGGGAGAAGCTGATGCTCCGCCTGCACCAGGAGCTTCCCTATCAACTCACCGTCGAGACCGAGGCTTGGGAGCAGCGCAAGGATGGTTCTGCCCGGATTGAGCAGGTCGTCTATGTCATGCGCGAGGGGCATAAGGGCATCGTCCTCGGTAAGAAGGGCGAAACGATCCGCCAGATCGGCCAGGCCGCGCGGGAGGAGATCGCCGCATTGACGGGCAAACCGGCGCATCTGTTCCTGACCGTGAAGGTGCGCCCGAATTGGCTGGAGGAGCCGGAGCGCTATCGCGCTATCGGCCTGGACTTCCGCGAGGGGGGGTGATGGCGCGTTTGGCCAGCCATGTCTGGGTCGGCGCCTATCTCACCCGTTTGAACGGCGAGGGCATCTTTGCCCATGTGATGCATAAAGGCGACCCAACGGCCGGCGCCGTGGTTGTCAAATGCGCAAATCTCGCCGGTGTGGCCAGCCTGTTTACGCGAAATTACCGGGCTGACGGGACCCTAGGCTGGGACGGGGATCTCCTTGACGTGCCAGAAGGCCAGGTCGACGACGCGATTGCACGGGCGCGTCGCCGGGATCCTGATCTTTGGGTGGTTGAGGTGGAGGATCCTCGCGGCCGCCATATGCTGTTCGAGGTGTGAGCGGAAGGAAGGGTCTGGGTATGGAATGGCGCGACGAAGGCGCCTTGTTGGGCGTGAGGCGGCACGGCGAGAACGGGGTGATCATCGACACCCTGACCCGGGAGCATGGGCGCCATGCAGGGATGGTGCGCGGCGGCCGGCGCAAGGATCTGGCGCCGATCCTGCAGCCCGGGGCACAGCTGCAACTTCGCTGGACGGCGCGCCTCGACGAGCATCTCGGCCAGTTCGAGGTCGAACCGCTGCGTGAGCGTACCAGCGCGATCATGAACAACCGGACGACGTTGGCCGGCTTCAACGCAATGAGCGCGCTGATCATGATCCTGGTGCCGGAGCGTGAGCCGAATGGCCGCCTCTTCGAGGCGACGATGGTTGCCCTCGACGCGATGGCGGAGGGGGATTGGGACTGGCCCGCGCTCTATGCGCGTTGGGAGCTCGTGTTCCTGGGTGCGCTCGGTTATCCGCTGGACCTGTCACGCTGCGCGGCGACCGGGTCGCGGGATGATCTCGTCTATGTCTCGCCGAAGTCGGGCCGCGCGGTCAGCCGCGAGGCGGGCGGTCCTTGGGCCGATAAGATGCTGCCTTTGCCGAGCTTCTTGACCGGGCCGGGCAAGATCACAAACGGCGCCGTGCGTGAGGCGATGCGCATGACCGGCTGGTTTCTGGAGCACTGGGCTTGCCCTGGCCTGGGCTGCGAGAAGCTGCCGGAGGCCCGAGCGCGCTTGCTGCAGGCCTTCGAGCATCTGCAGGTCCAGGCCCCGCCGAAGCGCTCAAGCTATAACGAGGACGAGGAAAGCTACAATCGCCAAATGGGCGTGGACCGCGTGCTGTTGATCCCGACCTCTGGCGGCTGAGGGTGCCGCCCTGGCGCCGCGGGCGGTTTTCCTGTAGTCGATGATCGATGGGTGGGGCTACGGCGCCGCCAACCGCCAGCGAAGAGGAGCAATGCTCTCCCGCCTGATCGAGCGTCTGACCACCGCCCAAAGTGTGCGGCTGATCGGCCGGCTGTTGCGGGAAACCGCATGGGAGCACCGTTGGGCCTATGCTGCCGCGATCGCTCTGATGGCGATCGTTGCGGCTATGGGGGCGGCGATCGCTTACACGATCGAAGACGTGATCAACAACGTCTTCATCGACCGCCGCCAGGAAACCGTGCAGGCGGTGGCATTCTTAGTGCTCGGCATCTTCGTGGTCCGCGGTGCGGCCATGTATGGCCAGATGGTGCTGCTCAGCCGCATCGGAAACCGCATCGTTGCGAAGCTGCAGGCCCGCCTATACGACCATATGCTGGCCCAGGGCCTGGCCCTCCACAACGCAGAGACGACCGGCGACCTGTCGACCCGCATCACCCACAACGCGCAATCCGCCCGGGCGGCGCTGCATCTGATGGCAACCCGGCTCGGCGCCGATCTGATGAGCGTGATCGGGTTTGTGGGCGTGATGATCTACCAGGATGCGCAACTGACCCTGCTCGCGTTTCTGGGCCTGCCCGTGATTTTCGGCGGTATCGCGCTCTTGGTGAACCGGGTCAAGAAGCTCGCGCGGGCCGAGGTGGTGATCCATGGCCAGATCCTCTCGACCATGGGCGAGACCGCGGCGGGCGCTCGGATCATCCGCGCTTTTGGGCTGGAGGATCGGATGCGCGGCACGATGCGCGGCGCCATCGAGGGCGTGCGCGACCGGGCCGACCGCATCGCCATCCTGCAGGGCGCGGTGAACCCGCTGATGGAGACGATGGCCGGGATCGCGGCGGCGGCCGTGATCCTCTACGCCGGCTGGCGGATCATCCAGGGCGGTACCGATGTCGGAACCTTTGTGTCCTTTCTCGCGGCGCTGATTATGGCTGGCGACCCGGCGCGCCGGCTCGGCCATCTCTCAGTCGCGATCCGCCAGCACCTGGCGGGGGTCGAGGCGATTTTCGCGCTGTTGGACCGGCATGCCGAGATCCCGGAGCCGCCGGACGCACCGGCGCTGTCGGTCACGCGGGGCGAGATCCGCTTCACCGGCGTCCATTTCGCCTATGCGGACACGCCTGCCTTGGCCGGCTTCGACATGGTCGCCCGGCCCGGAGAAGTCACGGCGCTGGTCGGTCCATCCGGTGCGGGTAAGTCGACCGTGCTCGACTTGATCGAGCGGTTCCACGACCCCGACCGCGGCCATGTCGCCATCGATGGTCAGGATCTCGTCAATGTGTCCGTCGCCAGTTTGCGTGCGCAGATCGCCCTGGTGACGCAGCAGACTTTCCTGTTCGACGCCAGCATCGCCGATAACATCCGCCTCGGCAGTCCCGCGGCCTCTCCCGCCGAGATCGAGCGCGCGGCCCGCGACGCCAATGCCGATGACTTCATCGCCGAGCTGCCACAGGGCTACGCTACGCCTTTGGGCGAGGCCGGGGGGCGGCTGTCCGGCGGGCAGCGCCAGCGGATCGCGATCGCCCGCGCGATGCTGCGCGATGCGCCGATCCTCCTCCTCGACGAGGCGACGTCTGCCCTCGACGCCGAGGCCGAGGCACGTGTGGCCGAGGCGCTCGACCGGCTGATGAAGGGCCGTACCACCATTGTCATCGCCCACCGGCTTGCCACTGTGCGCCGGGCGCATCACATCTGCGTTGTTGACAAGGGACGGGTGGTGCAGGCAGGCACTCATCAAAGCCTGGTGGCGGAGGGTGGGCTCTACGGTCGGCTCGCTGCCCTGCAATTCGGGCCCGAGAAGGAACGCGCATGACCAAGGCACCGCTGACCCTCTATCTGGCAGATCCGCGCGGGTTCTGCGCCGGTGTCGTTCGCGCCATCGAGATCGTCGAACAGGCCATCGAGAAATGGGGTGCACCGGTCTATGTCCGCCACGAGATCGTGCACAACAAGCATGTGGTCGACGCATTGCGGGACAAGGGTGCGGTTTTCGTCGAGGAGTTGGACGAATGCCCCCGTGACCGCCCTGTTGTGTTCTCGGCCCATGGGGTGCCGAAATCCGTACCGGCGGAGGCACAACGGCGTGAGATGCTCTACCTGGACGCCACCTGTCCGCTGGTCTCGAAGGTGCATATCGAGGCGGAGCGGCACCATAGCCGCGGCTTGCAGATCGTGATGATCGGCCACGCGGGCCATCCGGAGACGATCGGAACCATGGGTCAATTGCCGGCGGGCGAGGTGATCCTGGTGGAGACCCCCGACGACGTCGGCTCCATCACGCCCCGCGACCCCGAAAAGCTCGCCTTCATTACCCAGACGACCCTATCGGTGGACGACACGGCCGAGGTGGTGGCGGCGCTGCAGGCGCGGTTCCCGGCGATCATCGGGCCCCACAAGGAAGACATCTGCTATGCGACGACGAACCGCCAAGCGGCGGTGAAGGAAATGGCGCCAAAGATCGACGCGCTATTGGTCGTGGGGGCGCCCAACTCGTCCAATTCGCGTCGCTTGGTCGAGGTTGGCTCGGCCGCCGGTTGCCCCTATTCGATGTTGGTGCAAACCGCAGGCGACATCGATTGGCGCGCGATCCATGGCGCGAAGGCGGTCGGTGTGACCGCTGGTGCGAGCGCGCCGGAGGTGCTGATCAATCAAGTCCTCGACGCCTTCGACCACCGCTACGATCTGACTATCGAGCGGATCGTTACGGCTGAGGAGAATGTGTCCTTCAAGGTGCCGCGCATCCTGCGCCAAGCGGTCTGATCTGTCCGCGCTTCGCTGCGGCACGAAACACCGTCCTGGGCCCGACCCGGGACCTCGATAGAACCGACACGACCCTGCTGTTGGGAGCACTCCGATGACCGCCGATGATGCGACCCTCGGTTTCTACAATCGCGAGGCAGAGACCTATGCGGAGTATGCTGCGAAGGAGGGGCGCCGCTCCTGGCTCGACCAGTTCATGGGAAAGCTGCGGCCGGGAGATCATGTTCTCGATTTCGGCTCTGGCCCAGGCTGGGCGGCCGCGCGGTTGAAGGAGGCCGGGTTCACGGTCGATGCCATCGACGGCTCCGAAGGGCTGGCGGCGCAGGCAAAGGCGCTCTACGGGCTCACGGTCACCGTTGCGCAGTTCCAAGACTTCTCGGCGACCGATGCCTATGACGGCATCTGGGCGTCCTTCAGCCTACTCCACGACGAGCGAAAGGCCATGCCGGGCCATCTCGGCCGGCTGTTCAAGGCGATGCGCCCGGGCGGTCCCCTGTATGTCGGTCTGAAAGAAGGCGAGGGAATGCATCGCGACGATCTCGGCCGGCGCTACACCTATTATCGCGAGGCGGAACTCACCGATCTGGTGGCCACGGCCGGCTTTGCCGAGATCGAGACCAGCATCGTCGCCGCAACCGGTTTCGACGGCTCGCCGACCAATATGCTGCATCTCTTCGCCCGCCGCCCCGTGTGACGGCGCTGTTTGCGTATACGGATGGCGGTTGTTCCGGCAATCCCGGCCCCGGCGGTTGGGGCGTGGTACTGGAGGCGGAGCGAGACGGTGCCATCGTGAAGCGGCGCACTCTGTCGGGCGGCGAGGCGGAGACCACCAACAACCGGATGGAGCTGATGGCGGCGATTGCGGCGCTGGAGACGCTGGAGCGTCCGTCCGAGATCACCGTGGTTACCGACTCGGTCTATCTGCGCGACGGGATCACCGGCTGGATCCACGGGTGGAAGCGGAATGGCTGGAAGACCGCGGCGAAAAAACCGGTGAAGAACGCCGATCTCTGGCAGCGGCTCGATGCGGCACAGATGCGCCACCGCGTCTCCTGGGATTGGGTCAAGGGTCACGCCGGCCACCCCCAGAACGAGGAGGCGGATCAGCTCGCCCGGGCCGAGATCAAGGCACTGAAGAAAGCTGCCGAGGCGGGGTAGCACCGGTTCCAGCCTTGTGCCGGACGACGCCCGCCCAACCTCCGATGCGCCGCGCCGGGTCGCACCCGCCCACCCCGGGGCGGTTGGGACTTCTTTGCCGACCAACCGCAAGGGCGCGATCCTCGCCGCCGAGCGACGGCAAGACCGGTTTCTATTCGGGCGATCCGGTTCGCTTTGCGCGGGCTCCGCCCCTGGAACCCGCCCGCATTCTGCGTCATATCCTGGGCGACGAAGGGCGCAGAAGGACCAATGGGAGGACGGCATGTTCGATCTGACGGAGCGGAGCCTGCTCGAGGGGCGGAGCTACATCGCCGGCGATTGGGTCTCGGCCGACAGCGGTGCGAGCTTTTCGGTGACCAACCCCGCAACGAGTGCGGAGATCACCACCGTCGCCGATCTAGGCGCCGCCGAGACGCGCCGAGCCATCGAGGCGGCGGCCAAAGCGCAAAAGGCCTGGGCTGCCAAGACTGCCAAGGAACGCGGCACCGTCATGCGCCGCTGGTACGAGCTGATCATGGCGCATCAGGAGGATCTAGCTCAGCTCATCACCGCCGAGATGGGCAAACCGCTGGCCGAGGCGCGCGGCGAGATCGCCTATGGCGCCACGTTCATCGAATGGTTCGCCGAGGAGGCAAAGCGCATTTATGGCGACGTGATCCCCGGGCACCAACCGGATAAGCGCCTCGTGGTGTTGAAACAGCCCGTCGGCGTCGTGGGCGCCATCACGCCCTGGAACTTTCCGAACGCCATGATCACCCGCAAGGTCGCCCCGGCTATCGCCGTCGGCTGCACCGTCGTGATCAAACCGGCCGAGCAGACGCCGCTCTCGGCCACCGCGCTCGCCGTCCTGGCGGAAAAGGCCGGGGTGCCGCCGGGTGTCTTCAACGTCGTGACCTCGAACCAGGGGCCCGCCGTGGGGCAGGAGCTCTGCAGCAACGACCTGGTCCGCAAGATCACCTTCACCGGCTCGACCGAGGTCGGTCGTATCCTCATGCGCCAATGCGCCGACCAGATCAAAAAACTGAGCCTCGAGCTCGGCGGCAATGCGCCGTTCATCGTGTTCGACGACGCGGATCTGGATGCCGCAGTCGAAGGTGCGATGATGTGTAAGTTTCGCAATGCCGGTCAGACCTGCGTCTGTGCCAACCGGATCTATGTCCAGGGCGGGGTCTATGATGCCTTCGCCGAGAAGCTTAAGGCCGCGGTCGAGGCGCTGGTCGTCGGCGAGGGCACCGAGGCGGGCGTGACAACCGGCCCGCTGATCGACGACCAGGGCCTGGCGAAGGTCGAGAACCACTTGGCCGATGCCACGGCCAAGGGTGCCGCCGTTCTTACCGGGGGTGCGCGCCACCCAATGGGCGGCACGTTCTTCACCCCCACGGTCATCACCGGCGTCACTCAGGACATGCTCGTCGCGCGGGAGGAGACCTTCGGCCCGATGGCTCCGCTGTTCAAATTCGAAACCGACGAGGAGGTGGTGGAGATGGCCAACGCCACCGAATTCGGGCTGGCAGGCTATTTCTACAGCCGCGATCTCGGCCGGGTCTGGCGGGTGGCCGAGGGGCTCGAATACGGGATCGTCGGCGTCAACACCGGCATCATCTCGAACGAGGTCGCCCCCTTCGGTGGCGTGAAACAGTCGGGTCTCGGCCGGGAGGGCTCGAAATACGGCGTCGAGGACTTTCTCGAGGTGAAGTATGTCTGCATGGGGGTGTGATGGTCGGTGAGACCGATCTCGACATCCTGATCGCCGGCATGGACCCCGAGCTTCGGCCCGGGGTCTTTGTGTTTGCGACGCTGCCTGACGGCGCGTCGATTCCAAAAGACCCCCCGCCCCTGATGACGTTTAGGGAAAGCGAGGGCGTGACCCTGATCCTCGCGGAGGAGGCGGCCGACGCTGCTGGGATCGAGGCGGTTTTTCGGTGCCGCATGATCACGCTGCGGGTGCATTCAGCGCTGGAGGCTGTGGGCTTCATCGCCCGCATCGCGAGCCTATTGGCCAGCGCGGGCATGGGCGTGAACCCGGTGGCAGGTTTCCATCATGACCACCTGTTCGTGCCCGAAGATCGGGCGGAGCATGCCATGCGGCTGCTGCAGGACATGGCGGAAGCTGCGCGCTAGGTCATTTTCCAGCCAATCTGAAGCCGATTGGCGCCGTGAAGATCGGCCCGGACAACACCTTAGAGCGCGAGAACCTATGCAATCGGGTCGGAAACCGCGGTAGCGGCGAAGGGTTCGCACCGCTCGGCTGCAACGGGTGGCGAGGCTCGCGCTCGACCGGGCGGGGGGCGGTCCGATCCGGACATACCGGCCGCGTCACCGGTCGGGTCGCAGGGACATATGGGTTCGTTAGGGCAACAGGAACCTAAGCGAGCTTTGTGCCAACGGTGATTGGAAACCCATTCAGAAACGCCTCTGCCGGCACAGGGCCCTTGCCCGCCCGTTGCAGCATGCTGAGGCGGACAGCACCGCTCCCGCAGGCAACCAAGAGCCGGTCGTCCAGCGCCTCACCCGGCGGGCCGGAGCCGTTCTCCGCCAGCGCCATCAGCACCTTCACCCGCTCGCCTCCGATTGCGCACCATGCGCCGGGGGCAGGGGACAGCCCGCGGATCTGTGCCGACAGCTCCTTCGCCGGGCGGGTCCAATCGATCTGTGCCTCCGCCTTGGTGATTTTCGCGGCATAGGTGATGCCTTGGTCCCCCTGCGGCTGCGGCGTGGCCCTGCCGGCCTCCAGCGCCGCGAGGGTATCGACCATCAGCGCCGCGCCATCGCCGCAGAGCCGGTCATGCAGCGTTCCCGCTGTCTCCCGCGGGTCGATCGCCATCGTCTTGCGCGCCAGCACCGGACCGGTGTCGAGACCGGCCTCCATCTGCATCACGCAGACCCCAGTTTCCGCATCGCCCGCCATAATTGCCCGCTGGATCGGGGCCGCCCCCCGCCACCGAGGCAGCAGCGAGGCGTGAAGGTTCAGGCAACCAAGCCGCGGCGCGTTCAGCGCCTTCTGCGGCAGGATCTGCCCAAAGGCGACGACCACCGCCGCGTCGAGATCGAGCCCGGCAAAGTCCTCGACCACTGCGCCGCGGAACGTCTCCGGCATCTCGACCCGGATCTGCTGTGCCAAGGCCGCCATCGCGACCGGCGGCATGGTTTGTCTTTTGCCGCGCCCCGCTGGCCGCGCCGGCTGCGTGTAGACGCGCACCACCTCGTGCCCCGCGCGCAGGAGTGCCAACAGCGTCGGCACCGCGAAGTCCGGAGTGCCCATGAAGGCAAGGCGCATCGCCGTCAGCCTTCCGCCCGGGCGCGCTCGCGCTTCAGCTTCTTCATCTTCTCGGTGATCATCCGTCGGCGCATCGGGCCGAGATAGTCAATGAACAATCGCCCGTTTAGATGGTCGATCTCGTGCTGGATGCAGGTGGACCAAATACCGTCGAACGCGCGCTCTGTCGTCGTGCCGTCGCGGTCAATATATCGTATGGTGACGGTGTCGGGTCGCGAGATTGGGGCATAGATCTCTGGGATCGAGAGGCAGCCTTCCTCGTATTCGCGCAGCTCCTCCGATGCGGCCACAACCTCCGGATTGGCCATGCAGAGCGGCTCCGGCGTCTCGCCCTCGTCACGGCGGGTGCAATCGACCACCACGACCCGCTGCAGGACCCCGATCTGCGGTGCGGCGAGGCCGATGCCCGGTGCCTCGTACATCGTCTCAAGCATGTCATCCATCAGCGCGCGGATGCTGTCATCGACCACAGAGACGGTTTCGCAGCTCTTTTTTAGGCGCGGATCAGGGTGGATGAGGATCTGCCGGATCATTGCGCCCACCTAGGCGAGGCGCGCCGCCGGGTCAAGCTTGGGCGCTATGCTGCCGCTATGGCTGCGGAAATGGGGAAGATCCGCCACCCCGGGGCAACCGAGTTGGGCGAGGGTCGAGCGCAACTCCTCCCGCAATGTCTCGATGACATGGGCGGCGCCGGGCGGGCCGAGCGCGGCGACCCCCATCATGAAGGCGCGGCCGAGCAGCACGAAATCCGCCCCTGCCGCCAGCATGCGCGCGATATCGAGGCCAGAGCGCATGCCGCCATCGGCGAGCAGCGCGATCCCCGGCCCTAGGGCGGTACGGAGATCGGCCAGAACCTCGGCCGCTGCGGGCGCTGCGTCGAGCTGCCGCCCGCCATGGTTGGAGGCGACCACTGCGTCTGCGCCGATATGGCGACAGACCTCCGCATCGCGGCGGTCCAACACGCCCTTCACCACCAACCGCCCGGGCCAGGCATCGCGGATCTGCGCCAGCCGATCGGGGGTCACATGCCCCTCCATGATCGTGCCGATGAAGGCTGCGACCTCGCTCATGCTCGACCCGTCGGGCGCGTAGGGCGCGAGGTTGGGAAATTGCGGCATCCCCGACCGAGCGGTCGCCAGGGCCCAGGTCGGGCAGGCGGCGACCTGCGCAATCATCCGCGGGCGGATCGTAACCGGGATGGTTAGGCCGTTCTTGATGTCCCGATCCCGCTTGGTCGCGGTCGGAATGTCGACCGTCACGATCAGGGTGCGATATCCCGCCGCCTCTGTGCGCGACAGCATCGCGGCCTCCACCTCGGGCCGGTTGGTTACGTAGTGCTGGTACCAAGCATGGCTCGGCGCGATCTCCGCGATGCGCTCTAGGCTGGTATTGGCGTAGGAGCTGAGCGCGAATGGGATGTTGGCGGCGGCGGCTGCCCCGGCCATGGCCTCGGCCGCACCGGGCCAGATCATCCCACCAAGACCCATGGGCGCGACGCCGAAAGGCAGGTCGTAGCGGGTGCCCATCACCTCGGCAGTCAGATCCGGGGTGACCGCGCCGCCGAGATAGCGGGGCATCAGCGCGATGGCCTCCAGGCTCTCCCGGTTGCGAGCGAGGCACTGTTCGGGCCCAATACCACCGATGAAATAGTCCCAGGCAAAGCCCGGGACGCGGCGGCGGGCGCGTGCCTCCAGATCGGCATTCGCGGGATAGCGACGGGCAGCAGTCATAGGATGAGGATCTCCCCGGCGTGCCTGGGAGGCATGCCAGGAAACGACCTCAGGCGGCGCTCCGAGACGCCTTGGGGTCCACCTGCGAAGCTCCGGTGCCGCTGCCGCGCCGGCCCGATCCGTGGCCATCGGCCCCGCGTGACAGACGCGGTCGGGGACCCTAGGCTCCGATGCCTATGACGGAGACGGGGATGACGGCGACGGACACCGGTCGGCCTGGGCGTGGACGTGCGACCATCTTTCTGCGCCTGGTCGCGGCGCTTTTTGCACTCGTCCTGGTGGTTGCGGCGCTTGGCGGTTTAACGGTCTTTGGAATGCAACGCTCGATGCAGGAGGTGCGCCGGGCCGAGCAGAGCCTGCAACAGCTCGAAAATGCCCGCGCCATCGAGGCCGCTTTCAACCGCTATCTCGTCGCCGAAATCGGGCGGCACCTGACCGGCGGCGGCGACCCGCGGGAGGCCCGGCCCGCGGCGGTTCTGCGGGGGGCGCTGCTGAGTTACCGCCAAGCGATCGGCGTCGAGATCCAAAGCGGCACGACCGAGCAAGAACGCGCGGCGGAGCGGGCCGAGATGGTGCGCGCGCGGGCCCTGTCGGACTTGTTCGAGACCGTGGAGACAGAGGCGATGATCATGCGGCTTCGCGGGCTGGAGTTCGACGCCACCGCCTCCGCCCGGCTGTTCCTCGAAAGCGTTGCGGCGGGGCGGCAGGACGCGTTCCGCTCGGTGATCTTCGAGGTGCTGCAAGATGAACGTCAGGAGGCGGCGGCCGCCTTCGCCAATCTTGATGCGCTGCGCGCCCGGCTGGTTGTTGGCTGGAGCCTGCTGGCCGCGGCCCTGGTGATTGCTGCTGCGCTGTTCGGCATCCTGCTCTATCGCGGCCTAATGCGCCCTATCGCGCGTCTGTCGCGGGCGGTCGAGGGGGTCGGCGAACCCGGCGCTGTGCGGGCGCCGATCGACCTTCCGGGAGAGTTCGCAGGTCTCGCCCGCGGGTTCAACGCAATGGCGCGCCGGATCGAGACGGAACAAGAGCGGCTGCAGACCGAGGTCGCCTCGCGCACTGCGGACTTAGCGGCGGCCAACGATGCGCTGACCCAGGTCGACGCGGCTCGGCGGCAGTTCTTTGCAAATGTCGGGCATGAATTGCGGACCCCGGTCACCGTGTTGCTGGGCGAGGCGCAACTCGCCCTGCGGTCCACCGGCGAGGAGCGCGCGGCGTTGCAGCGGATTGCAGCCTCCGGCGGGTTTCTACGCCGCCGGATCGACGATCTGATGCGACTGGCGCGGTCGGAGGACGGCGCCCTGGCCTTGCAGATGGGCAAAGCCGATCTCGCTGCAGCGGCGGAGGCGGCGGTCGAGGCGGCGGCCACCTATGCGGCAGCGCAGGAGATCGTGCTCTCGCTCGACGACCGTCCGGCCGATCCGGTTCCGATGGTGGGCGACGAAGAGGCCTTGCGCCAGGCGGCGCTTGCCTTGATCGACAATGGCGTGAAATTCTCGCCGCCAGGGGGCACGGTGCTGGTCCGCGTGCGGGCGAACACCGAAGAGGCCGCGTTGGAAGTGTCGGACTCCGGCCCGGGTTTCGATGCCGCAGACCCGGAGGCGCTGTTCGACCGCTATGCCCAGGCGAGCAGCGGGCGGCAGGCGGGCGGGTCTGGCCTTGGCCTCGCCATCGTCAAATGGATCGCAGAGCAGCATGGCGGGCGGGTCGAAGCGGCGAATGGGAAGCGAGGAGGGGCCGTCGTGACCTTGGTTTTCCCAAGATGAGTGCACAAGACCAATGCCGATTGCTTTTAGTCGAAGACGATACCGGGATCGGGCGGCTGTTGGAGCGCGGCCTCGCGACCGAGGGCTACACGGTGGACTGGGTTCGCGATCTGAAGAGCGCCGTCGAAATCGCTCGCGACGGCTACCACGACCTCGTGCTGCTCGACCGGATGCTGCCCGATGGCGACGGTGCTGCCTTCTGTCGCGCGCTGCGCCGGTTTGGCAGCCGTGCGCCGATTTGCATGCTGACCGCGCGGGAGACGTTGGAGGACAAGTTGGCCGGCTTCGATGCCGGTGCCGACGACTATCTGACCAAACCCTTTGAGCTCGACGAGCTGCTCGCCCGTCTCGCCGCTCTGCGCCGTCGCGGCAGCCTGCGCCCACCGGATCTACGCTTGGACCCCGAGCAACGCTCTCTCTCTGTCGGCCCGGAGAGCCTGCGCTTCACGCCGCGGGAATGGCCGCTCTTCGCCTATTTGGTCGAGCATGAGGGACGCGCGATCTCGCGAGAGGAGTTGATTGCCGAGGCTTGGGACCGGGCCGGCGAAGTGTCTGAGAACAGCATCGACGTCTATATCGGCTATCTCAGACGCAAACTCTCGGGCCTATCTGTGGAAATTCGGATCGAGGCGGTCCGCGGCGTCGGCTTTATGCTGTCCCGCTAGATCCAGCGGAGCTTGCGCCGCCGCACACGGATAAGATGGCTGGAAGCGCCGCAGACTCATGGTAGGGTTTGTGCCGAGCGTCATTGGCGCCAGCCGCATTGTGACGCCTGCGGGAGGGAGACCAACAAAAATGAAAGACATCACGACAATCGTCATCGCAGCGGGGGCCGCGATTTTCGGTCTTTTGATCGGCGGCCAACACAGTGGCTACGAGATTGCAGCGGCCCAGAAGCAGTCGAAGCAGATCGGCGACCTGGAAGAGAATATGGCCGCTCAGATCGCGGCGCTGTCCGAAGAGATGCGCGGCCAGATGGGGGCGCTGTCTGCCGCCGTCGATGCGGAGATGGCGGATCTTTCCGCCTCGGTCGACACAAAGCTCGATGCAGTTTCGGGCACGGTCAGCGCCGCGTCCTCCGGCGGCGACGAGGTCGCGGGCCGGCTCGCCACCATTGCCAATGCCCTGGGCGCCCAAGACAGCCGGCTGTTGGCGCTCGATGAGCGGGTCGCCAGTCTTTCCGCCGGCATCGCAGCCTTGGGTGAGCAGGCAAAGGCGGTTGCCGCTGCGGCACCTGCAGGAGCCGCGAATGCGCCAGCTCCTGCGCCGGAGGTTACTACTGCGGCGGTGCCGGCAGCCGCGCCAAGCAGTGGGGTGGTGACGGATCTTGTCCTATCGGTTGGGCAGACCGGTCTGGTCAAAGACCAAAGGGTCTTTCTCTCCCGCCTGGTTGCGGAGGACGAGGAAGCGCATCTGGTGCTGGTCGGCAGCGGTAAGGCAACCGTCGGCAAGTGGACCGGTCCCGCACAGCTCGGAAATGGCTGCAGCCTGTCCTTCGTCGGCATCGAAGGTCGAAAGTTGCATCTGAAAAGCGGCTGCTGATGGCGCAGTCGCGAAACGATCGGGCGGGCGTTAGGCGCCCGCCTTGATCATCCGATAGGTGAAGTCTTCGTCGGCTGCCGCGCCTGCCTCCGCGACTGCGGCGCTACGCATCTCGTCGTGGTTCGGCGCCATTGAGCATGCCGGATCGATGCTGGCAGCGTCGCCGTTCCAAGCGAAGGCTTGGCAGCGGCAGCCGCCCCAATCCTTCGTCTTCCGCTCGCAGCTTTGGCACTGGTCCGGCATCCACTCGGTGCCCCGAAAGGCGTTGAACGCCTCACCATGCATCCAAATATCCGCCAGCCGCCGCTCACGGACGTTGTCGAAGTTCAACGATCGGATCGTCTCCGCCGCGTGGCAGGGCAGCACCTTGCCCGACGGAGTAACGTTCAGTCCCACGCGGGCCCAGCCCCCCATGCAGGGTTTCGGATACTTCGCCAAATGGTCGGGCGTCACATAGTCGATCACCAAAACACCGTTCAGACGATGTCGTGCCTCGGCCGCGATCTCGCCGGCCCGCTTGACCTGCTCCGGCGTCGGCATCAGAGCGGCGCGGTTGCGATAGGCCCATCCGTGGTACTGCGTGTGAGCGATCTCCAGCCGGCGGGCACCGAGGCGCACGGCGAGATCGATCGTCTCATCCAACCGGTCGAGGTTCTGCCGATGCATTACCGCATTGATGGTCAGCGGCACGCCTTCAGCCGCTGTCCACTCTGCCACGCGCATCTTGGTCTCGAAACCACCCTTGAACCCGCCGATCCGATCGGCGCTCGGAGAATCGACCCCCTGGACCGAGAGCTGGATATGGTCGAGGCCCCGTTCGCAAAGATCCTTAAACACCGGCTCCCTGAGGCCGACGCCCGAGGTGATCAAATTGGTGTAGAGTTCCGCCTCGACCGCCGCAGACAGAATATCTGGCAGGTCCTTACGCGCCGCGGGCTCTCCGCCCGACAGATGCACATGAAGTACCCCCATGGCGGCCGCCTGGTGGAAGACATCGGCCCACTCCTCGGTCTTCAGCTCCATGGAGCGACGGACAAGGTCGATGGGGTTCGAGCAATAGGGACATTTCAGAGGGCACCGATGGGTCAACTCTGCCAGCATCGCCATCGGCACCGGCACTTGGGCGAGAGCGGCCCGCAATCCCCCGTCGGCCATTACTTCACCTCCACCATCCGCCGGGCGTGCATCCCGCTCAGGAAGCCTTCGACATCCTTCGCGATCTGCTCCCGCGGTGCGTCGAACTGAGCAGCCAGATGAGCCACCACGCCGGCAAAATCGCGCTCGCCGTCCAGGCTTTGCAGGATATGAGCGCCGATATCGTCCAACCTAACGGCACGTTCCGGGGCCAGCAGAAACCAGGCTTTCCGGACTTTGCAGCGCCGCAGGCGCACGCCGCGCGGCAAGTGCGGCACTCGGTTATTCTGGATCGCCGTCACGCGGCCTCTTCGTCGATCAGTGCTTCGCCGGGGCGCCAAGCACCGGGGTGTCCATGCCCCTCCACATAGACGTGGTAGAGCGCGTCGAGCTGCGTCCACAGCATCGAACACTTGAAGCGGAGTGCGGCAAGGGCTGCCTCTTGCGTCTCGGCCGTGGTGGCGTGTCGTTTAACGTAGTCGAGAGCAAAATCCGCATCGCGCGGTGCTTCGGACAGCCGATGCCCAAAATAGCGGAGCGTGTCTTCGCTCACGAAACTGTAATGGGCGAGCATGCCCTTGACCCGCTGCCCGATGATCATCGGAGAGAACATCTCTGTCAGGCTCGACGCGATCGCTTCGAGAAGACTGCGGTCGCGCACATAGGCGACATAAGCGTCGCAAGCAAACTGGGTCGCCGGCAGAGCGCCCTGCATCGACGTCACATAGTCGCGCCGCAGGCCCAATCCATCGGTCAGCGCAAGCCAGCGCCGGAGCCCGCCTTCGGGCGCGTCGCCGATCTCGCCATCATGGTCGACGATCCGCTGGCGCCATATCCGGCGCAACTCCGTCTCGTCCATACGCGCAAGAACGGTCGCGTCCTTCGTCGGTATAATGCGCTGATAACAGTACCTGTTGAGCGCCCACGCCCGTACCTCGTCTTTACTGCAATTGCCGGAGTGCAAACGCTGATGGAACGGATGCAAATGGTGGTAGCGCTCCTCGCCGATCTGGCGGAGAGCCGTTTCCAAGTCGCCCGGTGTCATCGCCGGTTTCGTCATGGTCTCGCTCCCTAGTGCCACCGCCATATTGCACCGCGAAACAAAAGGGCGCGCCGAGCCTCCCCGCCGCGCCCCTTGCAACAGCCGGTGGCTCAGAACAGCTCGCGCTCGTCTTCTGCCGGAAAGTACATGTTGACTTCCATGCCACACGTCAATTCTTCGATCTTCGGCGCAGTCCACACCATCGGGGCCTCCATCAAGTTTCATTTGCGGTCCGTGCTCAAGATAACAGGGATCGCGAAAGGTCAAGAATGTCGCAGGTCGGGACCAGTAAACTCTCAGCGTTTGAGAAGATCGCATCACCGTGAAGTCCGCGGGGCTTCCCACTAACATTCTGCATCGTGAAATCGGTCGTCTATTCCGGAATAGTGGCGTAGTTTGTACCCAGAATCCGAATCAGCCGGCGCCGATGCAGCGACCGGCACCTCTGGGAGGACGCTCATGAACGCATCCCGCATCGCTCTCGCCGCAGTCGTCGCGATGGCTCTCGCTGCCCCGGTCGCGGCAGCAGACCGTACGGCTGAGCGTCCCAGCCAATCGTGGGAAGAGATCCGCGGAGCACTCTACGCGGGTCAGACGGTTCACAACGGGTCCGGGCTCATCAGCCTCGACACGCCATATCGCGCCCATGACGCGGCGACCGTGCCTGTCTCGATCACCATCGACCCCCGCGCAGGTCAGAGCGTTTCGAAGATGACACTGCTCGTCGACGAGAACCCCATGCCCGTGGCAGCGGAGTTCGAGTTCGACCCCGGCATGGGGCGCAGCATTGTTTTGTCGACGCGGGTGCGGGTCGACATGTATTCGAATGTCCGTGTGATAGCGGAGTTAGACGATGGCTCGCTGCACCAATTCGCGCGCTTCGTGAAGGCTTCGGGCGGCTGCTCTGCCCCTGCGCTCAAAGATGCCGAGGCGGCGATGGCACAGGTCGGCAAGATGAGACTTCGGGTGTTCGAGGCGGCCGCAACGCTGCCGCAGGATGGTCGGAAAGAAGCGCAGGTGATGGTGCGCCATCCGAACTATACCGGATTTCAGGTCAATCAGCTGACGCAGCTCCATATCCCGGCATTCTTCATTGACGAGATGGAGGTCTGGCAGGGCCAGGATCGGCTGTTCCGAGTCACCGGCGGCATTTCGCTGAGCGAGGACCCGTCGATCCGGTTCCGCTATCTGTCGAACGGCGCGACGGATTTGAAGGTCCGCGCCAGCGACACCGACGGAAACATCTTCGAGCGCGCCTTCCCCGTCGATGCCGGCATCTAAGGGGCTCTCGCGGGTATCGTCTGGGCCGTAGACATCGTCGCAGACAGACCACGTTAGAAACAGACGATATCCGCCTCCGCCTGTGCTCGGCGCAGGTCCGCAACCATCTCCTTGTGCCGAGCCGAGCCGCGGAAAGCGGCCACACGCTCGCCACCGACCTGGACCGTGCGTAGGATCGTCTCAGCCTGCACGTAGCGATCATAGGACAGCACGGTCGCGATATGGTCGATCGAACAGGCGCATTGCTCCAAAGCCGTGCGCGTCTGACCGTTTGCGGCCATACAGCCAAAGACGTAATCGGCCCGGGCGACGGTCGGATAGTCATTCAGCGCCGTGTCTTGCGCAAGCGCGGGCGTGACCGCCAGGCTGAGGGCGCAGGACAGGGCTCTAACGGTCGTCTTCAAGGGTGATCTCCTCGAAATAGGCGGGCTCAGTACCCTCCGGCATCAGGGCCGAAAGCGACAGGAACATCCCCGGTGCGTTTTCCGACAGAGTAAACCGGTATTCGAGATCGACGAAATCGCCAAGACGTCCGGCATTTCGGTCCCCGGCGAACGGCGTCATCGATAGCACGCGGCCGCCGTCGCTCCCGGCTTGCCCCGTTTCGCTCAGCCCTGTCCGTAACCGCTCCCGCACCCGATTGCGGAGATAGAATGGGCTGCCACCGGTCGCCCGCGAGATGGCGGAGACGCTGCTCTCCAAGAACACGAGCAGGATCGGGTTGCCGGTAACACCACGGAACGGGTCCAAGATGCGCGGCGCGCCATCCGCGTCCATCGTCACGGTGACCGCCCCTTCTTCGCGCGCCCGGGGATCGCCCTTGGCCAGCGTGATAAGGCGGTCGTGGTCTTGCCCAATCGCGCCAGCGATGGAGCTGCGCCGCTGATGGCGGTATCGCAGTTCGGCCCCCTCCTCGAGCGCTGCGAGATGCGGTGTCGAGAACAACAGGTCGAGGGCCGTCGCACCGGTATCGGCGGATCCGGCAGCGCCGGGCACCGCCAAGTTCAGCACAAACGCAAGCATCGCCCCTGTCCAGCGCATGTTTCTGTCTCCTCCCGACGTCTCTTTGCTCAATTGTTGCGGAACGCTATCTTGCGGGCTTCGAAAAACAAGGATTGAGAGAGCCGTGGATGGAACTGATCGTCATCGCCTGCCTGTTGAGCGCGCCGAACGACTGCCGGGAACACCGACTTTTGCTCACCCTCGACGGGATGGATGCCGGCCAGTGCCTGTACTCGTCGCTGCCGCGGATCGCGCGCTGGCAGGTGATGCACCGGAAATGGAAGGTGAAATCCTGGCATTGTGCGCTGGTGACGAAGGAGAGGCTGATCTGAGGGCGCTTCTCCCAGGGTTTCGTCTTGGCACATCGGTCGGCCATGATAGGCTTCGGCTCAAGAGAGCCACCGCCTGAGGGGCGAGGCGGCGACGGAAAAGGGAGAGATGACAATGAAGACGCGTGCGGCGCTGGCAGTAGCAGCGGGCAAACCGCTTGAGGTCACCGAGGTCAACCTGGAGGGACCCAAAGCAGGCGAGGTCTTGGTTGAGATCAAGGCGACCGGCATATGCCATACCGACGAATTCACGTTGTCAGGCGCCGATCCGGAGGGCGCGTTTCCCACTATTCTGGGCCATGAGGGCGCTGGCATCGTTGCCGAGGTCGGGCCGGGCGTCACGTCGCTGAAGCCGGGCGACCATGTGATCCCGCTCTACACGCCCGAATGCCGCGAGTGCGAGTACTGCCTGCACCCGAAGACCAATCTTTGCCAGAAGATCCGGGTCACCCAAGGGCAGGGCCTTATGCCCGATGGGACGTCCCGCTTCTCGACCCTCGATGGCGACCCGATCCTGCACTACATGGGCTGCTCGACGTTCTCAAATTACACTGTGCTGCCGGAAATTGCGCTTGCGAAGGTGCGCGACGACGCGCCCTTCGACAAGATCTGCTATATCGGCTGTGGGGTGACCACCGGCATCGGCGCGGTGATCAATACGGCGAAGGTCGAGATTGGCTCCCGCTGTATCGTCTTCGGCCTAGGCGGCATTGGGCTCAACGTTATTCAAGGGCTGCGCTTGGCCGGAGCGGACCAGATCGTCGGCGTCGATGTCAACCCGTCCAAGACGAATATGGCGACGCATTTCGGGATGACCGATTTCGTCAATCCCAACGAGGTCGAGGGCGATTTGGTCCCCTATCTCGTCGACCTGACAAAGGGCGGCGCGGACTATACCTTCGATGCCACCGGTAATGTCGGCGTGATGCGCGCAGCGCTGGAAAGCGCGCACAAAGGCTGGGGTGAGTCGATCATCATCGGCGTGGCACCCGCGGGGGCGGAGATCTCGACCCGGCCTTTCCAGCTGGTGACGGGGCGGAGCTGGCGCGGCACGGCCTTCGGCGGTGCCCGCGGCAGGACCGATGTGCCAAAGATCGTCGACTGGTATATGGAAGGTAAGATCGAGATCGACCCGATGATCACCCACACCTTGCCGCTCGACCGCATCAACGAGGGTTTCGAACTGATGCATGAGGGCAAGTCGATCCGGGCAGTGGTCACCTACTAAGGACCTCGCCATCCGCCGCATCGGGTGGCTGGTTCTTGGGCGCGACAGCTTGAACCGGCCGCTAAACCGCGCGGAGACGCATTGCCTGCGGCCCTAACCGAAGCCTTCGCCTTCCCTTCCCACATGCCCGCCTCCTCCCGCGGGTGGGTGGGTGGAGGGAGGAGGCGGGCATGCCAATCTTCCCATCCTGCACCCCGATAGACTTCGGAGAGATCTGCCATGGAAACCCTGTCGGAAAATCGCGCCTTCGGCGGCGTCCAAGGCGTCTACCGCCACAACTCTGCGGCTTGCAGCTGCGAGATGACCTTCGCGGTCTATCTGCCTCCGCTAGCCGAGGGCGCCACCGTCCCCTGCCTCTGGTACCTCTCCGGCCTCACCTGCACCCATGAGAACGCCATGACCAAGGCCGGGGCTCAAGCATGGGCGGCGGAGGCTGGCATCGCCCTCGTCTTTCCCGACACCTCGCCTCGCGGCGAGGGAGTGGCGGATGACGAGGCCTTTGACCTAGGCCAAGGCGCCGGCTTCTACGTCAATGCCACCGAGGCTCCTTGGTCGCCGCATTTCCGCATGTACGATTATGTGGTGGAAGAGCTGCAGGCCGCCGTAACCGGTGCCTTCCCGGTCGATCCCGATCGCCAGGGCATCACCGGGCATTCCATGGGCGGCCATGGGGCGCTGATCCTGGGGCTGAAGAACCCCGGGCTCTACCGGTCTGTTTCGGCCTTCGCACCGATTGCCCATCCCTCGGCCTCCGACTGGGGCCGGAAGCAACTCGGTGCCTATCTCGGCAGCGACCAGGCGGCCTGGAGGTCCCACGATGCCACCGTCTTGCTTCGGGAAGCCGGTTGGTCATCCGACCTTCTCGTGGATCAAGGATGTGCCGATCAGTTCTTGGCGCTGCTGCAGCCCGAAACCCTGGCCAACGCAATGGCCGAGACCCGCACCGCCGGTGCGTTCCGAATGCAGCCCGGCTATGACCACAGCTACTACTTCGTCGCCAGCTTCATGCGGGATCATGTCCTCTGGCATGCCGAGCGGTTGTGATACCGACGCGCGGGGAGGTGCGCCAAACGCGGTGAGAGATCGAGCATGTTCGAGATCCTCCTGACGATCTGCCTCGGATCGGCCCCTGCGGAGTGCCGGGCGGAACGTCTTCCGGGCGGCGACACTCTGGCCTCCTGCCGCGAACAAGCGCGGCTTGCGGCCGCCGACCATGCCGCCGCTGAACAGGTTCACGATTGGCCCTGTGTGCCCGCGGGCGCGGCGCCCGCCTTCACGGTCACGGAGGTCGCGCCCGGTGTCTTCGTTCATCGCGGTGCGATAGCCGAGCCGTCGCCGAACAATCGAGGCGACACCGCCAATCTGGGCTTCGTCATCGGCGCCGACAGCGTCGCCGTCATCGACACCGGAACGACCCCGGAAATCGGTGCGGCCCTGCGCCAGGCGATCAGGGCAGAGACGGATTTGCCGATTCGCTGGGTGATCCTGACCCATATGCACCCCGATCACGTCCTGGGCGCCTCGGCTTTCCTCGCCGACGGGGCCGCCATTCTTGGCCATCACAAACTCGAACAGGCCCTTGCCAACCGCGCCGAGACCTATCGCGAAGGCTTGGGCGACCTGCTGGCAAGGTCCTATGCGGCCGGGGATGTGGTTCTGCCAACCGAGAGCGTGGCGGACCGCCACACCGTGGATCTAGGCGGCCGACGACTGGACCTAACCGCGCATCCCACGTCTCATACCGACAATGATCTGACTGTGCTGGACCGACAGACCGGCACCCTCTTTGCGGGCGACCTGGTCTTCCTGGGCCACATCCCCGCGATCGACGGATCGCTGCTCGGCTGGCTGCAGACACTCAAGGCGCTGTCCGAGAGCCCGGCAGCGCGCGTTGTCCCTGGCCACGGGCCTGCCGCAGCGCCCTGGCCCGAGGGCGCCCAGCCGACCGCCACTTATCTGGCGGATCTCGCAGAGCAGATTCGCGCGGCGATCCGCGCCGGCAAACCGATGCTCCAAACCGCACGAGAGATCGCCAGCCAAAGGCCTGCGGGCTGGTCGCTCGACCGTCTCTTCCATGCGCGCAACGCAACGGCCGCCTACAAAGAGCTCGAGTGGGAGTGAAACTCGAGCAACAATTCTTGCCGCACTGCACAACTATGCTGCGGTTCCGTTCCGGACCTTGCAACTTCATTTCAACCTGCGCGGATGAAACTGTCGAAAACGTCTTGCGCGAAGGCCCCGTATAGGTACCCTCTGTCCTGGGACGACGGCTCTCACCTGCGGTACACCGCTTGGCCGAATAAGATCCCTGGCAGCGTGCGCTGTCGAACAAACATGGGTCTGCCTCACAGGGAGATGGGTAGCAGACCGGGATCGTAGGCAATGACCTAGATCCGCGCGCAAGGAGGAAAAATGCGAAAGATCCTCGCAGGTCTTCTGACCAGTACGCTTCTTGTCGGTGGCGCTTATGCCAACGACAGCGTCAAAACCCTAAGCTCCAACCCCAATGGTTGGGTGCTTCAAACCGGCAACTACGAGAACCACCGCTATTCGAGTCTCAGCCAAATCAACCGCGACAATGTGGGCGATTTGCAGGTTGCTTGGTCGTTTTCCACAGGTGTTTTGCGCGGCCATGAAGGCGGCCCGCTGGTGGTGGGCGACGTGATGTACGTGCACACGCCTTTCCCGAACAAGGTCTATGCTCTCGACCTGTCGGCGGATGGCCGCATTCTGTGGAGATACGAGCCGAAGCAGGATCCGGACGTGATCCCGGTGATGTGCTGCGACACGGTGAACCGCGGGCCGGCTTATGCCAATGGCATGCTGTTCTTGCATCAGGCCGACACGACCGTCGTGGCGCTCGACGCGAAGTCCGGCCAGGTAAGGTGGAGCGCCGTGAACGGTGATCCGAGCAAGGGCGAGACCAACACCGCGACCGTGCTGCCGGTCAAAGACAAAGTGATCGTCGGCATCTCGGGCGGCGAGTTCGGCGTCCAGGGCCACTTGACGGCTTACAACATGGAAACCGGCGAGCGGGAGTGGCGCGCTTACTCCGTCGGGCCCGACGATCAACTGTTGATCGACCCGGAGAAGACGACCGAGCTTGGCAAGCCGATCGGCAAGGATAGCTCGATCAACACCTGGGAAGGCGACCAGTGGAAGATCGGTGGCGGCACCACTTGGGGCTGGTATTCCTACGACGAGGAAGCAGATCTCGTCTACTACTCGACTGGCAACCCCTCGACCTGGAACCCGTCGCAGCGCCCTGGTGACAACAAGTGGTCGATGACGATCTTCGCCCGCAACCCGGACACGGGCATAGCGAAGTGGGTCTACCAGATGACCCCCCATGACGAGTGGGACTATGACGGGGTCAACGAGAACATTCTCGCCGACATCGAAATCGATGGCGAGATGCGCAAGACCCTTGTGCATTTCGACCGCAACGGCTTTGCCTACACCCTCGACCGGATCACCGGCGAGTTGCTGGTGGCCGAGAAGTATGACCCGGTGGTCAACTGGGCGACCCATGTCGAGATGGATCCAAACTCCGACCAGTATGGGCGGCCGCAGGTTGTCTCACGCTACTCGACCCGGCAAAATGGCGAGGACGTGAACACGACCGAGATCTGTCCTGCAGCTCTTGGGACGAAGGACCAACAGCCGGCGTCGTTCTCACCGCAGACCGGTCTGTTCTACGTGCCGACCAACCATGTCTGCATGGACTACGAGCCGTTCCGGGTCAGCTACACCGCTGGGCAACCCTATGTGGGGGCGACCCTGTCGATGTATCCGGCGATGAACAGCCATGGCGGCATGGGCAACTTCATTGCGTGGGACGCCGCCGAGGGTGAGATCGTATGGTCGCTGCCGGAAGAGTTCTCGGTCTGGTCGGGTGCTTTGGCCACTGCGGGTGACGTAGTTTTCTACGGAACGTTGGAAGGTTTTCTGAAGGCTGTTGATGCTCATACCGGTGAGGAGCTGTATCGCTTCAAAACGCCGTCGGGCATCATCGGCAACGTGATGACCTACACTCACAGGGGCAGGCAGTACGTGGCCGTTTATTCCGGCATCGGTGGCTGGGCCGGTATCGGGCTTGCGGCAGGTCTCGTGAACCCGAATGACGGCCTCGGTGCTGTTGGCGGCTATGCGAGCCTCAACGACTACACCGCGCTCGGCGGGCAGCTTACCGTCTTCGCGCTACCCAACTAAGCTAGGCTCTCTGTCGTGGGGATGCCGGCGCCATTGTGCGCCGGCGTCTTCGTCTGAGCTGAATACAACCACTGATTGACACCGATAGAAATCGTGGAGCGAAGATGACCATGTTGTTAAGGCCGCTCGCCGTGGCACTACTGGTTTCTGGGTTGGCTGCGCCTGCGTCGGCCCAAAGTAACGAGCCCGACTGCCCCGAGGATTTCGACACATTGCCGGGCTGCGATATGAGCCCGATGGATGATCCGAACTGGAAGCCGTCTACCGAGAACCGGACTGCGGCAGAACCGGCTGCGGCGGAAGAGGCCGCGGCGGAACCAGAGCCCACGGTCGCGCCAGCAGACACTGCCGAAGCGGATGATGCCGCTACGGAAGAAACAGCGGCGCATGGCCATGGCTCTGGCGATCACGGCGCTGCCGCGGCCGAGGAGGCTGCCGTCGCCCCGGAACCTGCCGCCGAAGAACAGACCGAGGTCGTTGCCTCCGCCCCTGCCGCCACTGGCGGAAAGGAGCACATTATCATGGCCCGCGCCGTGAAGTTCGATCCTGTGTTCGTTTTCGTCGAACCGGGCGACACGATCGCTTGGGAGAATATGGCATCTCACAATATCAGGACCATCGACCAAATGGTGCCTGAGGGCCAAGAGATGATAAAGACGGAACTGGGCGTAAACTACTTCACGACCTTCGATACGGTCGGGATCGTCGTCTATAAGTGCGAGCCTCATTGGGGCGCGCGCATGGGTGGGATCATCGTGGTCGGCAACCCGGAGAATCCGGAGGAGATCATCGACGCCTATATGGCTTCCACAGAGGTGCACAAAGAGAACCTGCCAGCCCGTGGTTTGCTCAAAAAGTTGAAGGAAGAAATGCAGAAGAAGGGGATGATTTAGCGAAGCCTATTCGGCGGTGAAGGCCTCCGGGTAGAGAGCAAAGGCCACGTTGAGGGCGCCGAGATGCCGAGCATGACTGAGGGACGACACAGCGCCAAATGGTCGGTCCGCCTTTGCGGGCCGGGCTTGGGGCTCGCGGCCTGGCTAGTGTGGGCGACCTTCGCGGCGCCCGCAGCAGCGGAAACGGACACGTCCGACCTGGTGTCTGACAGCGCCTTTCGGGTCTGTGCCGACCCTGCAAACCTTCCCTTCTCCAACCAGGCAGAGGAAGGTTTCGAAAACCGCATAGCCGAGCTTCTGGCGGCAAAGCTGGACAGACCGGTAACCTATGCCTGGTTCCCGCAAGCCATCGGCTTTGTCCGGCAGACACTTCGTGCGAATCGCTGCGATGTGATCATGGGCTTCGCCCAGGGCCACGAATTGGTGCTGAATACCAATCACTACTACGTCTCTGCCTATACCATCGTCACGGCCGAGGATGGCGTCCTGGCGGGCGTCGATGCGCTCTCGGACCCGGCGCTGCAGGGCAAGCGCCTCGGTGTGGTCGCGGGCAGTCCCCCCGCCAGTCATATGGCCCAGCATGGGTTGATCGGGCTCGCGAAGCCATATCCGCTGATGGTTGACCGCCGGCACGAGAGCCCGTCCGAGCGGATGGTCGAGGATTTGGTCTCCGGCGAGATCGATGCGGCGATCCTCTGGGGTCCGATTGCCGGATACTTCGCCGAAAAAGCGGGGGTTGGACTGAAAGTCACGCCTTTGCTCAAGGAAGTCGGCCCCCCCAGGCTGTTCTATCGCGTGACACTGGGCGTGCGGCAAGGCGAGCTTACCTGGAAACGCAAGCTCAACTCGCTGCTGCGCCGCAACAAAGACGAGATCGAGGCGATCCTTCGCAGCTATGGCGTGCCCTTGGTTGACCAGTACGGTCGTGCTGAGCCGACGCAGTGACCGTTCTGCGCGCTCTTTGTTTGATCGCCTGTGCGATCCCTGCCATCGCCTTCGCCGGGGACAGAGCGCCGCCGGAGCCGGAGGGCTACCGCACCGATATCTATCGGGCACCGGTTCCTGAAACCCTCGACGGTGCCGTGGTGGTGGACACCGATGCTGCCTTCGTCCTCTGGTACACCGGACGGGTCGCGTTTATCGACGTCTACCCGAAACCTCGCAAACCGGCGAATCTGGGGGACGATGCGTTGTGGATCGATCCTACGCGGGACAGCATTCCGGGGGCAGCCTGGGTTCCGAATGTGGGCTTTGGCAAACTGCCGCCGGACCGGGACGCAGGGTTTCGCCAGACACTCTCCGCAATGACCGGGGGCGACGCCGGGGCGCCCGTACTTTTCTTCTGCCTTGAAGACTGCTGGATGTCGTGGAACGCCGCCAAACGCGCGATGACGGAGTATGGCTATACCACTGTCTTCTGGTACCCCGCTGGCACCGATGGGTGGGCGGCATCCGGGCATCCGCTGGACGATATAGCGGTGCCCGAGACCTATGGCGGCTAGCTTTTCTCCAACGCAGATTGGATCAGCCGGCCGATTGCGAAGGCGCGCTTTTCGAGGAGGACAGGGCTCTCACAGACATAAGTGAGCGAGCGCTGTCGGTCCTCATAGATGCGTGTGTCCCAGAAGAGCGCGTCCTCCATCTCCTCTATCCGGTCCAGCCCGTCGAAATCGTCCTCTGCCGTCTCTGCCCGCATTTTTGCGAGAACCTGCTGCTGCTCGTCGATCTTGGCTGCGAGATCCCATTGCTTGACGGCAAAACGGCCGATTCCACCTACGATCCTTGCCCGCTCCCGGTCGATCTGCTGAAAGATGCCGGCGAACAGTGCAAGCAGCTTCGCCTCGCGGGTCGGCGCGTCGGCGTCGGCGCCGATCTCCTTCACCGCCGCCTCCACCGCGCCCATCGGCGTTCGCCGTGCCGCCAGTGTGCCGACCATGGGCCCGATCTCCGCGTCGTCGCGCCAGATCTTCGGGTCCTCGGGCACGAGTGGCCCTGCCCAAACCTGACCGACCGACAGATGCAGCACTTTCCGCTGCACGCAGGGCCAGTTTGGGTCGTTGAAGGCGTGCCCAGTCGCCGGCATCGCGGCTAAAACTGCTACCGCAACCCATTGTGCCACCCGCATTGCCATCCTCCCCTTTTGCTTATGTTGCGACGCAGCGTTCACTTTGCGGTTGCGAAATAGCCGCTGCGCCGCGTTTCCCATCATTGTAGCGTGCTCGAAGGCGGGAAAATCCACTTTTTGCTAACTTTCTGTGCTCGACTTTCTCGTGGCAAAGGCACCGCATAAGATTGGCGCGACTATTTGGGGGAGGGACGCTCCGACCAAAACCCAACTGGGCATCTTGGAAAGGACCGCTCCGATCATGCATCTCGTCTTTGTCACCTGCCTGGCGGCGGCGCCCGACCAGTGTCAGAACGGCGATTGCCACTCCACGATCAGACCAGCCCAGTGACCTGTTTGATGGGCGCACAGCTTAGCGCAGTGGCTCAAAACCCACCCCGATTGGCGCGCCACTTCCTGGCGGCGCCGCGGTTATAATTCGGTTCGTAGCTAAGCCTCACCACTCCTCTTCGCTTGGGCAGGTCTCGATGACGAAGCCATACTCGTCATAGAACGCAACCTGCTCCTCGAGTTTGCGGTACTCCCGGCAGCCATCGCTGAAATCGCCGTCAGAGAAAGTGAGCCGCACCTGTTTGCAAACCTCGCCAAGCTTCGCGAGAGTTGTCTCAGCCTTCGCGCGGTCTTCCATATGAAGATACGCCATCCCGAGATAGTTCAGGGCCTGGCGGTGCCGGGGATTGAGCTTCAGCGCCGTGTGGTAATGCACCAGCGACTTTTCGTAGTTGCCGATTTTGCGATAGCCATAGCCCAGCAGATTGTGGGCGTTGTCGTGCCAGGGTCGGCGCGCCACCACCTTCTCTAACTCGACGATCATCTTCTCCCACTCCATCTCGTTGCGCGCTCGGATCCCTGCGGCGTAGTCGGCATCCCCCGATTCCGGCCGGGGGCTCATATCGCCGCTGAAGACGGCGCTTGCTGGTTGGGGCAGAGCGAATGCAGCGGCCGCAAACATCGCGATGAAACAGAGCCGGATCATGGGCGTTCCTCCAGTGCTTTCGTGGACCCTATGACAACGGGCAGGGGCCTGTCGCGTCGACAGGTGGAAAACGCTACCGAATGTGGTGGGTTAACTGTCGCCGAACCAGGCACCGTGCAGCGCTTCGACCGATCCCGCATCCGCTCGCGCCGCGGCGTCCAGGGGCGAGCGTTTGTCGGCTATCAGAAAGGCCGGGGTGCCTCCGATCTCCAGCACTCGGTCGGCGAGGGCCAGTGCCTCGCGCCGGTCATGGGTTGCCATCAAAGCCGTGGCGCCGGTCTCGATGAAGGTCCGCCGCAAGAGGCCCCGCATTGCCTCGGCGCTGTCGGGGTCAAGGGAGACCAGGGGCTCGTCGAGCAAGATCAAAGACGGTCTGATCGCCAAGGCGCGGGCCAGTGCTGCGCGCCGCTGCATGCCGAGAGACACTTTCTCGGGAAACTGGTCGCACGAGGCGCCCAAGCCCACCTCCGCGAGCAGCGCCCGTGCAGCCTCCATGCCTCCGACGCCGGGAATCAGGGCGAGGTTCTCGGCCAGGCTGCGCCAGGGCAGCAGGCGTGGTGTCTGGAATACCATGGCGAGCCGCCCCTCCGGACGCTCGATGCGGCCGGAAAACTCCCGGTCCAGGCCCGCAATGATCGACAGAAGCGTCGACTTCCCAGTGCCCGACGGACCCAACAGTGCACCCACCTCGCCGGGCGCGAGCGTGAACGCGATCTGCCCCAACACCGGAGTGGTGTCGAACCGCTTCTCAGCGATCGTAACAGTCAGTCCGGTCATCGGCGCCATCGCGAAGCATGCCGCTCCCACGGGTCGAGTATGCCGAGTTCGATAGCCTGCACCACCAGGATGAAGCCGAGGGCATAGGCGAGTATCGCCGCTACATCGAAGAGTTGGAAGTAGAGGTGAAGCTGGAAGCCGACGCCGTTAGGCCGTCCCAGAAGCTCGACGACCAGGACGATCTTCCACACCAATGCGAGGCCATTGCGAGCCGCCACCGCGAAATAGGGTGTGAGCTGCGGCAGAACCACATGGCGTAGCTGTTCCCAGGGCGACAGCCCGTAGACCTCTGCCATCTCCGCCAAATCACGGGATAGGGCGCGCGTGCCCTCGCGCAGGGTGACGGCGACATTGGGGATCTTGTTAACGGCGACGGCAGTGATCGCAGCGGCCTCGGTCAGGCCGAACCAGACATAGCAGAGGATGATGGTCACCAGCGCCGGCAGGTTCAGGAACAGCGTCAGCCAGGTGCCAAACAGACGATGCAGCACCCCACTGACGCCGAGCGCGAGGCCAATCGCGCTGCCGAGCGCCATGGCGATGGTGAAGGCTGCGGCAACGCGGAGTAGGGTGGCGCCGAGATGGAGGAGATACCCGGTCTCCAGCTCTGTCATCGCAACGTGCCAGACGGCGACTGGGCCGGGCAGCACCGGCGATGCCATGGCAGCGGCAATCAGGCCCCACAGGAGCAGGAAGCCGGCCAGAGACAGGACCTGCCAGCCGACGCGGCCGCTAACCGCCATTGCGGCGTGCGGTCGCCGGTGTCGCGAAGACCTCCGGATCGAACCGCCCGGTCTGAGCTGCAAGTGCCGGGCCGCCCATCTCGATCAAGAGAGCGTGGAGCTCTGCTGCCGCTGCCGTGTCCTTGGCCTGCCAGGGCTCTGGGATGCCCGCGCGGTAGTCGCGGCGCAGCCCGTTGAACTCGGCGGTGTTGGCAACCCGCATCAGTGGCCGCAGCCGGTCCCATTGCGCGTCGTTCTCAGCGAGCACAACGCCTGCTGCTTGGACCGAGCGCAGAAACCCCGCCATTCCCGGCAGGTCCCGAGACGCATCCCACACGAAACCCACCAGAGGCGGGGCGGGGGCGATCCCCAGTCCCTCGATCGCTTCGGCAATGTCGACGAGCCGGCGGTTGCCTGCTGCCTCCAACCGCGAGGCATAGTGCCAATAGGTTGAAACCGCATCGACGGCGCCAGTTTCCAGCTGCCGGCTCATAAGGGGTGGCGCGCCGAACAGCGTGGAAGTCTCGGCTGTCAAAGACACGTCGCACTGGTTTTGTGCTACGGCCTGGAGGATCAGCCAACTCTTGTCCAAGTCGCCGCCGACGACACCCAGGCTGCGACCTGCGAGATCGCAAAGACCGTCAACACCCGCGTCTGGGCGCGCAACCAAGGCGCCGAGCGCGCTGGAATAGGGAGAGAACCGAAGGTCGGCGCCCGCCTGCTCTCGCTGTCGCAGCGCCCAAACCCAATCGCTGACGATCAGGTCCACGTCATTGGCCTTAAACGCAATCGTGGTGGCGGCCTTGCCGGCAAGAGGCACAACCTCGAGCCTATACCCCTCTGCCGCGTCAAGACCCCTTTGCCGGATCGTCTCGGTCAGCCAGTTGACGGTGCCGAATTTGAGCACTGCGATCCTGATGACAGGCAGCTCTGCCCGCGCAGGCAGAGCAATCACCGCGAGCACCACCAGCATGAAGGCGAGCCGCATCCGCCGTCAGTCCCGCAAGATCCGGTTTTTGACGATGTAGCGGATCCCACGCTCCCAGCTTTTGTCGGTATTGCCGCGGATATCGGCAGAGCCGCCATCGACCAGTGCGCCAGTGTCTGCGTCCCGCAGATAAATCGAAATGTGCAAGATCAGATTAGAGGTCTTCTGAATCTCGCCAGACAGCGCAAAGTCGGCGCCGAGTTCCCGGGCAAATTGACTGTCGCAGCCATTGCAGTGCGCGAGATTGTCGTAAAGTCGTGCCTGGTCCGGCAGCTCGTTGGTGTCCACGAACACGTAGCGACCGGACTCCCGCAGCAAACTCACCAATTGCTGCTCGACCGCGGCGATCCGATTTGTTTCGCTGTCATCGACCGGCTCCAAGCTGGTGTTGATCAGCTTGATACCAAAAAAAGCCGTCTGCCGCGGCTGTTCAGCCTTGGCAAACGGTGTCAATGCGCAAAGGAGACTAACAGCTCCAACCAGAACGGCTGCATATCTCATGGAGTGACGTTAACTGCGGCGCGGTGCAGCGCAAGGAGAGACACCCGCGCTCTCAGACTCTGAGGGGGTCACGCCTCTGGGCGGCCGTAGAGTTGACCTGCCACACGCCTTCTGCCGCTAATATCATGAAAAAAACGGGGAGGATTAGATGCTTCGAGTGCTACTCGTCGCAGCACTGGTCATTGGTGCGGCGGCAGCTGCCTCGGCCGAGACGGTCGTGAAGGCTGCCGTCATCAAAGTTCTGCGCGACGAGCCGTTGCCGATCTCTCGACTTGATCTGCCGCCAGAGGACAACGGCTTCGCCGGGTCGCGCCTGGCGACCGCCGACAACAACTCGACTGGGCGCTTTCTGGGCCAGACCTACGAAACCTTGGAGGCGACCATTTCGCCGGAGGAGGCGGCCGCCAAGCTCGACGAGTTGGCTGCGGACGGGGTACGCTTTGTGGCGTTGATTGGCGCGCGCGAGGATGTTCTGACCCTCGCCGACCATGCGGCAGAGAAAGACCTGCTCATCCTCAACATCGCCGCCCGGGACGACAGCCTGCGGCAGGCGGATTGCCGCGGAAACGTCCTCCATGTCGCGCCGTCCCGCGCCATGATCGCCGACGGCCTGGCGCAGTACATGGTTTGGAAGAAGTGGACGGAGTGGTTTTTGATCCACGGCTCCCACGAAGACGATGCTGAAAAGGCGGAAGCTCTGCGCCGGTCGGCCGCAAAGTTTGGCGCGGAGATCGTCGAAGAACGGGTGTTCGAGGATACCGGCGGCGCGCGCCGGTCCGACAGCGGCCATGTGCTGGTGCAGCGCCAGATCCCGGTCTTCACACAGGATGCGGACGACCACCACGTCGTGGTGGTCGCGGATCAGAACCAGATTTTCGGGCTCTACATGCCCTACCGGAACTGGGATGCGCGGCCGGTCGTGGGCGATGCGGGATTGATCGCCTCGATGTGGCACCCGGCCCATGAGAGCTGGGGCGCGACGCAGCTTCAACGCAGGTTCGAGAAGGCGGCCGGTCGGCGGATGACCGATGTCGATTATCAAACCTGGCTGGGCCTGCGGGTCATTGGCGAAAGCGTCACGCGAACCGGCAGCAACGAGGTCGAAGCGGTGAAGGCGTATGCCTTGTCCGAGGACTTCGAAATCGCCGGCTTCAAAGGCCAGGCGTTGAGTTTCCGCCCTTGGAACCAGCAGATGCGCCACGGTGTGATCCTCGGCGATGGTAAGCTGGTGGTGACCGTATCGCCCCAGGAGGAGTTTCTGCACCAGAAGACCCGGCTCGACACGCTCGGCTTCGACGAGCCGGAGTCTGAATGCCAGCTGAACTGAGGAGAAACCGCATGCGGCTCATCTCGACCGCGCTCGCCGCGATTTTCATCGCGGGAAGCGCCGAGGCCTATACAGCCTATGTGTCCAACGAGAAGGACAACACCGTCACCGTGTTCGACACGGAAACGCTGGAGGTGATCAAGACCGTACCGGTTGGGCAGCGCCCGCGGGGGATCACCATCTCGCCCTCTGGCCACGAACTCTATATCTGCGCCTCCGACGACGACACGGTCGAGGTCTACGATCCGAAGACGATGGAGAAGCTGCACGAACTCCCCTCCGGTCCGGATCCGGAGCTGTTCGTGCTTCACCCGTCCGGCAACCCGCTCTACATCGCAAACGAGGACGACAACATCGTCACGATCGTCGATGTGGTGACCAAGCAGGTGCTGGCCGAGGTGCCCGTTGGCGTGGAGCCGGAGGGGATGGGCGTGAGCCCGGACGGAAAGATCGTGGTCAACACCTCCGAGACCACCAATATGGCGCATTTCATCGACACCGAGACCTACGAGCTGAACACCAATGTGCTGGTCGACAGCCGCCCGCGTTTTGCCGAATTCACCAAGGACGGCTCGAAGCTCTATGTGTCTGCCGAGATCGGCGGTACGGTCAGTGTCATCGATCCGACCAGCGGGGACATCACCAAGAAGATCGGCTTCGAGGTGCCCGGCATCGTGCCGGAGGCGCTGCAGCCCGTCGGCGTCCGTGTGACCCAGGACGGGTCTAAGGTTTTCGTGGCCCTCGGACCCTCCAACCGGGTCGCGGTGATCGACGGGGCGACCGACGAGGTGAAGGACTATTTGCTGGTCGGGCAGCGGGTCTGGCAGCTCGGCTTCACCCCGGACGAGAAATACATCTTCAGCACCAACGGCAACTCCAACGACATCTCGGTGATCGATGTGGCAGCGGAGAAAGTCGTGAAGACTATCCCCGTCGGGCAGCAGCCCTGGGGCGTTGTGGTGTCGCCGAACTAATCGACAAGAAAGACAGGGAGAAGACTATGATCCGCCTCGCCGCCGCCCTCGCGCTGGCTCTGATGGTCCCCGCGATGCCGGGAACCGCCAGCGCCGCGCCGCTTTGCGACAATCTCGGCTTTGCTGGACTTCTGGCCAAATGCAACCGGGAAAAGCTGCCGCAGGTCACGCTCGCCGCGGGCAAGCCGCTCTCCGAAGGGCCGATGGCGCTGAAATCAGGCGTCTATTACACGATGAACATCGTATCCGACGGTAGTCAGGAGCTTGCGTTGGTCGGCCCGGAATTCTTCCGTGCCATTTGGATCAACGAAGTGGTGATCAACGATCTCGAAATCCGGCCGATGGCGCTCGATAGCTTCGAATTCGACGACGAGGGAGAGATCCGCTTCACCTTCATCGCGATCAAACCGGGCCGCTATGAGATCAAGATCCCAGGCTCGACGGGCGACACGCAGCGCATCGACATCTCGATCCAGTGACCGATGATCGGGCTCGCTGATCTGTCGGGTTCCGATGTCACCCACGCCGACGAGCCCGGCTATTGGTTTGTTGGCGATGCGGAGAGGGAGGGTCCCTCTCCAATCTCTGCGGGCAGAGGCGCAGCGATTTCGGGGCCGGCGACGCGGTTGACGAAACGTCCGGAAAGTTGGGCAGATTGTCTCGTACCCCTGCGAGCGGAGGGTCAGGTGGATGATGGAGAGGTCTTAGTCGCAACGCTCGATGACGGCCCCGAGATTTTCAGCGCTTTGCAGGGCCAGCATATCCGCGACTTCGTGACCCCGATGGCCACCGCAGAGATCGAAGAGGTGATCGAAAGCCCCGATGGAGCGCTGCTCGTAAGCCGGGAAGCCTCGGGTAAACTTTGCGCAGTCGCTCATCTCCACGGCCTGCGGAACCCGCATCGGTCCATTGAACTGCGCCGGTTGGGTATCGTAGCCCCTGGCCACGGACACGGCACGAGGGTCATTCCAGGTATCGTCAGGCACGTCTTCGGTCGCTGCGGGGCACAGCGCTTTTGGCTGGACGTGTTCCCAGAGAACGAGCCCGCCCGGCGTCTGTATCGCAGGGCGGGTTTCGTCGAGGAGGGAACGCTCCGCAATACATACATCTGGAAGGGTGCCCCGCAATCGACCATGGTGATGTCGATTCTGCGCGAGGAATACGAAATAGGGGTGTCATAGCCCGGTCGCGCATCGATGCGCCGGGCTGCAGCAGAGGGAAGGAACCCGAACCATGAGACGTTTTGTTATCCTCGCCGCATTGGCCGCAGGTTTGGTCACAACGCCGGCGCATGCCGCCGATGACGTGACCGAGGAGGAGGTCGGCAAGATCATGGCGGTCCTCCAGGATCTGCAGTGCGAGATGGATGAGGACGACATCGAGAAGGAGGACGACGGGTACGAACTCGACGACGTGTTCTGCTCGGATGGCCAATACGATATCGACCTCGACGCCGATTTCGCGGTTGTCGAGAAGCGTAAGGAGTGAACCGCGCCGCGGTATGATCGACCATATTACGTTGCCCGTTTCCGACCTGGCCCGCAGTGCCGCGTTCTATGACGCGGTGCTTGCCGTTCTGGGGGACTTCGATCGTTACGACGATGAGGACGCGGTCGGTTTTGGCAATGGGACTTGGGAATTCGGGGTCGCCCTTGGGTTGGTCGCCCCGGTTCATCTGGCCCTGACGGCGGCGGGCCCAAACGCCGTCAGGGCCTTCTATGCCGCCGCTTTGGCGGCAGGGGGGCACTGCAACGGCGCCCCCGGACTGCGCCCGCAATACGGTTCTGGCTATTACGCCGCCTTCGTGCGCGACCCGGATGGACACAATATCGAGGCCGTGCACCGTGGTGTGGCCGATACCTCGGACCGCCCGTGAGCCAGCCTGTCAGCGCGCTGATGGTGGATGGGGTCAGCCACCGCTTTGGCAAAATCCGCGCGCTGTCCGACGTCTCGCTCAATGTTGCAGAGGGCAGCTTCACTGCGCTTCTCGGCGTCAACGGTGCCGGAAAGTCAACGCTGTTCAACCTGATCACACGGCTCTACGACAACACCTCCGGCAGCATCCAAGTCTGCGGCCATGATGTCCGCCGCGCCCCGCGGGCGGCGCTGGCCCGCCTTGGCGTCGTCTTTCAAAGCCGCGCCTTGGATGCCAGCCTCACGGTGGCGCAGAACATGGTCTATCACGCAGCCCTCCACGGGATTGGGCGCGCGGATGCGATGTCGCGGGCGAGGGCGCTGTTGGACCGGGTGGGCTTGGCCGACCGGATGCATGCGAAGGTGCGCACCCTCTCCGGCGGGCAGGTACGGCGGGCCGAGATTGCGCGGGCGCTGCTGCACCGGCCGAGCCTCCTCCTCTGCGATGAGGCGACCGTGGGCCTCGACGTCAAGTCTCGCCGCGAGATCGTGGATGACATGCATGCCCTTGCGGCCGAGCAGGGCGTGGGCGTGCTCTGGGCCACGCATCTGATCGACGAAGTCGCACCCAAGGACGCGGTCACGGTGCTGCATCTGGGCCAGGTCATTTCCAAGGGCCGAGCCGAGGAGATCGCCGGCAAAAAGACCCTCGCCGACCGCTTCCTGGAACTCACCGCTGCGGAGGCCCCCGCGGATGCATAGCCGCCGCGGCTGGTTGATCTGCGCCTGGGGCGTGGTCTGGCGCGAGGGGCTGCGCTTCGTCCAACAGCGGGAGAGGTTCCTCGCGGCCCTTGTGCGCCCGCTGGTCTGGCTGTTCGTCTTCGCCGCCGGGTTCCGCGCCGTCCTGGGCATCCCGATCCAGCCGCCCTACCAGACCTATATCCCCTACGAGGTCTATGTGACCCCGGGCCTTTGTGCGATGATCCAGCTCTTCCAAGGCATGCAGTCGTCGCTTTCGATGGTCTATGACCGCGAGACGGGCGCCATGCGGACGCTGCTGGTCAGCCCCTACCCGCGCTGGTTCCTTTTGGTTGCAAAGCTCGGCGCAGCCGTGGTCGTGTCGGCGGTGCAGGTTTACGCCTTTCTGCTGATCGCCTGGGTCTATGGGGTGGAGCCGCCGCCCCTGGGCTTTCTCACAGTGCTGCCGGCGCTGGTTCTCTCCGGCATGCTGCTCGGTGCGATGGGGCTGTTTTTGTCTTCCGCCGTCAAACAGTTGGAGAACTTCGCCGGTGTGATGAACTTTGTGATCTTCCCGATGTTCTTCGCCTCCTCGGCGCTCTATCCGCTCTGGTACATCCAGGAGGGCAGCGTCTGGCTGCACCGGGTGGCGAGCTTCAACCCCTTCACGCATTGTGTCGAGCTGGTGCGCTTTGGCCTATACGTGCAGGTGAATTGGGAGGCACTGGCCTATGTCATCGGCTGGACGGCGTTGTTCCTTGGCGGGGCGATCCTGGCCTATGATCCCTCGAAGGGTATGATCGGCCGGCGCCGTGGACCGGGCGCTGCGGGATAGCCGAGATCCGAGACAAGGGCGCTTGCGCAAGACGCGCTTCACCCGTTCCCGTCGAGCAAGCGACCAGTCGCGTCGTAGGGGCCCGCGCGGGAACATCTTGCTTGTCAAAGGAAAAATCGGCACAGAGGAAGTGAAAAACCGTGGAGAAGCCCAAGCTTAAGGGAGGGCGTATGCAGGATTTCGGCGCGGCCTTCGCCGCGGCTTTCGGTTTGATCGTCGGTCTTGACCCGGAGCTATTGGGGATCATCGGCCTGTCGCTGACGGTGACCAGCATCGCCGTGGCCTTCGCTTGCGCTCTTGGGCTGCCGCTGGGTGCGGCCCTCGCGGTTTGCCGCTTTCCCGGCCGAGGCGCCGCGATTGTCCTGACCAATGCGCTGATGGGGCTGCCGCCCGTCGTCGTCGGTCTGACGGTCTATATGGCGCTCTCGGCCAGCGGTCCCCTGGGGGCGCTGCAGCTTCTCTACACCCCAGCGGCGATGGTGGTTGCGCAGACCATCCTCGTGACACCCATCGTCGCGGCGCTGGCCCGCCAGGCGATCGAGGATCTGCATGCCGAGTATGACGAGACCCTGCGCGGGATGGGAGCGAGCGCCTGGGCGCGGGTCGCGACCCTTCTCTGGGACGCGCGCCATGCTCTGGTGACGGCCGGCCTGGCCGGCCTCGGCAGGGCGCTCGCCGAGGTCGGCGCAGTGATGATCGTCGGCGGCAATATCGCCCATGTGACGCGCGTGATGACCACCGCCATCGCGCTCGAGACATCCAAGGGCGAGCTGGCCCTCGCCCTCGGTCTTGGCATTATCCTGCTTGGCCTGTCGCTGGCAGTGAATGCGGCTGTGATGGGTGCGCGCATCGGCGCGGATCGGGTGGCCCATGCCTGAGGGCGTCGTCTTCCCGCCGGTCGCTGGGTCGCCGGTCCGGCTCGCCGGGGTGTCGGTTGCCCGGTCGCGCGAGGCGCTTTTGACCGACCTCTCGATCACGCTGCGTCCGGGCGGGGTCACCGCCGTTATGGGCCCGAACGGCGCCGGCAAAAGCGTGCTGCTGCGCGTGGTTGCCGGTCTGATCGCCCCCGACGCCGGCGAGGTCGCAGTATCGGGGCCGGTTGCCCTGGTGCCGCAGACGCCTGTGCTGCTCCGGCGGAGCTTGCGCGGCAACCTTGCGCATGCGCTGTGGATCTACGGCATCCCGCGTGCCGAGCGCCCGGCTCGCATTGCGGAACTGCTTGATCTGGCAGGGCTTTCCGCGCTGGCGGGCCGGCCGGCAAGGGCCCTCTCCGGTGGCGAGAAGCAGCGCTTTGCGATCATCCGCGCCCTGGCCGCGGAGCCGCGGCTGCTGCTGCTGGACGAGCCGACCGTGTCGCTGGATCCGAGGGCCACTGCCGCGGTCGAGGCTTTGATCCGCCGCGCCGCGGCTGGGGGCGCAAAGGTCGTGTTGGTGACCCATGACCGCGGCCAAGTCGCTCGCCTGGCGGAGGAGGTGGTCTTCCTGCACTGCGGCCGGGTCGGCGAACAGAGCGCCGCGCCGACCTTTCTCGCCTCTCCCGCTTCGGCGGAGGCGCGCGCCTATCTGGCCGGCGATCTGCTGCTCTGATCGCGCCCGATGCGCCTTGCCAGCTTTGTGCTCTGCCTTTCGCTCGTGGTGCCCGCGTTCGGGGCGGACCGTTTCGTCCTTCTCCAATCCACCACCTCGACGCAGAGTTCTGGGCTCTACGATGCCATCCTTCCGGCGTTTACGCAGGCGACCGGCATCACCGTCCGGGTGGTCGCGGTCGGCACCGGGCAAGCGCTCCGCAACGCCCGAAACTGCGATGGCGATGCGTTGCTGACCCATGCCAGAGAGGCTGAGGAGGCATTCGTGGCCGCAGGATACGGCGCCTATAGGGCCGACGTGATGCATAACGACTTCGTTCTCGTCGGGCCAGCGGCCGATCCAGCCGCTATCGGCGGCGGCCGAGAGGTGGCGCCGGCCCTCGCTGCCATCGCCGCGTCGCAGGCGCCCTTCGCCTCCCGCGGCGATGACAGCGGCACCCATATCCGCGAGCGTGCCCTCTGGCAGGCTGCCGGGATCGACCCGGCGGGAGACAGCGGCACCTGGTATCGCGAAACCGGCTCCGGCATGGGGGCTACCCTCAACATCGCCACAGCCCAAGGCGCCTATGCGCTGACCGACCGGGCGACCTGGATAGCCTTCGCGAACAAGGGCGGGCACGAGGTCCTGGTGGAAGGCGACCCGGCGCTCTTCAACCAGTATGGCGTCGTCCCGGTCAGTCAGAGCCACTGCCCGAGGGCTCGCGCGGCGGCGGCGGAGCGCTTCGCCCGCTGGCTCCTCTCGCCCGAAGGCCAGGCCGCAATCGGCGGTTTTCGCGCCGACGGACAGCAGCTGTTCTTTCCCAATGCGACCCCCTGAACACCCACCCGCAACCCCCTCAAATCCCAGGAAAACCCGGATGCACGGGATATGCACACTTTATGCACAACGCATATGCATAGGGTTTTACTCAAGTTTTCGCGCGCGCCGGGAAGATCGGGCCGGGTCCAGCATTGCGGCGCGCCGCGACCGGGCGTCAGCCCGGCTTGTGCTTGACGCGGGCCAAAGCTTCCGAAGGCTCGGGGACGACCGCGCCCCGCGGTCTTTTTCGCAAAGCGCCTTCGCTAGAGCGCTTTCCGAGCCGATTGCATCGGTTCTCGCGCTCTAAGGTATTGTTTGGTCGCATTTTCACCACGCCAATCCGATTCAGATTGGCTGGAAAATGCTCTAATCCACGCCAGCCCAGCGGAGCTTGCGCCGCTGCGGTCCCATATGCACCGGCCTCGGCAGCCCGCCGCGGGCCTGGCGGTGGCAACCGAGGCGATGGGTCGACGCGGCGCCCCCTCACGGCAGGACGTCCCAAGGCCGCTTTGGCGTCAAGCGCAACCGTCGGCTGCACCTAAGCCTCGGTCGCCGCCGATCGAGACAGGTTCCCCGGCTGAGTGCGATTAAATTTTCAAAACCTACACATGGAACTGTGGTTCGAGAGTCTTTACATTGGCACGACGCTCGGCGCGCTTATGGAGGATACGGGCGCGGACCGACTGCGCCTTTCAAACGCGGAAAGAAGGGGTGATTTGTCATGGCATCGATGGACGGACCCGGCGCGGGCACGCGCCAAACGGCGGGGCGCGGGCGGCTTTACGACAGTGTGGTCGACACTGTCGGCGACACGCCCTGCATCCGGATCAACCGCCTCGCGCCCGCCCATGTGCGGCTCTATGTGAAGGCGGAATTCTTCAACCCCGCAGCCTCGGTCAAGGACCGCCTGGCGCTTAACATCATCGAGACCGCCGAGCGTGACGGCAGCCTGACGCCCGGCCAGACCGTCGTCGAGGCGACCTCCGGCAATACCGGCATCGGCCTCGCCATGGTCTGCGCGGCCAAAGGCTATCCGCTGGTGGTCACCATGGCGGAGAGCTTCTCGATCGAGCGGCGGAAGTTGATGCGTTTTCTCGGCGCCAAGGTCGTGCTGACACCAAAGGCGCAAAAGGGTTTCGGCATGTACAAAAAGGCCGCGGAACTCGCCGAGGCCAATGGCTGGTTCTTGGCCCGGCAGTTCGAGACCGACGCGAATGCCGATATGCATGAGAGCACCACGGCGCGGGAGATCCTGTCCGATTTCGCGGGAGACCGCCTCGATTACTGGGTGACCGGCTACGGCACCGGCGGCACGGTTTCCGGCGTCGGGCGGGCCCTGCGCCGGGAGCGGCCGGACACCAAGATCATCTTGACCGAGCCCTCCAACGCCCAGCTCGTCGGCTCGGGCGAGGCGCAGGGCCGCGACGACGGCACCCATGCGCCAAGCCACAGCCACCCTGCCTTCGAGCCGCATCCGATCCAGGGCTGGACCCCGGATTTCATCCCCCATGTTCTGCAAGAGGCGCTCGATAAGAACTTCTACGACGCGCTCTTGCCGGTGGCTGGTGCCGACGGCATCGCCTGGTCGCGCCGCCTGGCGCAGGAGGAGGGGATCTTCACCGGCGTGTCCGGCGGGTCGACCTTCGCGATCTCCATGCAGATCGCCGAGAAGGCGCCGGAAGGCTCGGTCATCCTCTGCATGCTGCCCGACACCGGCGAGCGATATCTCTCGACCCCGCTCTTCGAGGGCATCGGCCAGGAGATGGATGCGGACGAGATCGCATTGTCGCAGTCGACGCCAGGCTATCAGTTGGGGTGACCCGGGTCCTGTAGCATCTTGCGGGCTCGCGAGTGTCTGGGCGTCAGCCCGGACAGCGCCCGCCGTTCGACCGGCCTGCCGGAGCCATCCTCCTGCCTCATCCCGCGGGCCGGCGGCTTTCGCGGCGCCGTCGGCACGGGTGCTGCAATCGCCGCCTGTCGCTCTTCAACGAGCCTGGCTGTCACGCGGCCATTCTGGCGGTTGTAGGGCGGCGGTGTGGATGCACCCTGAGTTGCCGAGCGCGCGGTCGGGCCGTCCTCTGCGGCAACGCCGGGCCACCGGTGCTAGACTCCCCGCCAATCAAATGCGCGCTGTGCCCAACAATGGTCCGGACGAGTTTGCGACAGGGGCTGGGCCAGCGATCCATTGCCGTCTGAGCGGCCGAACCGCCAGAGGGCACGCGCGCTAACAGCCACGCCATTGCCGCAGACCGTTGCCCGGGCCGTTGCTCGCAGCAATATGAAAGGCGTGGCCCATGACCTTCTTTTCCTGGACCGACCGGCAGCCGCTTCGGGTGGCGTTCAGCCGCCGCGGCGGCGGCGATGTCTCCCTGTTCGTGACCCCGGAGCCGGATGCCGTCCAGCTCGGCGGCGGCACCGCGCCGATCGAACTGCCGGCCGCCACCAATATGGAGGCGGGCGTGATGTCCGCGGCTGATAAGCTGAAGCTGGACAACATCGCGTCCGGCTCTTTCGCGTCGGTCGCCCAGCTTCAGGCGAGCACCATCGAGGCCGGGGTCGATTTCGTCCGCACGGCCGGCTACGGCGCGCCGGGCGACCGGGGGGCTGCGCTCTATGCCCGTTCGGCGCTGGAGCCGCTCCATGGCGGCAAGGTGCAATCGGCGGATGGCAATTGGTGGGCGCTGGCGGAGCAAACCGTCACACCGCAGATGTTCGGCGCCACCGGCGACGGTGCCCAGGACGACGCCGCAGCGATCAAGGCCGCTTGCGATTTCGGCGTCGCTACCACGGCCAAGGTTTACATCCCCCAGACCGAGAGCGGCTATCGCTTGGGCAGCGGTGGCCACACGATCATCCTGTCCCGCGACCTGACCATCGAGTCGAACGGCGCCGAGCTGATCGTCGACCATGGTGCGGCGACCACCTTTTCCTTCGAGGCGGAGGCGGTCGCCACCCCCAGCTATCAGGGCAGCACCACCCGCGGCGAGGACGAGATCACCGTCGACAGCATCGCCGGGATCTCGCCCGACGACCTGATCGCCATCGACTCCACCAAGGTCTGGGAGAATGCCTGGTTCTACGTGCAGCGCGAAGCGCATGTGGTGAAAGAGGTCTCCGGCAGCACCGTCTCGCTCGGCGATCCGACGGTTTTCACCTATGCCGCGGCCTCGGACGGCGTGACGCTGACGGTGCGCAAACCCGTCGCGCTATCGGTGCAGGGTAAGCTCGGCATCGTCTATCCCCTGACGCAGGCAGGCGGGCCGCGGGTGATCGACCTCATCTACCTCACCGGCGCGACGCTGGAGGGGCTGTCGCTGATCGACCGGCACCGGCGCATGGGCTCCGGCCCCGACCCGTTGTTCGCGAATTGGTGCATCGACACCACGATCAAAGACGCGTTCCTGGAAGGCTGCCGCTACCCGATCAATATCAGCGGCGGCTCGCGGAACACGCGAATCGAGAACATCAATTCGCAATTCTGCTGGCACCCAATCGATTTCAATTTCGGCGCCCATGGCGGGCTCGTGCGGAACCTGACGGGCCGGCAGAACCACGCTACCGTGAATGCCCACGCCTCCTTCGACATCGCCTACGAGAAGGTGCGCTGCACCAATGCCGAGGGGGCCAATCTGCGGTCCTGCGGCGGGCGGATCACCGATTTCCGCTTTGTCAGCACCAAGTCGCTCGGCACCAACAGCATGATTTGGCAGTCGATCTCGTTCATCTCGGAATATGCCGCCGGCAGCACCACCGATATGGCGCAGGATTTCGACTTCGTGGTCGACGGCGTGGTGATGAAATGCCCGAACGCGACCAACATTGCCGGGTGCAGCCTATGGGCGGGATCCAATCTCCGCTCCATGACCGTGCGGGACAGCCAATTCGCAGGGCTCCTGAACGGCACCTACACGCCCGATATGATCGTGACGGTCGAGGGCTCGATCCTGCAATTCATCCGCCATCGCGGCAAGAAGCTGACCGTGAATGGCGGCCGGATCATGAAGGCGCATGCGTCGATCCCGGCGAGCCTGCATGGTGCTGCCAATGCGGCCTATGAGGGCGTGTTCGGCCAGGATGTGTCTTTCAACCACTGCACGATCGAGGGGCATGACTATGTCTGCCAGCCGGGGCACACGACCTCGTGGCGCTATACCGGCGCGCTGTTCGAGAACATCGCCCTGGACTTCTTCACCCCCGATGGCACCGACAGCGCGGATGTGATTGCCTTCCTGACCGCGGTCACCTACAGGAACTGCACCATGCCAGGGACCAACACGCTGAACCGGACCGTGATCGTCAACGGCGCGCGCCAGACCCTCGGGTCGGGGGTCGATGCGTCCTTCCTCTGAGGTTGCTGGGGAGCGGTGAGGATCTCGGTCGTCACCATCGCCTACAACTCCGCGGCAACGATCGGGCACACGGTGGCCTCGTTCCAGGAGCAGACCCACCGCGACGCCGAGCTGTTGGTAATCGACGGGGCGTCGCGGGACGACACGGTCGCTTTGGTCCAGGGCTTCGGCGATCCGCGGGTGCGGGTGATCTCCGAGCCCGACCAGGGGATCTATGACGCGATGAACAAGGGCCTCGCCGCTTATGACGGCGAGGCGGTGGGCTTCCTGAACTCCGACGACCGCTACCACGACCCGGGCGTCTTGGCGGATATCGCCGTGGCGCTGGAGGGTCATGACGCGGTCTGCGGCAATCTCGACTTCGTCGACAATCATGGCGACCGGCGGGTGTTGCGCCGCTGGCGAGGCACGCCCTGGCGGCCCGGCGCATTCCGGCGTGGCTGGATGCCGGCGCATCCCACCTTCTACATTCGCCGGGCGGTGGCGGGGCGGGTCGGGCGCTTCGACACCCGCTATAAGATCTCGGCCGATTACGATTTCATGCTGCGCGCGTTGGAATGCCCGGCGCCGGGCGAGGCCGTTCGCGTCGCATTTCTGGAACGTGTGATGGTTGATATGATGGTCGGCGGCGCTTCCACGGCCGGGTGGCGAGCCTATCTGCGCGGCAATCTCGAGAGCTTGCGGGCGCGACGCCAATGGCTCGGCGCGGGCCCGGTCGATTATGCGCTGTTCGCCAAGCCCCTCGGCAAGCTCGGCCAATGGCTTTGGGGACGGTGAGGCGCGAGCTGCTCCGTCACGCTGACGGATGGTCAGGTCGCAGCTGTCGGCCGCTCACTCCTTGGCTGACGGCAGTGAGCTCCACTCCAACAATGGCTGAAAGGTCTTCAATTTCGACACCCCTCGCCTCCCGCGGGAGTGTGAGGCGCTTCCCAACGAGGCGCGCGTCGTAGGACGGCATGTCCTTTCCAACGCAGTCTATCGTCGTAGGGCAGCGTCGGTTCCGCGGGCCGGCTGCGCCCGAAAAAACTGTGCCGATCAGGTGCCTTTCATGCCTTTTCCGATCTGGCCCGTTCAAATGGCTCGGCTAGCCGTGTCGATTTTTTCGGTTGAGTTCGGTGTGTAGTCTTGATGTGTCTGCGGCGACCATTTCTGCGATCATGTCTTGGAGGGCGGTTTTGTGGGTCCATCCGAGGCGGTCGCGGGCTTTCGAGGCATCGCCGATCAGCAGG
>JBCCRM010000001.1:0-276182 GCA_039513195.1 Pseudomonadota bacterium | reverse complement strand
TTCAAAAACCGCCGGCTGCTCGAGCCGATCGGCAACATCCCACCCGCAGAAGCAGAGGCCGCCTACTACGCAGTACTGGAAGCTCGCGACGTGGCCGCGTAACTAACCATCACAGGCCTCCGGCAAACCCGGCGCGGTTCACATTGTCGGGCGATACCGCAGTCGGATTGGTATCTCCGGCTCTTTCCAAAGACCTGGATTGCCAAGGGCCGTGCGGCCGAGATGGACTTTTCCACCACGGCTTGGGGGTGGCAGGTTGTCGACCTCGGTCGGTGGGACCCTGACTGGGCGCGGTGGGGATATCATCGTCATCGACGATCCGATCAAGCCCGATGAGGCGGCCTCAGAAACAGCCAGGAAGACCGTCAAGGACTGGTACGCCAACACGATTGTCTCCCGACTGAACGACAAGGCCACCGGAGCGATCGTGTTGGTGATGCAGCGGGTTCACGAGGACGACCTGGCCGGTCACCTTCTGGAAACCGGCGGTTGGCAGCATCTCAGCCTGCCCCCCATTGCCGAAAGCCCGGAGGAGATCCCGATCGGAGAGGGCCAGGTGCATCACCGTGAGATCGGCGCGGCCCTGCATCCCGAACGGGAGCCTCTGCCGCAGCTGGAACACCAGAAGGCACAGATGGGATCGGCGGTCTCCTCGGCCCAATAGCAGCAGGCGCCGATCCCGGCAGAGGGGGCTTTGTTCAAGAGGGCCTGGTTCCGCTACTACGGTGATCCACCTGAACGGCTGCCTGGGGATCAGCACATCCAGAGCTGGGATACGGCCTCAAAGGACGGCGCGTTCAGCGACTGGTCGGTCTGTGTCACGGCGCTGCTGCGTAGGAACGAGTAATATGTTCTTGATGTCCTTCGAAAGAAGCTGGATTTCCCCTCGCTGCGGCGTGCGGTGATCAGCCAAGCAGAGCACCATCGTGCCGATGTCCTCCTGATCGAGAACGCGGCCAGTGGCCAACAGCTCAAGCACGATGCGCCGCCCAATGTGCCGCGTCGAATTCCGATCAAGCCCGAGGGTGACAAGGTTAGCCGAGCCTCCGGTGTCAGCGCCAAGGTCGAGGCCGGCGGGCTCATCCTGCCCAGGGACGACACTAGGCTTGACATGTTCGAACGCGAACTCCTCAGCTTTCCCAACGCCCTTCAAGACGACCAGGTCGACGCCCTTACTCAGCTTTTGAACTGGCGGAAGCCACAGGCGCGATCTGACAGCGGCCCGGGCGTGTTCCTGATCGACCAACACGGCATCGTCCCAACGCCTCGCTTCGATGACAGTGGCTGACCGCCAAGCCGCCCGCGGCTGCCCAGCCGCCGGCGGCTTGGCCAGCGGCAACAATGCAGGTATTCCGGACATCTGCTCAATCGCCCGATCCAAATCGTCAGCAGCCGGACATGCGCGAATGCAGAAGTTGGAACTCTGTGCGATCGCCTAGGCGATCCGCTGATGTTCGCCCGCCCCAGAATCCACTCCGCTATCACTCAGCAGAAGTACTCATCTTGCCGATCCGTATTTGACCCGCAGCACTCAGGAGTTAGCCTGAAATCGTTCGGCCCTTGACTACGAGACTGCGCTGCACTCGGAATGTGGACCGGGCGTTGTTTCTGCGGCCTCCACGGCGAACTTTGGAATGCATGCTGGGGCGCACTCTGAGAGTGAGCAATGCTGAGAGGCCATGGGGCACAGCACCAGTATGACGCAGCAAAGGCAGCTTTGGTCTCAGCGGCTCCATGCCTTCGTTGAAACATGCGATCCGGGCGCTGCGGGCTTACGCGGACCGGCGCCAGGAATGTCGGGGGAGCTTTCGGGCCTCAGTTGCGGCGTCAAAGATATTATTGACGTCATGGGGATACCGACTCGCAATGGCAGCGACGCCTGTCGCGATACGCTACCTGCAAAGGCTGACGCAGCCGTGGTCGCCGGCTTGCGTGACGCTGGCGCGCGTATCGTGGCGAAGACCGTCACGACCGAGTTCGCGTTCACAGACCCCACGGATTGCCGGAACCCCTATGATCTTGCCCGGAGCCCTGGCGGGTCCAGCAGCGGGTCTGGGGCTGCGGTTGGCGCGGGCATCATCGATCTGGCGCTCGGCACCCAAACCGCCGGATCACTTTGCCGTCCTGCGGCGTATTGTGGAGCAGTTGGGCTGAAACCGACGTTCGGCGTTCTGCCAACCGCGGGAGTGACCCCGCTCGCGCCCAGCTTCGACACCGTGGGCGTCATCGCCCGATCCGTCGACCTGGCCGCTCAATCGTTCAGGGCCATGTGCCCGGCGCCGCTGCCCCCAGCCTGCGGGGACGCGGCGCGTTGCTCCGCTGCGGCGTTGCTGTTCGACGCGACCGCTGTGCCCACGCCCGATGCGTTGGCAGCGTTCGATGCGGCAGGGGCGGCCATGTCAGAGCTCGCCGGTCCTCTCAGGCATCCAATGATGGACATCGACATTGCCCGCGTAGTTTCTGATCATCGGGTTGTTATGAATTCCGAAGCATTTGCGGCCCACGGCCATCTGTTGGCGGATGACCGAGCAGCGCATTTGAAACCAAGGTTCCGGGCAGGTCTCGAGGCAGGGAAGAGGACCTCAGCCGCAGAGAAAGAAGATGCAAGAGGACGTCTCGACGCCGCCCGAGCCGACTTCTGGGCCGGTGTGGCAGGGTTCGACGTTTTGCTAACCCTCCCGGTGCCCGAGGGCGCTCCGCTAATCGGCGAGACGACCGGATTCCAGGACTGGCTGACCCCATGGACCGTTTTCGGCGGTCCATTGATCTCCCTGCCATGGGGACTTGACTCCGTCGGACGCCCCTGCGCCGTGATGCTGGCCGGTCATCCTGGTGCCGACACCGAATTGCTGACAATCGCTGCAGCACTGGAGCAGGAGGCGCCACCCCTGCCGCCGCCAGCGCTTCCGGACTGCTGATCAAGCGCTGAGGCGGACGACGGCATCAACCTCTACCGAGGCGTTCCCTGGCAGTCCCGGCACGCCGACCGCCGTGCGCGCATGCCAGCCGTGCTCGCCGAAAAGTTCGATGAAAAGCTCCGTCGCGCCGTTGATCACCAGGGGGCTCGCCGCGAACCCGGTCTCGCACTGCACGAAACCGCCCAGCCGCAGCACGCAGTCGACCCGGTCGAGATCGCCTTCGCAGGCCCCGCGCAAGCGATAGAGCAGGTTCAGCGCGCAGATCTTGGCAGCTTGCTTGGCAGTGGCAACTCCCTCGGGAGTGTTCGGCACGGGGCCGGTGTGGGTCACCTTGCCATCCCACTCGCAGACTTGGCCCGACAGGTAGACCATGGTCCCGTCGCGGCGGAACGGCAAGAACTTGCCCATCGGGGTCCAGTCGGGTGGAAGCTTCAGACCCAACTCGGCCAGCCGGGTCTCGGCGCGCGACAGGGTCATGCCGTTTCCTCGTGCTGGGTGGCCAGGTAGGTGCGCCAGTCGCCCAGATGCGTGATGTCGGTGGCGCCCTTGGTCCTCGCGCCCTCGCAGAGGAAGCCTTTGACGTGGTTGCCATCCGAGAGCTCGATCGTCCCGATGCCGAGCGGCGCTGGAATCCCAGCCATAAACGCACCCAGTGCGGATCTGGGCAGAACCCAGATCTCAAGCGCGATGGCAGCGCCCCTAGTACACCGCACCAGCCCCGGGCGTTCGGGCGGCCCGCCGGCCAGGGCATAGAAGCGGTAAGTGGGCGCGGTTTGGGCCGTGCGCCCGAAGCGCCCGCCCAGACTGGTCAACTGCCAGTTCAGGGGCAGATCGCGCATATGCGCACCGCAAACCGCGATCTCGATCTCGATCTCGTCCGCCGCGACCGCGGGCAGCGACGAGGGGAACGGCGCTGGGTGAGCAGTCGCGCCGAGTGTACGTGGGCAGTCGGCCTCGAAGACCCGGGCGACCGAGGCGACGAGAGCATCATCCCCAGAAAAGGCCAGCAGCGTGACGCTTCCGGGGCGGCCGTCCCGGCGCGGCGCGGTCGGCACCGCAATCCCGCACATGTCGAGCAGGTTCACAAAGTTCGTGTAGGTGCCGAGATTTGAGTTTGGGGTGACCGGATCTGCTTCGAGATCCGACACCGTGTAGACCGTGGGGATCGTCGGCACGCATAGCATATCGATCCCCTCCAGCATCGGCTCGGCCGCCCGCTTCAGATCAGCCAGGCGATAGAACGCGCGGAAGGCATCCGCCGCCGACATCCCCTCGGCCGCCGTGATGATCTCGCGGGTCACGGGATGAACGGCGTCCAGGTCCTGGGCCAGCAGGTCCTCGATCACTGTGTAGCGCTCGGCCACCCACGTGCCCTGGTAGAGCAGCTGGGCAATGGTGAAGAGCGGCTCGAAGTTCAGGGGTACGATCTCGGCGCCATGCGTCTTCAGGATCGCGACATCCCGGTTGAACGCGGCTTCCTGCGCCTGATCGCCAAAGAACTCAACCGAAGCCGCATCGGGAATACCGACCCTGAGCACCTTGGGCGGGGCCGCCAAGGGCTGGTGCACAAGAGGCTTGGAGTAAGAATCTGCCGGGTCGTACCCCCTGGCTACGGCAAACGCGGCATAGGCATCGTCGACCGTCAGCGCGAAAATCGACACTGTGTCCAGCGTCCGGCAGGCGGGCACGACGCCGGTGGACGACAGTGCACCCAAGGTCGGTTTCAGCCCGACGACGTTGTTCAGTGCGGCGGGTACCCGGCCCGACCCCGCAGTGTCGGTGCCCAGCGCAAACGTCACCGCCCCGTGGCCCACGATGACGCCGGACCCGCCTGAGGATCCCCCCGGCACAATCTCGGGATCGACGGCATTCAGAGGTGCGCCGTACGGGGTGCGGACCCCGACCAGCCCGGTCGCAAACTGGTCGAGATTGGTCTTGCCGATCAGAAGGGCCCCCGCCGCGCGGAGCCGCGCGATCACAAAGGCGTCCGCATCAGGGGTGTAGGCATAGGCCGGGCAGCCTGCAGTCGTCTCGATCCCGGCCACATCGATGTTGTCCTTGGCGGCGAAAGGGATACCCCACAGCGGTCGGTCAGGGTCGTAGGCACCCAGTGCCTCCGCCTCGGCCCGCACATCGGCGCGATCGCGCCGGTGGATGAAGATCCCTGGATCGTTGACCGCGTCCAGCCGGGCAAAGACCTCATCGATCACGTCTTCGGGCCGCGTCCCCTCCGCATAGGCCGCCCGCAACGCATCCAGGGTAAACGGCAGTTTACTCAGCATCAGGATACTCCGGTCATCAACGTCTGGTCACGCCGCTCGGGCGGTTTGGGCGCAGCGTCGAGCAACGCCTTGGTGTAGAGGTTCTGGGGGGCGGTCATGACCTTGGCAGCCGGGCCCTGCTCGACGATTTCGCCATCCTTCATGACGATGACGTGGTCGCACAGAAGTCGCACCACATGCAGGTCGTGGCTGACGAAAAGATATGTCATCCCCAGTTGCGCCCGCAGATCCATCAGCAGGTTCAGCACAACCGCCTGGATCGAGACGTCCAGCGCCGCCGTCGGTTCATCGAGGATCAGGAACTTCGGCTCGAGCGCGATGGCCCGGGCAATGCCCACCCGCGCTTTCTGACCGCCCGAGAGCTGGTGCGGGAATCGGTCCAGCAAGGGCAGCGGCAGACCAACCAGGGTCGCCAGTTCCGCAACCCGGGCCGTCAGCTTGGCGCCGCGGAGGCCGGCCAGACGCCTCAAGGGCTCGGCAATCGTCTGCTGCGACGTATGGCGAGGGTTCAAACTGTCAGTCGCATCCTGAAAGACCATCTGGATGTCGGCCCGGCGCGGGTTGCGCGCGAACCCCTTGGCGGGCATGGCGCCGATATCCGCGCCGTCGAAAATCACCTGCCCGCCCGTCGGGTCCAGAAGGCGCACCAGAATCTCGGAGGTAGTAGACTTGCCGCACCCACTCTCCCCGACCAGACCCACGCTCTGACCGTCGCAGATATCGAACGAGATCCCCTTGACCGCACGCACGGGGCCAGACTTGCCATGGTAGGTTTTCACAAGATCGCGCACCTGAACGAGCGGCGTCTTGCCAACGGTATGCGGCACCATCGGACGGCGGTCCTCGGGCGGCAAAAGGCTGCGGATGCTCTCACCCACACGAGGGGTCGCGTCGACCAGCTTGCGGCTGTAGGCGTGCTGGGGATCGCTGAACAGAGTCAGAGGGTCGCCTTGCTCGACGATTTCACCATCTTTCATCACGACGATCCGGTCGCAATACTGCGCGGCGAGGCCCAGGTCGTGCGTGATCAGGATGCTGCTCATCTCCCGCGCTCGGATGAGGTCACGCACCAGATCCATGACGGCCTTCTGGGTGGTGATGTCGAGACCAGTCGTCGGTTCGTCCGCAATCAGGATGCGGGGATTGCAGGCGAGAGCAATCGCGCAGACAACCCGCTGGCACATCCCCCCCGACAGCTCGAACGGATAGGCGTCGTACCGGGCCTCGGCGTCCTTGATCCGCACCGCCTCGAGCGCCTGGATCGCCTTGGCGCGGGCGTTGCCGCGGGTCGCGCTTGCGTGCTGGCGGAGCACATCCTCGATCTGGTGGCCGACCTTGCGGATCGGGTTCAGCGCGGCGCGGGGGTTCTGGAAGATCATGGAGATCTCACGCCCGCGGACATCACGCATGTCGTGTTCGGAGGCGCGGCGGAGATCGATGCCGGAGTACTCCGCATCACCCTGCTTGATCACGCCGCCCGCATCGAGGATCCGCATCAAGGCATACGACGTCACCGACTTGCCCGAACCGCTTTCGCCCACGATCCCCAGGATCTCTCCCTTGGCCAGATCGAAGCTCACGCCACGCACGGCGTCGACCTGCCCCCTGCGGGTCTGGAACGACACGGCAAGATCGCGGACGCTTAGCATCAGGTGCGCTTTCGCGGGTCGACAATGTCGCGCAGGCCGTCGCCGAGCAGGTTGAAGGTGAACACGGCCATCATTAGCCAGAGCCCCGGGAAAACTGCCAGCCACCACTCGCCCGAGACGATGAAGTTGGCACCCTCGGCAACCATGATGCCCCATTCCGGAGTGGGTGGGCGTACGCCGAGGCCGATGAACGACAGCCCCGCGGCGTTCAGAATCGCCCAGCCGAGGTTTAACGAAACCTGCACCATCATCGGCGGCAAGGCATTCGGGAAGATGTGAAGTGCCAGGACGCGCAGGTCGGAATTGCCGGACAGCTTGGCCGCCCGGGCGAACCCGGCGTCACGGCGGATGTTCACCTCTGCCCGAACAAGGCGGGCGTAGAACGGCATGTTGATTATGGCGGTGGCGTAGATGATGTTTTCAACCGTATTGCCGAGAGCGGCGACGATCCCCATCGCGAGCACGAACAGTGGAAATGCCATGATGGTATCGAGGACACGGTTCAGGACGATGTCCAGCCAGCCGCCCCAGTATCCCGCCGCGGCCCCCAGGATCGAGCCCACCACAAACGAGATCGCCACGGCCAGAACCGAGATGGTCAGGTCCAGGCGCGTTGCCACGACCACACGGCTGAAGACGTCGCGTCCGATCTGGTCCGTACCGAACCAATGCTCCCAGGACGGGTGTTGCAGCGCGTTTGCCGCATTGGTCGCAAGCGGGTCATAGGGCACCAGAGAGGGGCCAAAGATCGCGCAGAACACGATGAAACCCAGCATGCTGAAGGCAACCATCGTGACCGGGTTCGACCTCAGCACATAGAGGACGTGGTCAAACCGGCCTTGAGGTGCGGCGGTATCGGTCATGACGACAGGAACCCGATGCGCGGGTCGATCGCGGTATAGAGCAGGTCGATAACCAGGTTCAGCGCCACGAACAGCAGTGCCATGGTCAGGACGAAGCCCTGCACGGCGGCGTAGTCGGACACCACCAGCGCCTCGACCGCGTAGGAGCCGATGCCGGGCCAGGCAAAGACCTTCTCGACCAGCACGTTGGCACCGAGCGCGAACGAGAACACCATGCCCAATGTCGTGACCACCGGCAGCAACGCGTTGCGAAAAGCATAGCCGTAGAGGACCTTGCGGTTCGACAGCCCCGCGGCCTTCGCTGTTCGGATAAAGTCCGCCGACAGCGCACTCAGCATCGCCGCTCGGGTCATCCGCGCAATAGGGGCCAAGGTAAACAGGGCCATCGTCATGGCGGGCAGCGCCAGTTGGCGTGCAGCACCCCACCATGTCTCCCAATCGCCGACCAGCGCGGCATCGATCAGGTAGAACCCGGTGATGTGCTCCGGCGACAGGTAGATGAAATCCAGCCGTCCCAGCGGTGAAGGCGCCCAACCCGCCAGATAGTAAAGGATGTAGATCAGCAGGATGCCGGTGAAGAAGGTCGGCAGCGAAACGCCCGCGGTGACCACCATCCGGCACAAGTGATCGACCCATGATCCTGGCCGCGTGGCCGCCAGCACCCCGAGAGGGACCGCAATCACCACAGCCAGGAGCAGCGCCGTCAGCGTCAGCTCCAGCGAGGCGGGAAGCCGCGTCGCAAGGTCGACCGCCACCGGGCGTCCGGTCGACAGCGACTGCCCCAGATCGCCGCGCAGCAGGTCGCTCACATAGACGAAGAACTGCTCCAGCAGCGGCTTGTCGAGGCCCATGGCGACCCGGACTTCTTCAATGGACGCCGCGTCCGCCGCCGCTCCCGCGAAGTAAACCGCCGGGTCGCCGGGCAGTGCGCGGGTCAGCACAAAGCTGATCACCACGACGCCCACAACGACGGGCAAGGCCTGGACGATCCGCATCAACGTCGCGCGTAGGCGGGGGTGGGAGGTGAGCATCGCTCAGGTGGTCGTCAGCGGACGGACGTCCAACTGGCGGTGGAACCAGAACTCGTAGCCCTCGACCCCGTTTGTCGCGACGTTCAGGGCGGGCTGGTAGAGCGGTATGCGCGGCAGTTCCTCGAGAGCGATCTCGAACATGCGCTTGATCTTGGGCGCATATGCGGGGTCGTCCATGGGCATGTGCAGCGCGCTGTCGACCAATTCCTCGATCTCGTCATTGCGATAGTTCGAGGAGTTGAAGAGGTGCCCGTCCTTGTAGGCCCAGAAGAAGTAGTAATCGGGCGTGTTCAGCCAGCCGCCGAAATTCTCAAGGTGCAGATCCAGGCGTTTCTCGACCAGCACGGCAGTGCGCCAGTTCGCGCCGGGGATCTTGTCGATCGTGACATTGATGCCGATCTTGCCGAGCGCTTCCTGAACCAAGAGGGCCGTCGGTTCCATCCAAGACGATAGATCAGCGCTGATCGACATCGTCACATCGAACCCCGAGGCATGGCCGGACTTGGCCATGTGCTCTTTCGCCTTGTCGAGGTCAGTGTAGTACTGCGTCTTGCGTGGCCAGGCGATATCCTCGATCGGGCCCTCGGCACCGTAGAGCGGGAGGCCCCTACCAAAAGCAGCGGCCTGGAAGATGTCCTCATACGGAACGGCATAGGCGATGGCTTTGCGCACATCCGGGTCCTGGAACGGTTCGAACGCAAAGTTCGGGCACAGGCAGTGGATGCAGTTCTCGACCGGGGTCGAGAAGACATCGATCTTGTCAGCCAGTTCGGCGGCGTCCTTGTCCGGAATACCGAAGGCCATCTGCACATCGCCCCGTTCGATCAGCGCCCGGCGAGTCGCGGGGCTTGGGACTTCGCGGATGATCACGCGCTTGACGGCGGGGAGTGGGCCGCCGACCCAGTCCTCGTTGCGCTCGTAGACGAGTTGTTCGCCCGGCTGCCAGCGCGCCACTTTGAAGGCGCCCGAGCCGGCCGGGTTCTGGTGGAGGTACTCCAGCGCCCAAGGGTCATCCTCGGTCGCGTTGGCCTTCGCCTCGACCGAATTCATAATGTAAGGCACCGGCACAGCCAGATCGGGGATCGAGAGCTTCGAAGGACGGTCCAGCTTGATGACGAATGTCTCCTCGTCCACCGCGATGAACTGGTCGGGGCGGACAAAGCCGCCCGCCTTCATCTGCACCGAAGGAAAGCCGCCCACGGACACGGCGCGGTCGAACGACCACTTCACATCCTCGGCCGTCACCTTGCGGCCATCCCAGAACTTGGCGTCTGACTTCAGTTTGAATGTCAGTGTCAGCCCGTCGTCCGACGTCTCCCAGCTTTCGGCCAGTTCCGGCTCGATGACCGAGTAATCGTAGGAGAACCCTCCACCGATGGCTTCCTTCTTGCCGAATGACAGCAGGCGGTCATAACAGTTCACGCCGACCTGATAGGACGCCCGGCTCGTTCCCGAGCGATGCAGGTCCAGCGAGTTGATGGTCTGCCCGGTGACCACGACGATCGTGTCCGACCCGGCTGCACTGGCAGGCAGCGCCTTCAGGAACGGCAGGATCGACGCGCCCGCCATGCCCATCTTCAGGAAGTCGCGTCGTGAGGATGTGTCCATCATTGCAGGCCCCTTTGCCGATCTCACAGTCACTGCGGCGAGGGTGAGGCAGAAGGGCGAACACTTCTAATGCTATAAAATCACAGATCCGTTGCGTTTTTCTCAGCGTTCGTAGAATATCGCGTCCCGTGAGGCACTTAAAGACATTCGAGCTGATCGAAGCTGTGGTGCGCGCGGGCTCGATCCGGAAAGCGGCGGAGGACACGAACCTTACGGCCTCGGCTCTGAACCGTCGAATCCAGGCGTTCGAGCAGGAGTTCGGCTGGCCGATTTTCGAACGGCTGCCCCGTGGCATGCGGCTGAACACGGCGGGGGAACTGTTGATGCAGCACATCCAGTCCCAGCGCACGGATCTCTCGCGCATCCAGTCGCAGGTGGCGGACCTGTCGGGGGAGCGCCGTGGCCATGTATCGATTGCGTGCTCGCAGGCATTGCTACCGTACTTCCTACCGGAGCAGATCGCGATCTACCGCGCAGCCCATCCCGGGGTGACGTTCTCGGTCAATGTACGGGACCGGGTGCAGGCAGAGCGGGATCTGGCCTCCTTCAGCAGCGACCTGGCGTTGGTGTTCGAGCCCGTTCACCTCGTCGAGTTCGAGGTGCTTCATGCGGTGCCCCAACCCGTCCATGCTGTTGTTCGTGCTGGGAGTCCGCTCATGCAACTTGCGGAACTGCGCCTGCGGCATTGCCTGGACCATCACCTCATTCTGCCCGCCCGGGCCTTTGGTGTCCGGCATCTGCTGGAGCAGGCTGCCGCTCAGCGCGGGCGGACCTTAAGCGCTGCTGTTGAGTCGGAGTCCTTCGAGTTCATCAGACACTACGTGCTGCACGAGAACGCGGTAGGTTTCCAGATCCCAATCGGTCTGAAGCTGGACAACGACGAAATGCTCATGCACCGCCCCATCTCGGGGCGCGATCTGACCGGCGGTCAGCTTCTGCTGGGTCAGATGAAGGGCCGCACGTTACCAGTCGCATCGGCGAAGTTCGCCCGCCAACTTACTCTTGCGTTGGCGGGAGGTCCAACGAGTGAGCCCGCGAGTAACGGGGAGCAGAGAAAGCTGCCCACGTAGTGCTTTGCGCTCATTTCTAGGAGAACAGGTCCTGCAAAGCGTAATCTGACAGTTACGGCGGTCCAAGCAAAGGGACGCCGTCTGCGCTTGGGCTGAGATTGCGGCATGCACCGACGGGATGTCTCCTGTTGGCGCAAGTTGCACATTGGCCTGCCTTGCAGCGTTTTGGCAGGTTTTAGGGTGAGTAAGACCTTGTCGGCGGGTTTCTTCGCCCGCCCCAGATCCCACGGGCCTCAGGTGTCGCCGTCGGGCTTGGCCAGCAGCTGATCGGTCCGATGTCCAGGGCCCTGGCGATCTTGGCGAGCACGGTGACGGTGGGATTGCGCACGCCGCGTTCGACGCCGGCGATGTAGGTGCGGTGGATCTCGCAGGCGAAGGCCAGGCCTTCTTGTGAGTAGCCTTTCGCGCGACGGTGGCGCTTGAGGTTGACGGCCAGGATCTTGCGGATCTCCATGGCCGCATGGGATCGGGATGTAGAATATTGATCTACAGTCAATGAGGCTCTTCTATGCTGGACTGTCCCTGGTCCGCCAAGCGTCAGTGGGCCGATGAACACAGAACCCCAACACCGCGCCTCAAGGCTCACGACCACCCAGGTCGGGGCCATCGCCGAGAGCCTGGTCGCCTGCCAGCTGATGCTCGCCTCGGACGGCCGGCTCTCCACCTTCACCCCCGTCGCCGATGATGACGGCACCGATCTGGTGGTCGTCGACAAGACCACGAGCCGACTGCTGCGCATCCAGATCAAGAGCTGGCGCGCCAGCGAGGCCGAGCCACCCGGTACGGTGCAGTTCGATGTCCGGCGTAAGACTTTTAGTCGCCATGCCGACAACTTCATCCTGGCGGCGGTGCTGGATCCCGACACTGCGTCCATATGGCGGGCCTGGCTGGTCCCCTCGGAGGAGTTGGAGATTGTTGCCAACGCTACCGCGGACAAGTTCGCCATGGCGCCCAGCCCTGCGGAACGCTCGAAGGACAAGTATTCGCCCTATCGGTGCAGCAGCATGCGCATGGTCGCGGACCGTTTCCTGGAGCATCTGACGCCGGTGAACTGAGGCGAACACAATCCCTCAAGCCTACGGACACCGCTCCGCTTCCCGGAGCGGTGTTCTCCTTGCTTGGTGCAGCTGGTTCGTATGCTGCGCCCGGCAAAGCTCGCGTTGCCTTCTCTCACCCGGGAAGCGTTGGTCAGCACCCCAATCGCAGGAGGACGACATGGACGAGGATGGCCGCGCCCTGATCACCCACCTCATTGCCGAGATCACGGCCCGACTGGAGGAGGCCATGGGATTGGCAGTGGAGGGGCAGTCACCGAAGTTGGATGAACTTGGGTATCTAACGCTCGTCGCCGGCATCTCCTCCGCTGCAACGTATGTGTGTGCTTTTGCCGAGGCGGTCAGTGCTGTCGTCCGGATGGATCTATCCGCATCAATAGCCTCCAGCGATAATTACGAGACCTCCGGCGAATAAGACTGGACTTGGCGCGCACGGCAAGCCTTGGTGCTGGTGGGCGGCACGGGTGGCTCCGCGGCGCCAAGACCCTGGGCAAGGCCCGGGCTTTGGGTGGTGGGAGGCTGCGCGGTTGGCGTGCAGCCAGAGAGAGGGCCCCACCCCAATGACCAGACTGACGAATACCCAATCCATCCTACTGTCCCAGGCTGCGGCCCGGCGCGATGGCAGCCTGCTGCCGGTGCCAGACAGCATCACGGCAACAGGCGCGGCGCTCACACGCTCCTTCACCGTACTGGTGAAGCGCGGACTGGCAGAGAAAGTGATGGCGCAGCCCGACACCACCTGTTGGCGTGAGGAGGACAGCGAGAGAATAGGCCTGAAGATCACACCCGCGGGCCTTGCCGCGATCGGTGTCGAGGCGGCGCATGATCCTCTGCCCAGGGCCACTGACAGCGGTGACGAAGATCAGGGCACCCAATCGAAAGCCGCTCCAGAAGATGCTGCCGAACCTTGCGGCCGAACCGCTGCGATGGCCAACGCGTCACCCCGGCCGAAAGGCAAGCTCGGGCTGGTACTGGAGGCGGTGGAACGCTCGGCTGGCGCTACCGTGGCGGAGCTTGTCGATCAGACCGGCTGGCAGCCGCACACGCTGAGGGCGGCGCTCACCCGATTGCGCCAGCGCGGTTTCGCTATCAGCTTGGAGACGCAGGCGGGCCGCAAGGCCTATCGCTGCGCCGGGGTCGCGGGTTGATCCATGCCGGGGCCGTCAAGACGCGGGGGTGCGATGGCGGCCGCGCTGCCGGAGGCGATCCGGGATGGGATCGCCCGCCTGCCTGACCTGGACAATGCCGCCCTGAAGGCGGCTTGGCGGCAGGCATGGGGCGTGGACCCGCCCAAAGCTGCCCGCAAAGGCTCCCTCATGCTCGGCATCGCCTGGCGCTGGCAGGCTGACCATTTTGTCGGGCCCAACCCGGAACTGGCCCGGCGGCTGGCCGCACTGACCGGCCAGCGGGTTGACGCAAGTCATGATTATAAGCTGCCTCCGGCTGCGGCATCGAACGCCGCGCGGCCCGCACCGGGCACACGGCTGATCCGAGACTGGCAGGGCACCCGCCATGAGATCCATGTCACCGAGCAGGGCTATCTCTGGCGGGGCAAGAGCTATGGCTCACTCTCGGGTATCGCCAAGGAGACCACAGGGACCAACCGCAAGGGCCCGGCCTTCTTCGCCCTCAGGCAAACTGCCGGGCAGAAGGCATCATGACCGAACCTTTCCGCTGCGCGATCTATACCCGTAAGTCTACCGAAGAGGGATTGGAGCAGGACTTCAACTCCCTCGACGCCCAGCGCGAAGCCTGCTCAGCCTATATCACCAGCCTGCGCCACGAAGGCTGGGCGGAACTCCCGGCCCGCTATGATGATGGCGACTTCTCCGGCGGGTCAATGGATCGGCCCGTATTGGAATGCCTGCTCGCGGATATCGAAGCGGGCGGCATCGATGAGGTCGTTGTCTACAAGGTCGATCGGCTGACGCGGTCCCTGGCCGACTTCGCCCGGATCGTGGCCATCTTCGATGCGGCCGAGGTCTCCTTCGTCTCGGTGAGCGAGGCCTTCAACACCACCACCAGCATGGGCCGGTTGACGCTGAATGTACTGCTCTCGTTCGCGCAGTTTGAGCGTGAGGTCACCGCCGAGCGGATCCGCGACAAGATCGCCGCTTCCAAGAAGAAGGGCATGTGGATGGGCGGTGTGCCGCCGCTCGGATACCGGGCCGAGGCCCGCAAGCTGCTGATCAACCCGAAGGAAACCGATCTGGTGCGCCAAATCTTCCAGCGCTATCTGGATCTGGGATCGGTACGTCTGTTGCAGGCAGAATTGGCCGACCAAGGCTACAAGACACCCGTCCGTACCGCGCGACGTACGGGGCGACAATCCGGTGGCTGCCTCTTATCGAAGGGTAAGCTCTACTGGGTGCTCTCGAACCCGGTCCTGATCGGCTGCGTCCGCCATCGCGACCAGGTCTATGACGGCCAGCATGAGCCGATCCTCGATCGCGAAACCTGGGAGCGGGCGCAGGCGATGCTGGCTGCCAACCGCAGGTGCCACGCGCATCGATCTAAGGCCCAGGCCCCGAGCCCGCTTGCAGGCAAACTCTTCGATCCGGCGGGCCTGCGCATGCGCCCGGTGCATGCCAAGAAGAGGGGCAAGCGCTATCGCTACTATACCAGCCCCGGCCTGATCGACAGCAGCCGCGAGGCCGGCGCCTCCGGATGGCGCATCCCCGGCGCCCAGATCGAGGCCGCCCTGGCAGCGGCGATCCGCCATCACCTCTCGAACCCGGCAACGCGCAGCACGTTGATCGCTGGTATCAACCAGCCAACGCAGGTTGGCACCTTGCTGACAGCAATAGGGAAATTGGTTGGGGTGCTGCATGATCCGGCGAGTCCAGAGGGTCAACACCTGCTGCGCCGGATCACCCGGCGCGTTGCTCTCACCGAGGATCGGCTGTCCGCCACGGTCGATTTGGCCAAGGCGCTTGGCGACACCTTGCTCCCCGGCAGCGATGTCGAGCTGACCCTCGAAATCAGCGAGCCGATCCGCCTCGACCGCCGCGGGTCGACACTGTAAATGATGTTGCGAGGCGCGGCCGACGATACAGCATCCCCCGATCCCAACCTGATCCAGACCGTGGTCGATGCCCGCCGCCGGCTGGCGATCTACACGGATCGGGCGAATCCAAAGACCATCTCCGACATTGCAGCGCTCGAGGCCATCGACACGGCGGATGTCTCCCGCTCCCCGCAACTGGCCTTCCTCGCACCCAATTTAGTCGAGACGATCCTCGACGGACGCCAACCCACCAGCCTCTCGGCCCACAAGCTGCGTCGCCTCAATGCGCTGCCGCCCCTCTGGGAAGATCAGCGCGCACACCTGGCCTGAGGCGTCAGCCTGGTCCTATCAACAACCCGGATGCGCTAAGCCCCGACGAGTGGTGGATGAAGAAAAAGTCCGCGACGCTTGGCGTAACCGTCCAGCCCTGAAATCGGTTTGGACACATCCTGAGACGAAATCGATGCTGCGCACCAAATCAGCCCAAACTCACCGCCTCACATCCAAACCAATCGGCCCACCCGGCGCAACCTCCCCCTAACCCAATGAAATCAAGAACTTTTCCAACGGCAATCAAATACACCCCAAAAGAACAGGACTGTTTGGTAGGCCCGGAGGGACTTGAACCCCCAACCAAACCGTTATGAGCGGTCTGCTCTAACCAATTGAGCTACGGGCCCCGAGGCACCGGATACTGCGCACCGCCGGGCGGGTCAATTGCGGCCGCTTCCCTCGGCGACGCCGATCCGCTAGACCCGCCGCCAGAGGGATCGACGAGGGCGCGGATGGCGGAACCGAGCGACCGGACCGACACGAACGGGCTGACCTATGGCGCTGCCGGTGTGGATATCGATGCAGGCAATGCACTGGTCGAGCGGATCAAGCCCATGGCCCAATCGACCGAGCGGTCCGGCGTCATGACTGGGCTCGGCAGCTTCGGCGGTCTCTTCGATCTCGCCGCCGCACGCTATCGAGACCCGGTCCTGGTTGCCGCAACCGACGGGGTTGGCACCAAGCTACGCATCGCGATAGAGACCCAGCGCCTCAACACCATCGGCATCGACCTCGTCGCGATGTGCGTCAACGACCTGATCTGCCAGGGCGCGGAGCCCCTGTTTTTCCTCGACTATTTTGCCACCGGCACCCTGGACGTCGAAACGGCCACCGAGATCGTCGGCGGCATCGCTGCCGGCTGCCGGGAGGCTGGCGCCGCGCTATTGGGCGGAGAAACGGCGGAGATGCCGGGCATGTACGCGGCCGGGGATTTCGATCTGGCGGGCTTCGCCGTCGGGGCGGCGGAGCGGGACGCCCTGTTGCCGCAACCGACGCAGCCCGGCGACCTGCTGTTGGGGCTGGCATCTTCCGGGCTTCATTCGAATGGCTATTCGCTGGTGCGCAAGGTGGCCGAGGTGCAGCGCCTCGCCTGGAACGCGGCGTGCCCCTTTGCCGATGGCTCCCTAGACGAAGTGCTGCTTACGCCGACCCGGATCTATGTTCGCGCATCACGGGCGGCGATGGCGGCTGGCGGGGTCCGGGCGCTCGCTCACATCACCGGCGGCGGGTTGCTGGAGAACCTGCCGCGGGCGCTGGCCCCGGGCCAGGCGGCCTGGATCGACCTTGGTGCCTGGCCGGTGCCGGCGGTCTTTCCGTGGCTCGCCAAGGCCGGCGGTATTGCCGAGGCGGAGATGCTGCGCACATTCAATTGCGGGATCGGCTTGGTCCTGGTCGTCGCGCCCGACGCAGTCGACGCGGTCACCGGTGCGCTCGCCGAGGCGGGCGAGACGGCGCATTGCATCGGCACAGTGGTGGCTGCGGATACGGCCGAGACCCAGGTGACCGGTGCGCTCAGCCCATGACGCCACCTGGTCCGCGCCTCGGCATCCTGATTTCTGGGCGCGGGTCGAACATGCTGGCGTTGCTGGACGCGATTGCGGGGGGCGGTGTTCCCGCAACCCCAGCCGTGGTCTTTTCGAACGACCCAGCGGCGCCAGGCCTCGCCTTAGCCTCAAGGCGGGACGTGCCCGTCGCAGCAATAGATCACCGCGCCTATCGCGGCGACCGCAGCGCCTATGATGCCGCAGTTGCCCGCGTACTGGCGGTACACGACGTCGATCTTGTTGCTTGCGCCGGTTACATGCGGATCATGACCGATGCGTTTGTCGAGGCTTGGCGAGGGCGCATGCTGAACATCCACCCATCTCTGCTGCCACTGTTCAAGGGGCTAAAAACCCATGCCCGGGCGTTAGAGGCCGGTGTGGCAGTGCATGGCTGCACGGTCCACGAGGTTGTACCGGAGGTGGATGGCGGGCGGATCCTGGGCCAAGCGGCGGTGCCTGTGATCGCCGGCGACACGGCCGAGGGCTTGGCAGCCCGCGTGTTGCGGCAGGAACATCGGCTCTACGCCGCGGCGCTCGCCGCCTTCGTCGCCGATGCTGCTGCGGCCCGGCGACATCCGATCGCACTGCTCGACCCAACGCCATGATCAGCCGCCGGCGGGCCGGGCAACTCACCTCTCTGGCAATCCTGACTGCGGCCGGGGCCAGTCTCTACGTCGCCCATTGGCAGTGGCAGCGGGCGGCGTTCCACGAAGGTCGGGCGAGCCTTCTGCGAGCGGCCGGGGTCGAAAGCTGCGTTACCCGCGACGCTTTGCTGACCGCGGCCGCATCTTTGGAACTACAGACCGGGCGCCTGCACTCGAACCGCCGGCTCGCCTCGACCACGGCCGACGCCGCGACAGCGATCTACGTCATCCCCGAGCCGCCAGACCCAAACGACCCCGGCTGGGTCGAAGGCTACTTCTTCGATGCCGAGGGCTGCCTAGTTCCCTAAGGATCCCCCTTCCCCCGCCGGCATCTCCTCGACCAGCATGGTGAACACTTCGACCCCGTTCGATGAGACATCGCAAGACACGTCGAGACGGCGCTCCTCCCCCTCTAAGGTCGCAGCGTAGACACCCTTCACAGACCACATATGCTCGGGCATCCGCTCAGTCTCAAAGCGCTGGATCGGACGGGCGCCGGCACTTTCCTGTTTCGCGAGCTCGTGCTGCGTCCGCGCCTGGCAGGCGAGCACCGCCTCATCCGGCCGGATCGGGATGGTCTCGGCGCCCTGCGCCGCGGGCACCGCTAGGATCAAGAGCGTCAAAGGGACAAAAACGCGTGGCAATAGGGGCATCGGATCCTCCTTTGGCCTTGCCCGCGAAGTGTGTCGCGAACTGCGCCAAAACGCCAGATGCCTCACGAAACCGTGCCTTAGGCGCGCGGCCTCGACTCCAGGCTCAGCCGACGAGCTCGATGCCAGCGAAGAAATAGGCCATTTCGATAGCGGCATTTTCGTCGGAGTCGGAACCGTGGACCGAGTTCTCGCCGATCGACAGGGCAAATTCCTTGCGGATCGTGCCCTCTGCCGCCTCGGCAGGGTTGGTAGCGCCCATCACCTCGCGGTTCTTGGCCACCGCATCCTCGCCCTCCAGCACCTGGACGACAACCGGGGCGGAGCTCATGAAGCTGCAAAGCTCCTCATAGAACGGTCGCTCCTTATGCACCTCGTAGAACTTGCCGGCCTGCGCCTTGGTCATCAGCACCCGCTTTTGCGCCACGACACGCAGGCCTGCCGCCTCCAGCTTCGCATTGACTGCGCCAGTGAGGTTGCGCTTCGTGGCATCGGGCTTGATGATGGAGAAGGTGCGGGTGACGGCCATGATCGGCTTCCTGTGCTGGGGATCTTCTGTCGGGAAATCGCGGGCCGGATACCATGGGATCGCAGGGGATGAAAGCGCATTTCGAGATGATGGCGGCCTATAATGCCTGGGCGAATGGGCGGGTCGCGGCGATGGTCCACGGGCTGTCGGACACCGCACAACGGGCAGACTTGGGCGCGTTTTTTCGGTCGATCCACGGGACGCTGAACCACTTGGTCGTGGCAGATCGGATTTGGCTGGCGCGGTTCCACGGCACGCCGGCACCGGATGTTCCTCTGAACGGCATCCTCTACAAGGACAGTGTGGATCTTGCGACTGCGCGCCGGGCTCTGGACGCCGAGATCGTCGATTATGTTCGTGAGCTGGACGACGCCGCGCTGGCAGGAACGATCAGCTACACGCCAGTGACGATCCCGGAGCCAGTGACGCAGCCGCTGTCATCGGCGTTGGCGCATTTCTTCAACCACCAGACCCATCACCGCGGCCAGATCCATGCGATGATGACCCGCCAAGCGGGCGAGGCGGCGCCACTCGATCTGCTGTTTTTCCAGCGGGAGCGCGCGCAGTGATCTTCAACGACTTCGCCGCCGGGCAGGTGTTCGAGACGGACACGAAAACGATCACCGAGGAGGCGATCATCGCCTTCGCCAACGAGTATGACTGGCAGTATTTCCACACCGACGCGGAAGCGGCGGAGCGTTCCCATTTCGGCGGGTTGATCGCCAGCGGGTTTCACACCTTGCTGACCGCCTTCGGCCTGACTTTGGCGTCCCGCACTTGGTCCGAGGCGTCTATGGGCTCTCCGGGGATCGAAGAGGTCAGGTGGCTCGCGCCCGTACGGCCCGGCGATGCCCTGACCGTCCGGATCGAGGTGGCAGACACCAAACCCTCTCGGTCAAAACCCGACCGTGGGATCGTGACCTTCGACCATGCGGTCAGCCGCCAAGACGGCACGGTGGTGATGACCTATCGCAGCATGGTCATCATCGGGCGAAAGCCGAACGGGTAAGCCTTCGCCCTGGTGCGCGGAAAGAGCCGTGGGGCAGACGGATCCAGTTCGCGGAGTTTGGTGCAGATTGCGCTTGCTCGGTTCACGCGAGAGAATGGGGGGACGACCAACCGCTTCGGATCTTGTGACCGCAGGAGACGAGAGCGCGCGTCTTTTCAGTGCCTGAACACCGGATCGCACCCACCCTCTCCACTACCGGTGCGATCCCGACGGCGAGCCGGCAAAACCAATTGTCGGCAGCCTGCGTCAAGCGCCACCGCAGCAGGTTGCCCGGGCCTCTGCGGCCGTTGCACCGTTCCGGGCGTCGAATGCGCCGCGGTGTACACCGTCGCCACCGGTTAGTTCGACATATGCGGCCAACCGGCTTTCGCTGAGGATTGCGAAGGTCTCGGCGGAAACCCGGGTCTCCTCGCCAACGGGCAAAACCGTGTCCTGGTCGAGCTCTAGCCCCTCCTCGGCCCCGGTCAGGCCGCCGTTGTAGCAAGCCGTCTGGCCGTAATCCTCCTCGCCGGGCCGGTCGGAGAGCTTGAAGCTCCGGTACAACACCGAGGAAAAGCCGATATTGGCGATCTTCGCCCGAGCCTCTGAAGAGCTCACCTCCACCGGGTTCCAGCGCAGCACGCGCGGCCGAGCAAATCCCGTCTCAGCTGCGATCCGCTCGAAATCGCGGGTATAGAGCGCACCGGTCAGGCATTCACCGTAGAGCATGGGGTCGGCTCGCAGCTCTGCGCCGATCCTACGGTCGGCATAAATGTCCGAGAAATACATTTCACCGCCGGGCTTCAAGAGCCGGTAGGCCCCGGCCAGAACCGAGGCTTTGTCGGGCGAGAGATTGATCACACAGTTCGAGACGATCACATCGACTGAACCCGGTTCAATCGGGAGGGCATCGAGCTGCTCGATGTATCCAAGGTGAAACTCGGTGTTCGCCGCCGCATGGCCGAACCGATCCCGGTGCCAGTCCTGCGTGTCGCGGGCGACGGCAAGCTGCTCCTCCGTCATGTCGACGCCGATGACACGGCCCGTCTCCCCAACGAGCTGCGAAAGGAGATAGACGTCCCGCCCGGTCCCACAGCCGAGATCGAGCACCACCGCCCCCTCCAATGCTTCGGGCAACAGCATGCCACAGCCATAGAACCGGCCAGAGACATCCGGGTGGATGTTGGCCAGCAGGGGCGCGACCCAGTTCGGGGCGCCGCTAGCAATGCAGCACACATTGGTCTTCAGGTCTTCCGTCGCGGTCAGCCGTTTGCCGTAGTAGTCTTTCACCGTCTCGCGAATTTCCATGCCCGACCTCCTGGCGCCTCATGTTGCGGCCTCAGTTCTGCCGGGAGATCTCGCAACGCACAAGGCGGCACAGCACCGCTCGAGCGATTGGCCGCCCCCTGGACGCCACCCCTCGGCTTTGTTACCGCAACGCCATGCTTACGATCCGGGATCTCCGCTTTTCCATGGCTGGTCGACCCCTGTTCGACGGGGCCGCGGCGCAGGTGCCGGGCGGTGCCCGGGTCGGGCTCGTTGGCCGCAATGGAACGGGAAAGACAACACTGTTTCGGCTGATCCGAGGCGAACTCTCCGTCGATGGCGGCGAGATTGCGGTGGCCCAGGGCGTGCGCATTGGCGGCGTGGCTCAAGAGGCCCCTGCCGAGGACCGCCCGCTGATCGAGACGGTTCTCGATGCGGATACCGAGCGCGCCGCCCTGACGGCCGAGGCGGACAGCACGACCGACCCCGCCCGGATCGCCGAGATCCAGACGAGACTCGCGGACATCGGGGCCCATTCGGCCGAGGCAAGGGCTGCGACCATCCTCTCGGGCCTCGGCTTCGACCATAGGGCGCAAGCCCGGCCCAGCCGGGAGTATTCGGGGGGCTGGCGGATGCGGGTCGCGCTGGCGGGCGTGTTGCTGGCGGCGCCGGATCTGCTGTTGCTGGACGAGCCAACCAATTACCTGGATCTAGAGGGCACGATCTGGCTGGAGAGCTATCTCGCGCGCTATCCGCATACGCTGCTGTTGATCAGCCATGATCGCGGGCTGCTGAACCGGGCTGTGAACAGCATACTGCACCTGCATGACCGGCGCCTGACGCTCTATGGCGGGAACTATGACAGCTTCGACCGGGTCCGACGCCAAAAGCTGGCTCTGCAGGAGGCAGGACGCAAGAAACAGGAGGCCCGGCGCGCGCATTTGCAGAGCTTCGTGGACCGCTTCCGCTATAAGGCGTCGAAGGCCAAGCAGGCGCAGGCGCGGCTTAAGATGATCGAGAAGATGGAGCCGATCGCCGCCGTGGTGGAGGGAGGCGTGGCGCCGATCCGCTTCCCTGAGCCGGAGGAGCTGCCGCCACCGCTCATGCAAGTCGAGGGCGCAGATATCGGCTATGGCGGGCGGCCGGTCCTGCGCAGGCTGGGCTTTCGGATCGACCAGGACGATCGCATCGCCCTGCTCGGTGCCAATGGCCAAGGGAAGTCGACGCTGGCGAAGCTGATCGCGGGAAAGCTCGCGCCGATGGAGGGCGAGCGTAAGACCTCCGGCAAGCTGCGGATCGGCTATTTCGCCCAACACCAGACCGACGAGCTTGTGCTGTCCGAGACGCCCCTCGATCACATTCGCCGGCTGCGCCCGGATCAGACGCCGCAGACGCTGCGTTCGCTGCTGGCGCAGGGCGGTGTCGGGGCCGACATCGCCGAGACGCCGGTCAGTGCGCTTTCCGGCGGGCAAAAAGCGCGGCTGTTGCTCGCGCTGGCCGCACTCGACCGGCCGCATCTGATGATCCTGGACGAGCCGACCAACCATCTCGACATCGAGAGCCGTGAGGCGCTGGTCGAGGCCCTGAACGGCTATGGCGGCGCGGTGATCCTGATCACCCACGACCCGCATTTGGTGGACCTGGTCGCAGACCGGCTCTGGCTGGTGCGGGATGGTCAAGTCTCGGTGTTTGATGGCGATCTGCAGGACTACCGGCGGCTGCTGCTGTCGCCACCGGCGCCGGCGCAGGGCGGCACCACCCCTGCGCTGCGGTCCGGCCGGCATGAGAAGGCGGCCGCCCGCCAGGCACTGGCGCCGCTGCGCAGCGACGTCCGGACCTGCGAGGAAAGGCTGGAAAAAATCGCCGAGATGCTTGCGCGGATCGATGAACGTCTCGCGGATCCAGGGCTCTATCAGGGCCCTGCCGACAAAATCGAGGCTTTGCACAAAAAGCGCGCCGAGATCTCGGATGCGCAGGACCGCGCCGAGACCCTTTGGCTCGCTGCCAGCGAACGGCTAGAGGCGGCGGAGGCGCAGCAGACGGCCGGTACCGGATGACGCCGACCCTGCCGCGAGAGCGGTTGTTGCCGTCGCGATTTTGCCGGTGGTGATCGATCCGGTCGGCAGTGCGGCCCTCTCTCGCATTGACGGTTGGCGCTGCGGCCAACGGCTGCGTTCGCGTTGCGGCCGGCATGCAGGCGCTCTTTGAGCTGACCGGCAGGAGCAGCGCGCAACAGACAAGGCTGCCAGTGACAATGCGCCCTTTTTTCCGCTCGCCGATCCCGGCTGCATAGCCATATTGATCTTCTCATCGGATCAGTGAACTCGCAATCCGGCAGGATAGACCGTCGTCGTCGGAGCATTCGGGCTGGTGGTTTTCCTGGCGTTGGCGCTGCTCTTGTTCGGCGGGGTGGCGGATATCGGCACCATCGCGGCGGTCTGAACACAGGCGGCTCGCCCTGCGCTGTGACCGGGCTGCGGCTGGGTGACGCCGGCAGCGTCGCAGCTTATCTCTTGCGCACAAACCCTTCGGAGGAGACCCGGCCGATGATCGAGCTCGATGCGGATGCCCAAATGCGGGTCTTCTATCTCTCAGTCTTAGGCCTCGCGCTCCTAGTGGGGCTGTTTGCTCAGTACCGCGGCAGGCTTGGCAAGGCGATGCAGGATGCGGCGATCTGGGGCCTGATTTTCATGGGTGCGGCGTTGGTCTATGCCTTTTCCGACGAGCTGGAGCGGGCGCTCCTGCCCCATCAGGCGCAGCGGGTGGATGCCCGGAATGTGGTCTTGACGCGGGCGGAGGACGGACATTTCTACACGGTGCTCGAGGTGAACGACGCACCGATCCGCTTCATGGTGGACACCGGCGCGACAAACTTGGTGCTGTCGCCCCGGGCCGCACGGGAGGCGGGGTTTGCCCTCGACCGGCTCGCCTATACCCAGCGGGCAATGACCGCGAATGGCGTGGTGACTGGCGCGCCGGTAACGCTCGGGAGGGTCGAGCTGGCTGGCATGGTCGATCAGGATGTGGCGGCCGTTGTGAATGGCGGCGATCTTGGCATCTCACTGTTGGGTATGAGCTATCTCGATCGATTCCGGAGCTTTCAGGTCGAGGGCGACACAATGCTGCTGACCCGCTGATCACTTGGCGGCGCCGAAGCCTGTTCCGCCCGGGCTGGCGCCCGGCCGTCCAGGCGCCGCGTCCAACGCCTGGATCGCGGCAAGGCTGGCGCTCGCGGCGCGGTGGCCAATATCCGCGCCGGTGGAACCGCCCCAGGAGCCCTGCGGAACCGCAACACGCGCCTGCGGTTCAACCGCGCCGCGGGCACGACAGCGCAAAATGCCGGGTGGTTGACGCGGCGCTGGCGGCAGCGCGAAATGCGCCTTCGCTTCCGGGTGTTCGGCGGCTGAGAACCTAGCGCCCGCGACTTCACCAATAGCGCCGCCGGTAGCAACTGGCCGCGCGCGCCTCTGGTCCCACAGGCCAGACGCCCGACGCGGCCCGGATCTCAGGCCCCGTTGTCGTCGCCGCTCTCCGCCTTTTTTACCCAGGACCCGCCCGCATCCTGCGCCCAGTAGACGGCCGAAAGTCCGGCAGCAGCGACGATGCGCCAGGTGTCTCGCGCTTCGTCCACCGCCCGGCTGTCGTGACCATCGAACAGGAGCGCCGTCATATCCATCGCGGCGAACTCCGCCTCCGCCGCTTCGGCACGGTCAATGAGGAACAGTACCGAGGCAGCATTTGGAACCTCTGGACCCGCGGTCAGCCAAATCGGCTGGCGTTCCGCCCGCCCATCGGCCACGGTGCCATGCGGAAGGAAGCGATCACCGGACGATGCCCAGAAATGGCCGCACAGCGCCTCCAACCGTGTCTCCTCGGTGCCACGCACGACGACCCGCCAATTTCGGTCGAGACAACGAGCCAGCATCACCGGCAACACCGCTTCAACCGGCTTCTCAGTCAGGTGATAAAATCGTACCTCGCCCATCGGCCCTCCCCCGGCGATGCCGATTAGCTCTCCAGCATCTGCCGCGCCAGCTCATCGAGTGCGGCAACGCCCCAGCCCGTCGCCCCTTTCGGCGCCGTATCGGTTCCAGCAGAGGTCGTGGTAACGCCTGCGATGTCGATATGGATCCAGGGGCAGTCGTTCTTCACGAAGCGGTGCAGGAACTCCGCCGCCGTGATCGAGCCCGCACCCCGCCCGCCGGTGTTCTTGATGTCGGCAATCGGAGATTTAATCTGGTTGGCATAGGGGGTGCCGAGCGGCAGACGCCAGGCCGCGTCGCCTACAGTCTCAGAGACCTCGGCAAACCGTGCGGCGAAGTCGTCGTCGGTCGCGAAAAAGCCGGCCCGGTGATGGCCGAGCGCAACCACCATCGCCCCCGTCAGTGTCGCCAGATCCACCATGGCGCGGGGGTTGAATGTCTCCTGCGCATACCAAAGCGCATCGGCGAGCACCAAGCGTCCCTCGGCATCGGTGTTGATCACCTCGATCGTATCGCCCTTCATCGACTTGATCACATCCCCGGGGCGTTGCGCCCGCCCGTCCGGCATGTTCTCGACCAGTCCCACAACGCCGATCACATTCGCGCTAGCCTTGCGCAGCGCCAGGGCGCGCATCACGCCGGCGACCACACCGGCGCCACCCATATCCATGGTCATGTCTTCCATACCGCCCGCGGGCTTCAACGAGATGCCGCCGGTGTCGAAAACCACACCCTTGCCGACATAGACCAAGGGCGCCTGCCCCTCCGGCCCGCCCATCCACTTCATGGTTACAAGCTTCGACTCGCTCTCGGACCCCTGCCCGACGGCGAGGATGGCCCGCGCGCCCATCTCGGCCAGCGCCTCCTCGCCATGGATCTCGACATCGATGCCGATCTCCTGCATCGCGGCGAGACGCGCCGCAAACTCATCGGTGGTCAGGCGGTTCGCAGGCTCGTTCACCAAGTCACGGGTGAAGTAAATCCCCTCGGCCAATGCCGCGAAAGGCTCCGACGCCTTCGCCAAGGCCTCCGGCGCATCGGAGACAACGGTGACCGACCAACCCTCGTCGTCCGTGCCGTTTTCGTCATCGGCAGACTTTTTCGACTTGTACTCAGTGAAGTCATAAACGCGCAGTGCCATGGTAAAAAGCGTCTCTGCCATAACCGCGGCTTCCGCCGCACCGGAGACGGCGAGCGTCACCTGCCCCTTGCGGAGCGCCTTAGCGATGGCACCGCCGGTCTTCCGAGCCGCGGCCCGGTCCGGATCGGGGCCAAGGCAGGCCAGCAGGACCCGCGTTGCCGTCAGCCCGGCCGGAAAGGCCAGCACCTGGGCGGTGCCCGCCTTGGGCTTCCACCGCTTATCCTCCACAACGCGCGTCAGCGCACCGCCCATGGCAGCGTCGAGCGCCGCTGCGGGCCCCAAAAGCGCGCCCTCGCCATCTGCAAAGACGACCACTGCCCCTTCGACCGTCGAAAGGTCGCGATCCTCCGCATCGGCAAAATGGATGGCTGGGGGAATGGTGGTCATGGCGGGCTCTCCCTGGGTTTAGGCTGCAGCCGAAACTGGCTCGATATCCGGCCGCCGCAAGGCCGCAGAGCCCGGCCCTTGCACGAATGGACGCGCGGCTCCAATATCAGCCCCGCGCAGGCAATGCCAGAGGTCGCACGTGCCCCGCCTCGACCGCTACATCATCCGCCTGATCATCGGGCCTTTCCTGTTCTTCGTGCTGGTCTTCACCGGTGTGATCTGGCTCAGCCAATCGCTGCGAGTGATTGATACGGTGGTGAACGCGGGGCAGTCGGCGACGGTGTTCCTGGAGTTCACGGCATTGCTTTTGCCCCAGGTGATGTCCGTCGTCCTGCCGGTTGCGATCTTTGCGGCGACCCTCTTCGCGATGAATAGGCTGTTCACCGACAGCGAGGTGGTGGTAATGTTCGCCTCCGGCCGGTCGAGCCTGTCACTGCTCAGGCCGGTGGCCGTCGTGTCCATCGGCGTGATGCTGTTGGTGCTGTTCATTACGGCCTGGATGATGCCCACGGCGCAGCGAGAGCTGCGAGACCGGATCACCGAGATCCGCGGCGACATCGCCGCCGCTTTTCTGCGGGAAGGGGCCTTCATCCATCCGGCCCGCGGCCTCACCGTGTATATCCGTGAAATGGGCCGTCCGGGCGAGATGCTCGGGATCTTCGTGCATGATGTGCGCAATCCCGAGCAAGTGGCCACTTACACAGCCGAGCGCGCCATCCTGTTGCAGGACGAGATCGGCACCAGGCTGGTGATGTTCGACGGCGTCGCCCAGATCTCGGACGGCTTGGCGGAGCCGGTGATGTCGCTGCTGCGCTTCGACCAGTTCTCCTACGACCTATCGCAGTTCGCCGAAAGCGGCGGTGGCCGGGCACGCAAACCGTCGGAGCTGTTCCTTCCCAGGCTTCTGACCATCACGGCGGCGGAGGCCGGCGACCTGCGGCGCGCCCTGGGAGAGTTTCGGGCGGAGGCGCATGAGGCTCTGTCGGCGCCGCTCTACGTGCTGGCCCTGCCGATGCTGGCGGTCGCTTTCGTCGTCTCGGCGGGCTTCAGACGCCAGGGCTTCGCCGGGCGGGTTATTGCGGCGGCGGTCACTGCCCTTTTGCTGCGGCTCCTCGGCCTGGCGGCGAAGAGCGCGACAACATCGGCGGCGGCGTTGTGGCCCACGCTCTATCTGCCGCCGCTCCTCGCCATAGCGTTGTCCCTGATGATGCTCTCCGGCATTCGCGCCTCGTTCTGGAGGAAGGCATGAGCCTTACCCTCAGTCTCTATATCGCGCGGCGGTTTCTGGCGATTGCCGGGGCTTCGTTCCTCGCCGTGCTCTCGTTGGTCGTGGTGATCAATCTGGTCGAATTGATCCGCTCAAACTCTGACGGTACGGCAGGTTTTGCCGATTTAGTCGCTATGGCTTTTCTCAAGGCACCGTCGGTGACGATCGCGGCAGCGCCGTTCACAGTGCTCCTCGCCGCGATGACCGCTTTCGCCTGGCTGGCCCGGTCGTCCGAATTGGTGGTGACCCGGGCCGCCGGTATATCGGTCTGGGCTTTGGTCGCCCCCGCCTTAGTCGCGTCGAGCGTACTTGGGGTGTTCGCATTTTCCGTCTACAATCCCCTCGCTTCCGCCTTCGCCGGCCGGTTCGAGGCGCTGGAGGAGCGCTATTTTGGCCGCTCTTCGTCTTCTCTTTCGGTCTCGGAAGACGGTTTGTGGCTCCGCCAAGGCGACGAAACCGGGCAGATTGTCATCCGTTCGGCGCGCGCCTCCGGCACAGTCGAGCGTATGTGGGATGTCTCGGTCTTCATGTTCGATACTTCCGACCGATTTTATCGCCGCATGGAGGCGCGCAGCGCAATTCTTGAGGACCGAGCTTGGCGGCTGACCGGGGTGCGGAGCTGGGACTTGCCCCCCGCGAGTTTGGACACCGACAGCGCCGGCACCGTGGCCCGCATCAGGGACGAGCTGCGGATCAGGACCGACCTTACGCCGGAGAGGATCCAGGAGAGCTTCGCGCCGCCGGAGACGATCTCGTTCTGGGCGCTGCCCGACTTCATACGGGTTTTGGAGGATTCGGGTTTTTCATCGTCCCGCCATAGGCTGCATTGGCACTCGCTGATTTCCGCCCCCATCGTCTTCGCGGCGATGGTGCTGGTCGGGGCTTCGTTCTCGATGCGCCATGCGCGGTTCGGCGGCCTCGGCTATATGGCTCTCGGCTGCGTCATGACGGGTTTCGGCTATTTCTTCCTCTCCGATATCGCGACCGCGCTCGGTGCCTCCGGTGCCGTACCTATCGAGCTTGCAGCCTGGGGACCGCCGGCGTCTGCGGTGCTCTTCTCGCTCGGACTGCTGCTGCATTTCGAAGACGGCTAGCGGCAGCCGTTTCACTTCGTGAGAGCAGAGACAACGTGCCGCCCTAAGTTGCGGAGGTTCTTATCTGGCAGTTCTGGCCCTGCCCGGCGGCAGCTTGACTATGTTAAACTTCAGTTCTGATAATGCACCGCAAGAACAACAGTCGTCAAAGCGCCAAGACGAAAAAATATTCGGCACCACAGCGCAGGCTTGATCTGTAGCACCGAAAGACGGACAAAGCTTAAAAAGACTGGGCCCGAGAAGGGGGACGGCTTGCCGATTTCGATCAGCTTGCGCAGCGTGCTGGCTGCCAGCGCGGCGATGGCAGCGCTTGGCGCAGTCCCGCTGGCGCTCGCGCAAGGGCAAGGCCCGCTTGCTGGGTTGGAATTGGAACAGGATCTCCCGGTCGCGCTTGTCGCTGACAACGTCACCTACGATACGGAGGCCGGCCGCGTCATCGCAGAGGGCAATGTCGAGGTCTATTACGGCGAACGGACCCTGACCGCCGATAAGATCATCTACGACCAGAATGCCAACCGGATCGAGGCGGCGGGAGAGATCGTGTTGCGCGACCCCGCCGGCGTCACAGTCTTCGCCTCGGCGGCTGAGCTGGACGCAGAGCTGCGAGACGGCCTGGTGCGGGGCGCACAGTCGGTGATCGGCGGCACCGCACGTCTCTCGGCTGTCGAAGCGCGGCGGTTCGAGAACCGCTACAACGCGCTCTCCCGAGCGGTTTATAGCCCCTGCCTGGTGTGCCAGGAGAACCCCACACCACTCTGGCGGATCAGGGCCCGTCGCGTCGTCCATGACGAGGAAGAGCGGATCGTCCACTACGAAAACGCCACCCTCGACGTTTTCGGTGTGCCGATCGCTTGGGTCCCCTATTTCAGCCATCCGGACCCGACCGTCGACCGAGCCTCCGGCTTTTTGGTGCCAGAGCCGCGACAATCGACCAATTACGGCTATGGCATTCAGATCCCTTACTACTTCGTGATCGACGACCAAACTGACGCAACCTTCGCGCCGTTCTTCACTACCGACTCCGGGATCGTCGGGGTGGGGGAAGTCCGCCGTGCTTTCGACAATGGTGGCTTCGAGGTGTTGGGCTCGCTGGTCCAGACCGATTTCACCGGAGAGCCAGGGCTGCAAGGGCATTTAGACACCGAAGGCAACTTCACATTCGGCAATGACATCAACTGGGGGTGGGACGTCAAATTCTCGTCGGACGATGCCTATCTGCGCTTCTTCGATTTCTCGAACGAGGACCGTCTGACGTCCGAGCTCTTCGTGAACCGTTACTCGCGCGCCGGGTTCTTCGATGTCTCCGCTGTCCGGTTTCAGTCGCTCCGCGATTTCGAACCGGCCGGGCAGATCCCGCTGGTTGTCCCGGATTTCGACGCGCGGTACGACCTGCCGCAAGATGTTCTTGGCGGCGATCTCGGTTTCTTCGCGAACAGCCAGGTGCTGCTCCGGAACACTGCCGAGGATACTGGCCGCCTCTCGGTAGGGGCCGACTGGGAGCGGCAATGGGTCCTGCCCGTCGGCCTGTCGCTGAGTGCATTCGGCGAGGTACGGGGCGATGTCTTCGTCATTGGCGACAACCCGGACACGGCGGATGACACCTCACTGCGCCTCGCACCGCTGGCGGGGCTCGAAGCGCGATACCCGCTGATCTACGACGAAGACGATGGCGACGCCCATATTCTCGAGCCAATCGCGCAATTCATCGTCGCGCCCTTCGGCGGCAACGGCCCGGAGTTCGTGAACGAAGACAGTCAGCAAATCGAGTTCGACGAAACGAACCTTTTCGACCGGAACCACTTCTCGGGCATCGACGGATTCGAGGAGGGGCCGCGCTTCAATCTGGGCCTGCGCTACGAGCGGATCACCGATGACGGCATCGGGCTCGACGCCACCATCGGGCGGGTCTTCCGCTTTGCCGAGGCGGAGGAGTTTACCGAGGGATCGGGCCTCGCAGATCAACAATCCGACTTCGTTGGCGCCTGGACCGTAAGGTACGAGGATTGGGCCAGCGTCACGCAGAGGATCCGTTTCGACGACGATGCGTCGGTCAATCGGAACGAAATCTACGGGGATCTTAGTATCGGGCCCGTCGATCTCTCGGCCGGTTACATCTTCCTGAACGAGGATCCCGCGCTTGGCACGCCGGAGGATCGAGAGGAGGTGGCCGGCCGGACGACGATCGCGATTACCCGCAATTGGGGCGTCAACGGGTTCTTCCAGCGCGATCTGGAGGAGCAGGAATTTGTGGAAGCCGGCGGCAGGATCACCTATGCCAACGAATGTTGCGAGGTCGACCTGTTCCTACGCCGGCGGTTTACGGATTCCGACGACACACCGGCGTCGACCTCGGTCGGTGTACAAGTGCGCCTGTTGACCCTAGGCAACCAAGACAATACGCGGCGAGCACCGAGCGGGTTTGGCGATTTCGGCACCGGACGCACCACCACCGCGATCAAGCCTCGAACGGGCGCCGACAACTGAGCCGATGGGAAAGACGATGGGGAAACTTGGACTTTGGCTCTCGATGGCAGCGCTGACGACCTCTCTGGTACTGCCACTGCAGATGGCCGAGGCGCAGGTGCAGGAAACACCGTTCCGCCCGGTTGCGGTGGTCAACGGGTCGGCTGTCACCGGATATGACATCGCACAGCGGGCACAGATCTTAGTGGTCAGCGGTTTTCGCGCCGACGATGCCCAACAATTGCAGCGCGAGGCGCTGAACCGCCTGATTGAAGACCGTTTGAAACTGCAGGAAGGCGCGCGCTTCGGCATCACCCCGACCGAGGAAATCGTCCAATCCGGGTTGGAAGAATTTGCGCAGAGAGCGGGCGTGTCCGTGAACGAGCTCCGGGCGCTTACCAGTGCGCGCGGCCTCGGCAAGAGCGCCTTGGAGGATATGGTCAGCGCTGAAATCATCTGGCGTCAGGTCGTGCTGGGGCGTTTTTCGCAACGCATCCGACCCACCGATGCCGAGGTCGACGCCGAAATCGCGCTCGCGAGCGGCGGCAGCGACCGGCGCTACCGGGTGCTGGAGATCGGACTGCCGGCCGAGGATGCTGGGCGCAGCGATGCCGACACCTTGGCACTGGCCACGCAACTCTCCGACGACCTCAATGGCGGCGCCGATTTCGTCGCCGCGGTGCGGCAGCATTCGCGCTCGCCCTCGGCTTCGCGGGACGGCGAAATCGGCTGGATCAGTTCGGATCGCCTGCCGCCTGATCTCGCCCAAGCCTTGGGACAGTTGGAGCCGGGCGATGTTTCAGAGCCGCTGAAGGTGGCGGGGGGATATTCGCTGCTGAAGGTTTTAGACATTCGAGGCAGCGAGGATCAGACCGCCCAAACCGCAGACCCGAATTTGCGGGCGCGCGTGACCGATCAGATTGCCAACGAGCGGATGCAACGCCTTGCCGACGGTCTGTTGCAGGAGCTGCGGCGCGAAGCGCTGATCGAGTTGCGCTGATGGTGGTACCGCTGGCCCTTACGATGGGCGACCCGTCCGGGATCGGCGGCGAGATTGCAACGGCAGCTTGGGCGTCGTGCAAAGTGGCGCAGCCTTTCTTTGCCATCGATGATCCGGCACGCCTCTCCGGTCCCTTGGCGGTGATCGACGATCCGTCCGAGGCGGCAGCCGCCTTTGCAACCGCGCTGCCGGTCTTGCCGCAGCCCCTGCCCGCGCTTGCACCGCCGGGGCAACCGGACCCGACGAATGCGCCCAGCATCGTCGCGGCGATCGACAGAGCGGTCGGACTGGTGCAGGCCGGCAAGGCAGCCGCGGTCGTGACAAACCCGATCAACAAGTTGGCGTTGAAGAAAGGCGCCGGCTTCGCCTTCCCAGGGCATACCGAGTATCTCGCCCATTTGGCCGGTGCGCCGCAGGCGGTGATGATGCTTGCCGGACCATCGCTGCGCGTGGTGCCGGTTACGATCCATATCCCGCTGGCAGAGGTGCCGCGGCAACTCACGCCCGCCCTGATCACCGAGACGGCACGGATCACGGACCAAGCCCTGCGGCGCGACTTCGGCATCGCGGCCCCACGATTGGCTCTGACTGGGCTCAACCCCCATGCCGGCGAGGGCGGCGCGATGGGGCGGGAGGAGATCGAGACGATCATCCCGACGATCGAAGCGCTGCGGGCCGAGGGGCTGTCGGTCACCGGCCCGCATCCGGCTGACACGCTATTCCATGCTGCCGCTCGGAAACACTATGATGCAGCCTTGACCATGTATCACGATCAGGGCCTTATCCCGCTGAAAGCATTGGATTTCGACCGTGGGGTCAACGTGACCCTTGGCTTGCCCTTCATCCGCACCTCGCCGGATCACGGCACTGCTTACGACATCGCGGGCAAAGGGATCGCCGATCCGACCAGCCTGATCGAAGCGCTGAACCTTGCCGGCCGATTGGCGGCGCGGCGGCGGGCCGGTCAAGCAGTGATCGCGGGGTGAGCTCCGACGGCTTGCCCCCGCTGCGGGAGGTGATTGCCCGGCATGGCCTCGCTGCGCGCAAGTCGCTCGGGCAGAACTTCATTCTGGACCTGAACCTTACTGGCCGGATCGCACGCATAGCGGGACCGCTGGAAGGGGCGGAGATATTGGAGATCGGCCCGGGGCCCGGCGGTCTCACCCGGGCGCTCTTGTCGGCGGGTGCAGCGAAAGTCGTGGCGGTAGAGCGGGATGCCCGATGCCTCGATGCGTTGGCGGAGATAGCGGCTCATTATCCAGGGCGCCTCCGTGTGATCGAGGGCGACGCGCTTGAGATCGATCTGCGCGATACCGTCGGTGACGCGCCCAGAGTCGTCGCCAATCTGCCGTACAATATTGGCACGGAGCTGTTTGTGCGCTGGATGCTGCCGCCCGAATGGCCGCCGTGGTGGCACTCGCTGACGCTGATGTTTCAGAAGGAGGTTGCCGATAGGATTGTGGCGCAGCCTGGGAGCAAGGCCTATGGACGGCTATCAGTACTGGCGCAATGGCGAGCAGCAGCGCAGATCGCGTTTGAGGTTGGACCGCTCGCCTTCACGCCGCCACCGAAGGTTAGCTCTGCCATCGTGCATGTTCGCCCCGGCACAGCCGTGGCGTCAGTGGATCCAAAACGCCTAGAACGGGTGGTCGCGGCGGCCTTCGCGCAGAGGCGCAAAATGCTGCGACAGTCGTTAAAGGCTGTTTGGCCACACCCCAATGAACCACTGGCGCAGGTCGGGATCGACGAAACGCGGCGGGCCGAAACCCTTACAGTTCAAGAGTTTCTCGCCCTAGCCGCCGTCGAATGACCTGTCGCGTCCCAGATTCACTCGGGCAGGCTCTGCGGCGTGTCGGCCACTGCCGTGTCGTCCTTCGCTGCGGCTTTTGCCCGTCCGTTCGACCGCCGCCGTTTTGGCTGGCTGTTCGCGACGTCCTCGGTTTTGACAAGGAGATCATCCCCTTCGCCCGGTGGCGCCGGATCTATTGTGGTCAAACCACCAACGGCAGCCGACTGCATGGACTCCGGCGTCGTTGCAGCAGTTGGTTGCTCCTCAACATCGATTGTCGCAACGCCGTGGTCTTCGGAGCCGTTTACGTGCCGCGGCGGTTGCGGCACCTCCGGCTGCTGCCCTGATCCGGCGATCTCCAATTCGTCCTCGCCAACGTCTGCAGTGCCTTCCGGCTGCTCACGTCGCTCCTGCTGCGGTCCCATCGCCAACAGCAAAATCCGTTGGTAATGCTCGGCGTGTTGAAGAAAATTCTCCGAAGTCACCCGATCACCTGATGTCTGCGCGTCGCGCGCCAAACTCAAGTATTTATCGATGATTTGCTGTGGCGTCCCACGGACTTTTCCTTCTGGGCCCGCGCTCTCATAGACGCGGTTTACGTTGTTTCCGTTCCCTTTTCGGTTACCCCGTCCGCGGGCCCGATTTGATTTCTGAGCTGATCTCATACCCATACAAGCTGTTTGAATGTTGCGCTGCCAGATCGTATCCGTCGACCGAAACGCGGCGCATCCGCGTTTCGCTGTGCTACTCACATTGCACTGTCGCGATGTCCCAGGGTTTCCCCAATTCAACGGACACGTCCGCTCATTCCTTGGGACTACGCTAGGTATAGCCTGTTTCCTGTGCACCTCAACTAGTATTTCGTCAGGTCTGACGAAATGCTTTATGCCCTGGCGACGACCGCGCGAACACGACCGGATAAATCCGGAATTAGTTCGCAGGTGTCTAATCCTGCAGCCGCCAAAATGGCCTGAACGGATTCCGCCTTCCCGACGCCTATCTCGACAATCACACGCCCATGGGGCAGCAGTAAGGCGCTAAGATAGGGCGCCATCGACCTGTAGGCTGCCAGCCCGTCGCCGCCGGGGGACAGAGCGATTTTCGGTTCGTGGTCAATGACCTCAGGCTCCAAGCCCGCCATTTGGTGAGCGGGGACATAGGGCGGGTTTGAGAGGATGAGGTCAAAGCGACCGGTAAGGCCCAGGCACCAATCCCCGCTGCGCCATTCGCACCTGCCGGCCACGTCAAATAGGTGGGCATTGCGCGCCGCAACCGCCAGAGCCTTGTCGCAGATATCGACACCCAACCCGCTGGCTTCACGCCATTCTGCGAGAAGCGTGACCAGAATGCACCCCGATCCCGTCCCAAGATCCAGCACGCGACGGGCCGGTCGGCGGAGCGCCTCGGCGATAAGGGACTCGGTTTCGGGTCGGGGATCGAGCACGTCGGGGGTCACGATGAAGTCGCGTCCCCAGAAGCTGCGCCATCCGACGATCTGGCTGAGCGGCTGTCGCGCGGCCCGGGCGGCGACGGCGCAGTCGAAGGCCGCTGCTTCCGCGTCCTGCATCGGGTCATTCTCCGCAGCCATTAAACCGGCGCCATCCAGGCCCGAGATCCAGCGCATCAACAGGCGCGCATCGCGTCCCGGATCCCGCACGCCGGCGGTGGCGAGCCGCTTCGTGGCGGCGGCGATCAGGTCTCGGCGAGCTTGGCGCATGCTGGCATCTTGGCTCCCGCCTGCGGTCATCTGTCTGAAGACCCGCCGAGCCCCGCCTCAGCCAAACGATCCGCTTGGTCGGAGGCTGTCAGCGCATCGATGACTTCGTCAAGATCGCCCTCCATGATCTGCGGCAGGCGATAAAGCGTCAGGCCAATGCGATGGTCGGTGACCCTGCCTTGGGGGAAATTATAGGTCCGCACACGCTCTGACCGGTCGCCGGAGCCCACCTGCCCCTTGCGATCCGCCGCACGGGCATCGGCCGCCGAGCGCCGGGCCTGGTCGAACAGGCGGGCACGCAGAACCTCCATGGCACGGGCCCGGTTCTGATGCTGCGACTTCTCGGCACTGGTAACGACGATACCGGTCGGCAGATGGGTGATGCGCACCGCGCTGTCGGTGGTGTTGACATGCTGGCCGCCGGCGCCCGAGGCGCGCATCGTGTCGATGCGAAGATCAGCGGGGGCAATAGCGATATCGACCTCCTCTGCCTCCGGCAAAACGGCGACGGTCGCAGCCGAGGTGTGGATGCGCCCGCCGGCCTCGGTCACCGGCACGCGCTGGACCCGGTGAACGCCGCTTTCGAACTTAAGCCGGGCGAAGACGCCCTCGCCGCGAATGGCAACGACCGCCTCCCGCAAACCTCCGAGTTGATCGAGGCTTTCACTGAGCATATCGAAGCGCCAACCCCGCGCCTCGGCGTAACGGTGATACATTCGCGCGAGATCAGATGCGAACAGGGCGGCCTCGTCGCCGCCGGTTCCGGGCCGGATCTCGAGGATGGCGGCGCGGTCGTCGGCTTCGTCGCGCGGCAAAAGAGCGAGCTTGAGCGCGGCGTCGAGCTCCGGGAGAAGGGCCTCCAGCACGGCAATTTCCTCCTGCGCGAGATCTGCCATTTCCGGGTCGTCGGCTAGGGCCTGGGCTGCGGCCAGATCCGTCTTGGTCTTGCGCCATGCATCTATCGCCGCAGCGGTATCCCGCAGGCGCGCATACTCTTTCGCCGTTGCAGCGATTTCGGCAGGATCCGTCGCTTCTGCCATTCGCGCTTCGAGATAGGCGAAACGGTCCAGGATATCCGTCAAACGGTCTTCAGGGATCATGCGGGCGGCTTGCCCGCTCCAGCCAAACAGGTCAAGCGGTGCGCGCGCAAAGGAATTCCCGCTGCGCGACGCGCATCGTGACCCGGCGCCGCGTCGACTGCCGAGGCAATTGGCACCGGGGGCGCCCGCGGCGCGCTGCGGCGGAGGCGACTGTGGCGATGCCGCAGGGCGCATGGGACGGTGCAACCAGCACAGATTTCGAAGCCCGCCGCGAGCGCCACCCCTCCATTGACCGGGGAGGCGGACGCGGCGCCCGGTCCAAGCGGGCACCTTAGCCTCAGAGCGGCGACAGGACACCGCCTCACTCCGCCGGCGAGCCGAGCTGTCCAAGCCAGGTATCAACACGAGCCCGATTGACACCAAAATCGGAATAGCCAAATCGCGCGCGGGACCAGATCGCAAGGCTTGCTCCCTCGCCTTGCGGAACAACCCGCACCGAGATGTAATCCGGAAAACCGATCAGCGCGCTCCGCTGGACATAGGTGGCGAAGAGGGCCGCATCGTCTTTGATGAGCCGCTCCACACGATCCGTGGCAACTATGATGGCCTCGAACCTCGCAAACAGCGCTTCCGGTGCCTCGGCCCAAACACCCAACAGACGGTCCGGTGCTGCCACCGTTGTCCCCTCGGGCGCCGCGAGGAAATCATTGGGCCGCCCCGTCCGCTCCGCCGCGAAGGGATCGCGATGCCAGACCTGCGGATCGTGCTCAGCCCCTAGGATCATCCCGCATCCGAATGCGGAGCCGCACAGACCGAGGACGACCGCCAGACGGAACCATCTTCGCAGCCCGGCGCCGGATAATAGGCGGTCTTCCAGATCCGCCATGCGCTCACGACCCGGGTTCCCTGGGTCCGGCGAGCTCAGCAGCACGCTGCCGCGTCAGCCGGTCATGCGGCAGCGCAGCGCCCTCTTCGAGCATCCGCCCAAGCCCCCAATCCGCAAGTGCCGTCAGCACCGGTCGCAAGGTCTCGCCTCGCGCAGTCAGGTCATAGCTGACCTCGGGCGGGTTACCCGAGCCAACATTGCGGGTAATCAGCCCATGCGACTCCAACGCCTTGAGTTGGTCGGACAAAGAACGCGCCGGCGGGTCGCCGAGAAGACGGCGCATTGCGTTGAATCTGGTAGCCCCCTGCAGCAGCAGGAAGAGGATCGAACCGCGCCATTTTCCGCCGACCAAGTCCAGGCATGCAGCCACGGGGCATCCGGGTCCACAGTCATACCGCTCATGCATTCCAACGCTCCCGAAAGTCACCAAGTGAAGCTGTGTTCACCTCTCCCCGCAGAGGCCGGCATCACCATCTCGAACCTTGTGCCCACGATCAAGGAGAGAGCGAGATGCGCGCCTTTGGACATACCCGCCCTACGGCTCTCGAAGAGCCCGACGCGCTCCAGAGCTTCGACCTGCCGGTCCCCGAGCCAGGGCCCCAAGATCTCTTGGTTTCCGTAAAGGCGGTCTCCGTGAACCCGGTCGATGCGAAAATGCGCACGCGGCCGCTGCCGGAAGCAGAGGCTCCGCGGATTTTGGGCTGGGACGCGGCCGGGGTTGTCGAGGCAGTCGGTGCTGCTGTGACCGGTTTTCGCCCCGGCGACGCAGTCTATTATGCGGGGGATCTCACCCGCCAGGGCTCGAACGCTGCGTATCAGACCGTGGATGCACGGATCGCTGCGAAAAAGCCGGAGAGCCTGGGGTTTGCCGAAGCCGCAGCGCTGCCTCTAACCGCGATCACGGCGTGGGAGATGCTGTTCGATCGGCTCGGCTTTGCGGAGGGCGGTGGCGGCGGTGAAACGCTTTTGATGGTCGGCGCGGCAGGCGGCGTCGGGTCGATTGCGATCCAATTGGCGCGCGCTCTCACAGAACGAGAGGTAATTGCCACAGCTTCCCGCCCGGAGACGCAGGACTGGGTACGGAGCCTCGGCGCGCAGCATGTGGTCAGCCACGCGGCGCCCTTCGCAGAGGCGGTGCGCGCGATCGTGCGTGGGGGCGTCGATGCGGTGTTCTCCGCCAATGCCAGCGACCAGCACCTGGCACAGATCGTCGAGAGCCTTCGGCCGCAGGGTCGGTTCGGTTTAATCGACGACCCGGAAAGCTTCGATATCATGGCCCTGAAACGGAAATCGATCTCGCTTCATTGGGAGTTTATGTTTACTCGGTCGATGTTCGCGACCCCGGATTTGGCGAAGCAAGGCGGCCTGCTGGCGAGGCTCGCGGATTTGGTCGATTCGGGGCGGGTGAAGACCACTGTCGGCCAGCATCTTGGGACGCTGTCGCTTGAGACGTTGCGAGAGGCTCATGCCCTCTTGGAGAGCGGCAGGGCCAAGGGAAAGCTGGTGCTAGAGGTATAGCGCAGGCGCGCTGACGCGGTCGTCCCGGGCGCCGCGTCCGCCGCAGAGGCAAGTTGCACCGACCGTGCTCGCGGCGGTCTTCGACATCCGTGCGCGTGGCGCGTCAGCAGAGCGCCCCGCGGCAGTGCCAAATGCGAAATTGGTGACGTGCGCCGCGCACGATGTCGTCGCCACAAGCCGAGAGGCAGACGCGGCGCCCCCGTCAAAAGGGGCCGAATGTCACTCAGCAGCCGTCTTCTCCGCCGCCTGTTGCGCGGCAATCTCAGCGGCCCGCTTCTCGACCAACTCGACGATGTGATCTACCATGCTGGCATTGTCCATCTTGTGGTCCTGCTTCCCGGCCAAATATACCATGCCCGAGCCTGCCCCACCGCCAGTAAAGCCGACATCGGTCATCAGTGCCTCGCCCGGCCCATTGACCACACAGCCGATGATCGACAGCGACATGGGCGTCTTGATATGCGCAAGCCGCTCCTCGAGAAGCCCCACGGTCTTGATGACATCGAAGCCCTGCCGCGCGCAGGAGGGGCAAGAGATGATGTTCACCCCCCGGTGGCGCAGGCCGAGAGACTTAAGAACCTCATAGCCGACCTTCACTTCCTCGACCGGGTTCGCGGACAGGCTGACACGGATCGTGTCGCCGATCCCCATCCAAAGAAGATTCCCGAGTCCAATCGCGGACTTGACGGTGCCCGAGGTCAGACCCCCCGCCTCCGTGATGCCAAGATGGATCGGCGCATCGGTCGCATCGGCGAGCTGCTGATAGGCGGCCGCCGCAAGGAACACGTCGGATGCCTTCACGGAAATCTTGAACTCGTGGAAGTCGTTGTCCTGCAGGATCCGGATATGGCCCAGCCCGCTCTCCAGCATCGCGTCCGGGCAGGGTTCGCCATATTTCTCGAGCAGATGTCTCTCAAGACTGCCAGCATTCACCCCGATGCGCATGGCACAGCCATGGTCTCGCGCCGCCTTGATGACCTCGCGGACCCGCTTCTCATCGCCGATATTGCCGGGATTGATCCGCAGACAGGCGGCCCCCGCCTCTGCCGCCTCGATCCCGCGTTTGTAGTGGAAATGGATATCGGCGACGATCGGCACCTCGACCCTCGGCACGATTTGTTTGAGCGCCTCGGAGCTGTCCTTGTCGGGGACAGAAATGCGCACGATATCGGCCCCCGCCTCGGCGCACTCATTGACCTGCGCAACGGTCGCTTCGACATCGCTCGTAAGGGTATTTGTCATGGTTTGGACGGAGATTGGCGCATCGCCCCCAACCTCAACCCGGCCGACGCGGATTTTCCGGCATTCGCGCCGGTAAATACTGCGCCATGGACGGATATGGTTGGTGCTCATCCTGCTCTCCTCTCAGGACCCCACGGGCGTGGAGCGAGATTTAAGCGGAACCACCCCGGCTGTCGAGAGAAAGAGCCCGGCGTCAGCGGGACAAGGCTGCCTCGACCCGCTCGCTCGCGGGCCGTGTCGTGGTATTTACTACGATGTTCTCCGACGCCTCTGGCAATGCGGCGACCACATCCTTGGCACCCAGTGGAAAGTCCTTGACGACCCGTCCGGGCACACCGACCGGGCCGAACGGCACCCCACCAATCACGACGAAGACATGCCCAGCGTTCCCGGCACGCAGAGAGGTCACCTGTGCACGGTTGGCAATCTCGAAACTTTCGCCGGCTGCAAGCGTCCCTTCAAACAAGATAGCGCCCTTCTGTCCCCGGATTCGGATCCAGGCATCTTCGGTGGCATGCACGGCAAAATCCGGCGCGGTCTGCACCGCCCCTTCGGACTCTTGATCGGGCTTGGGCGCCGGGCGCGCCCGGCGATACTCGGCAAGGATCGAGAGCCGACTGGGGAGATCCGGCGCGCCGGCGCTGAGCAGATCGCCATTATCTGCGAGCTGGGCCCGCGCCTGGCGCAAGAAGACCCCCGAGGTCGCCGGATTGATCGCAGAAATCGGGCCGTCGCGCGATGCTACAGCCGGCGTCGGCAGGTCCGATGGCGAGATCAACGACGCAAGCGCGCCGTCGCCATAATAGGCCGAAGCCTGCGGCCGGCGATCGGACCCAGCGCCAATCCGCGGAGTTTCGATCAGCGGCGCCTCAGCGACGACGACTGGGGCATCGGGCAGCGGCGCAAAACCGAGGCGTTGAATATCTTGCAAGAGTGCATAGCCGCCATAAGACAGGCCTGACACAAGGCCGATCAGAGCCAACCCCGAGAAGACCCCGCCGAGCGAAACCGGCGCTGCAATTCGTCGCGTCGGCGGCGGACCTGCGAAGCGTGACGAGCCGAGCGGCCCGCCCGTGCCGGCGGCCAGCGGGCCGGTTAAACCGCGGGCGCCCGCGCGGTCAACCTCGGCGCGGAAAGCGGCCATTGGCGACTGATATCCGGTAGCCTCGCAGAAACGGTCGTAGGTCGCCTCGGGGTCCATGCCCAGAAACCTGGCATAGGACCGAACATAGCCCGCGACGACACTCTGATTAGGGAAAGCGTCAAGATCGCAGTTTTCAATCCCGACAATCAGCTCGGCTCGAATCCGAAGCTCCCGCTCGCAGTCCCGTAAAGACTTGCCGAGGCTGGCGCGCTCTCCGCGCATCTCGTCGCCGAGCGTAACTTCGTAATCGTCAAAGCCCCGAAGCTCCATTCGGGCTGCTCCTGCTCTGGTCTCGTTCGCTTCACGCCATCTGCCGGGACGCCTCTGCCTCGCCGCAACTATCGCAAAGGCCCCATGACATTTCAATTCGTTTAGACAGGAGTCGTTGACAGTCGGTGAGCATCGGCCCTCTTCTCGTAACACACATAGAGACTGCGGCCTAAGTATGTTGAATAGCCGCACTTTCGCCGCAGAGAGCCGTGGGTCGAAGCAGTTTGCCGCAATGCGTTGCGACCGTCGTCCACTGTTCTATCTCCCCTCCCAGGCGGATAGACGGCGCAGTGCGGCAGATCAAGATCTAGCGATCGAAGCGAGGAGTTATGTCGGGGCTTGCGGTGTATTTGATACCCCTTCTGGTTACGCTTGGCGTTTTCGTCGCCTTGTGGCCAATCAGCCTTAGGTTGCGCGACGCGAGTGTCGTCGACATTTGGTGGGGACCGGGCTTCGGTGCCCAAATCGTTCTCGCCGCTTGGTGGTCAGGCAATGCGCTTGGACCACGCGAATGGATGCTGGTTGCTCTTGTCTGTCTTTGGTCATTGCGGCTCGGCTGGGTCCTGACCGCCCGTCGCGCCAGGGCTGGATCCGAGGACCCGCGCTATACCGTTCTGCGCGACGCATGGCACCCCGGCTTTTGGTGGAAAAGCCTCTTCGTGGTTTTTCTGCTGCAAGGCATCCTGCAATGGCTGATCGCGCTCGGCCCGATGGCGGGCGTGCTCGCCGGGCAAAACAACATTGGCGTCGTTGCTGCCATCGGCGCCGCGATTGCCGCGGCCGGTCTCGGCCTCGAGGCCTTAGCGGACCGCCAGCTCGACAAGTTCAAACGCACCGCCGAGCCCGGAGCGCTCTTCACAGGCGGGTTGCGAGCCCATTTGCGCCACCCAAACTATTTGGGAGAAGTGGTTTTTTGGATTGGCGTCGGTTTGATCGTTGCCGAGGGCGGCTTATGGATCGCAGCACTTTGGTCACCGCTCTTGATCACCGTGCTTCTGACGCGCTTGTCGGGTGTTCCGATGCTGGACGAGCGGCTGTCCGCCACGCGGCCAGGTTACGCCGCATATCGACGCGCAGTTCCAGGCTTCATTCCCCGGTTCCGCGCCTGGCGGCAGCGCCGGGCGGCCTGATCGGCACCAAGCCGCCGCGCCAAAGCCGTCGCCGCTAGTAGATGTAGCGGATCTCCTCGGTCCAGTAGCGCTCGACAGATCGCAGATCACGGTTCATCCCGATGATACCATCAATGCGCAGACGGTCGCTGCTGCAGAGTTCGTCAGCATGGCGCAAGAACAGGTCGGCGACGATTTCATGCACCTCCATCCCCTTGGCGGTCAAACGGACCCGCACCGAGCGTCGGTCGATATCGCAGCGCTGATAGTCGATAAATCCGTTCTCGACCAACTTCTTCAGGTTGTACGAAACATTGGATCCTTGATAATAGCCGCGGCTCTTAAGTTCACCAGCAGTCATCACTTTTGAGCCGATGTTGAACACGAGCAGAGCTTGAACTGGGCTGATTTCAAACCGACCGACGCGTTCGAACTCATCCTTCACCACGTCCAACAACAGCCGGTGGAGGCGTTCGACCAGCGCCATCATTTCCAAATACCCGGACAGAACATCCGTGCCTGATTCGTCGTGGTAAGCGGGAGCGAGTGCGGCGCTGTTTCTCATGCTCGAAACTCCTAACAAGGTTGATCCTTGATGAAGTCTTGGCGCTCAATTAGAAACAAACCGTAAACATCGATCTCAACCTAACCAAGTTTGTGCCGAAATTTCTGCAAGCTCACAGCTCTCCGCGCAAGAGCCGGATGATGCCCGAAAAGTCGTTGTCCGCCTGGCCAGCGAGGTCCATGAGCCCATAAAGCTGCGTGGCATGGGCACCGAGGGGCACATGGGCGCCCGCGGCCTGCGCAGCCTCCATCGCTATGCGAAGATCTTTGAGCATCAGCGCGGCAGCAAAGCCGGGTTGGTAGTCGCGATTGGCGGGCGATGCCGGGACCGGCCCAGGAACCGGACAATAGTCGTTGAGCGACCAGCAACGCGCCGTCGCGGTGGAGGAGATGCTGAAGAGCCTCTCCGGCTCAAGCCCCAAACGCTCGGCCAGATTGAAACCTTCAGCGACAGAGATCATTTGGATCGCAAGCATCATATTATTGCATATCTTCGCAGCCGACCCGGCGCCCGATGCGCCAGCGTGGAAGATGTTCTTGCCCATCGCCGCCAGAATAGGCTCCGCCGCGGAAAAGGCCGCATCGCTGCCACCCACCATAAAAGTCAGCGTGCCCGCCGTCGCGCCACCCACGCCGCCGGACATCGGGCTGTCTACCATTAAATGCCCAGCCGCCGCGGCCGCCTCAGCGACCTCCCGCGCCGTGGCAACGTCAATGGTTGAGGTGTCGATGAACACCGTGCCAGAACCCGCAGCCTGCAGAATGCCCTGATCGCCGAGATAGACGGCCCTCACATGCCGCGCGGCCGGCAGCGCGGTAACGACAACCTCTGCGCTCAACACAGCCGCGCGGTCGGTGTCAGCGAGCCTACCGCCAGCCTCCGCCAGGACAGCAGCCGCCGCAGGATCGAGATCGAAGCCCGTGACCCCGTGCCCGGCCGCAAGCAGATTGCGCGCCATCGGCAGACCCATATTGCCGAGGCCGATGAAGGCGATTGCTGTCATGCGGCGCGTTCCCCCAGCCCCCGAGCGTCAGCGGATCCGATGGAAGTTGGCGATGCGCTCGACCATGTCGCGATGCGCCAGGCTCGCTTCGACCGTTCCAGCGACCCAAGCATAGAGATCCTGGTCATTCTCCTCCAGCAGCTCCTCATAGGCGGCCAGACGATCCTCGCCCAATTCGCTCAGACAGGCATCGGCATAGCCGCCCAGGATAAGGTCCATTTCCCTGGTGCCACGGCGCCAGCTTCGAATCGCGAGGCGCTTCAGGCGGGTTTCCCGCGTCTCCGGCGTGGCTTTGCTCACTGTAAGGCGTCCTCTCGGCAAGGGATCGCTGAGACCTAACACACCCGGCGATCTGTGCAACGCTGCCCTCATGGCGCGAGCCAAGCCGCGCCGATAACGCCCGCGCTGTCGCCGAGGACATGGCGGCGCACCGGGGTCTGGCAGGCGTCCGAGAAGACATGCGGCACCAATGCGCTTTCCAATCGCTCGGCCAAACCGGGGATATTGGACAGCCCGCCGCCGAGGACGATGATGTCTGGGTCCAGCACATTCACAACCTGCGCCAACCCACGGGCGAGGCGAGAAAGATGCCGTGCCATGCTATCGGCCGCCGGCGCGAGATGGGAGCTGCAGGCAGCGATCTCCGCGGCGGTGAGCCTCTCGCCCGTCGCAGAGGCGTGGTCCTGAGCGAGGCCCGGGCCGGAGATCCATGTCTCGATACAGCCGAAACGTCCACAATAGCAGCGCGGACCGGGGCGTTCCCAGTCCTCTGGTTTCGGCAACGGCATGTGCCCCCATTCGCCAGCGATAGCGTTGCGTCCGACCCGTGCTTGCCCCTCAATGGCGATCCCAGCCCCAACGCCGGTGCCGAGGATTACGCCAAAGACCATCGCATGCCCGCGTCCGGCGCCCTGCCGGGCTTCCGCCACGGCGAAGCAATTGGCGTCATTGTCGACTGCAACAGGGCGGCCTAGGCGCTCGGCAAGATCACGGTCGAGCGGCCGACCATTGAGTTCGGTGGTATTGGCATTGCGGACAAGACCGGTCGTCGGCGACACCGAGCCGGGGATGCCCACGCCGATTGGTGCACCGTCAGGCAGCACAACCTCGCGGGAGATATCCGAAACCAGCGCGGCGACCGCCGCCAGGATCTGCCCATAATCGCCCCGCGGGGTGGGGACCCGCCGACGCGATCGAACGTGCCCATCCGGGCCGAGAACAACCGCTTCGCATTTGGTGCCGCCTAGATCGACGCCGACGCGCATGCAATGGTCCGGACGTATCGATCGGCTATCAGCTTCCCGCGGCGATCTGACGGAGCTTCTTTTCCAACAGCGCCATCCGCTCGGTCATCTTCGCCTGACCGAGGCGCAGGCTGCGCAGCTCTTCCAGCGCCTCGGCGAGCGGCGGAGCCGCAACCTTCAGCGCCGTCGACGGCGTGGGACTGCCCTCACCCTCGCCAGTCAAGAGCCAAACCATAGAGACGTTTAGGAACCCCGCCAGCATTTGCAGCTTGTTTGCCCGCGGCTCGGAACGGTCAGATTCCCAATTCTGAACCGTCTGTAGCCGCAGCCCCATGCGCCGCGCCAGTTGGCTTTGGCTTAGGCTCTGCGCCTCGCGTGCTGCGGCCAGCCTGTCGCCGAATGTGGCGGCTTCCTCGCTGAAATCATCCATCAAGACTTGGTCCATCCCCATCGGCCTGAATCCCTCGGCTGTACCGTCTTTGTAGAATGCCAGGGCAATGCAATTGCCCGCGGCTCAACACCCGCTCATCTGCGCTGTGTCGGTCGACCCGCTCCGAATGCAACGGGAAAGCATCGGCGGCGCGGCTCTTTCCGACACTGGCAAGGCGCCTGGCGACGTCCCGTCGATGGGGGTTCCCGACAAGCATCGCCTGCGATGGACGAGCGAGCCCGCGGCTGTCGCTGGGACCATACTCGTACCCAGTCGCAGTGCAACCGACAACCCTGTTGTGACGAGCACTGGCTTGGCCCCTTCGTGGCCTTGCCGGCATCGTCCCGCCCCGATAGGAGAAGATCCACCGACAGAGATAGGAGCAAGACATGTCGTTCCTCGCCGAAAGCCTCGCACGGGTGAAGCCCTCGCCAACCATCGCTGTTAGCAACAAGGCACGCGAGCTCAAGGCGGCGGGCAAGGACGTGATCGGGCTGGGTGCCGGAGAGCCGGATTTTGATACGCCGGACAATATCAAGCAGGCCGCAATCCGGGCCATGGACGAGGGCAAGACGAAATACACCGCGCCGGACGGTATCCCAGAGCTGAAGGCAGCCATCGCCGCGAAGTTCAAGCGGGAAAACGGGCTCGACTATGCACCCTCGCAGATCAGCGTTGGAACCGGCGGGAAGCAGGTGCTCTACAACGCCCTGATCGCCACGCTGAACCCCGGTGACGAGGTTCTGATCCCGGCGCCCTATTGGGTCAGCTATCCAGATATGGTGCTGCTCGGCGGCGGCGAGCCGGTCGTGGTCGAGACCACGATTGACACCGGGTTCCGCATGACGCCTGAGGCGTTGGAGGCTGCGATCACGCCCCGCACGAAGTGGCTGATCTTCAACTCGCCCTCCAACCCTTCCGGCGCAGGCTATGGGCGGGAGGCACTGAAGGCGCTGACAGATGTCCTGATGCGACACCCGCATGTCTGGGTGATGACCGACGATATGTATGAGCATATTGCCTATGAGCCGTTCGAGTTTTGCACGCCGGCGGAGGTCGAGCCAGGCCTGGCAGATCGGACGCTCACGGTGAATGGCGTGTCGAAGGCCTACTCCATGACCGGCTGGCGGATTGGCTATGCCGCGGGTCCGGAACAGCTAATCACCGCGATGCGCAAAGTGCAGAGCCAGTCGACCTCCAACCCCTGCTCGATCAGCCAGTGGGCGGCGGTCGAGGCGCTGGAAGGCCCGCAGGACTACATCGCCGAGGCGCGGGTGGCATTCCAGCGGCGGCGGGACTTGGTGGTCTCGATGCTGAACCAGGCCCGCGGGGTCCAGTGCCCGTCCCCGGAGGGGGCGTTCTACGTCTACCCATCCGTGCAGGGTTGTATGGGCATGAAGGCGCCTTCGGGCAGGATGATCGAGACCGACGAGGATTTCGTCACCGAGCTTTTGGAGGCGGAGGGCGTGGCAGTGGTCCACGGAGCGGCGTTCGGAACCAGTCCGAACTTCCGGGCGTCCTATGCGACCTCCGACACGGCGCTGCAGGAAGCGTGCCGGCGGATCCAGCGCTTCACCGCCTCGCTCCGCTGACGGAAGACACGGTTTCACCCCTTGGCAGGGGCGATCGGGCCGCCGCGTCCAACATCCGGCCTGTGGGGGTATAGGCGCTCGCGGCGGAGTTGTGACGGTAGGCGCCTGTGGCACGGCCTCAGCCACCAAGCGGCATCGCCACGCGCGCCGCCGATGCAGACCGCCGCGGGCCCAACGGCGCCAGGAGAGCGGAGGCAGACGCGGCGCCCGGGACGGCCGGGCGCCAGCCCGGGCGGAACCCCGCTATTCCACCAGCTTCAGGAGACCGTCGAGAGACGCTTTCGCATCGCCATAGAACATTCGGGTGTTCTCCTTGAAGAATAGCGGGTTCTCGATACCCGAATACCCTGTGCCGCGGCCACGTTTCGATACGAATACCCGCTTCGACTTCCACACCTCAAGCACTGGCATACCGGCAATCGGGCTGCCCGGATCGTCCTGGGCTGCGGGATTGACGATGTCATTCGCGCCGATGATGATTGCGACATCGGTCTGGGGGAAGTCCTCGTTGATCTCCTCCATCTCCAGCACGATGTCATAGGGCACTTTGGCCTCAGCCAGCAGCACGTTCATGTGGCCTGGCAAACGACCCGCCACCGGATGGATGGCAAAGCGCACCTCTTTCCCTTGGGAGCGCAGCCGCCGTGTCAGCTCGCTGACAGAGCCCTGGGCCTGCGCCACCGCGAGCCCATAGCCTGGCACGATAACCACGCTGTCCGCATCGTCGAGCGCGCTCGCCACCCCGTCGGCCTCGATGGCGATCATCTCGCCCTCGATGGTTTGGGAGGATTGCTGCTCGCCGCCCCACCCACCGAGGATCACCGAGATGAAACTGCGGTTCATCCCACGGCACATGATGTAGCTCAGGATCGCTCCCGATGCGCCGACCAGGGCACCCGTCACGATCAACAGGTCATTGCCCAGCGTGAAGCCAATCGCCGCCGCCGCCCAACCGGAATAGCTGTTCAGCATCGACACGACCACCGGCATATCCGCACCGCCGATCGCCATGATCAGGTGCCAACCGATGGCGCCGGCGATGATCGCCACCAGGATCATCGTCCATACGCCCGCACCGCCCAGATAAAGCCAGCCGAGTACGAAACAGGCGATGAACGCCGCGAGATTGATCTGGTGGCGGAACGGCAGGGTCAGCGCATTCGACGAGATCTTTCCGGCCAGCTTCCCATAGGCGACGATAGAGCCGGTGAATGTGATCGCCCCGATCAGAATGCCGAGGAACAGCTCGACTTTCAGGATGCTCAGCTCGACCGACGACTTCTTGGCGATGGTTGCCGCAAACCCCGTCAACTCGCCGGCCGTGCCGCCCGAAACCGCCTCGATGGCGCGGTTCATCTCGATGTCGGCGTTGAAGCCGATGAAGACCGCTGCGAGTCCCACCAGACTGTGAAACCCGGCCACCAGCTCCGGCATCTGGGTCATTTGGACCTTGCCGGCGACATAGGCGCCGACCGCGCCGCCGATCACGATCATCACCACCAGGAGGCCATAGCCCTCGACCCCCGGCGCGAAAATGGTCGCGACGACTGCCAGCGCCATGCCGATGATGCCGTACCAGATCGCGCGCTTGGCCTTTTCCTGGTTTGACAGCCCGCCGAGCGCGAGGATGAAGAGAATGGCCGCCACCACATAGGCGGCCGTTACCAATCCGATGCTCATCTGTCCCTCTCCCCGCTCAGCTCTTCTGGAACATGGCGAGCATCCGGCGCGTCACGAGGAAGCCGCCGAAGATGTTCACCGATGCCATCAGGATCGACAGCGCCGCCAAGACCGTGACCGTGACCGAGTTCGATCCGATCTGCAAAAGCGCACCGAGGATAATGATCGAAGAGATCGCGTTGGTAATCGCCATGAGCGGCGTGTGCAACGAATGGGCCACGTTCCAGATGACGTGATAGCCAACGAAGCAGGCCAGCACGAACACGATGAAATGCTGCATGAAACTAGCCGGGGCCGCCGTGCCAACCAGCAGCAGCAGCAGCCCGCCGCCGAACAGGACGGCGGTGGTCAGATTGTTCGCCTTCTTTAACTCCGCCGCCTCCCGCGCCGCCTTCTGTTCCGGCGTTTCCTCCGGCGCTTTCGGCTTCGGCTTTGCGATCGCTGCAACCTTCGGCGGCGGCGGCGGGAAGGTGATCTCGCCATCCTTGCAGACGGTCGCACCGCGGATGACGTCGTCCTCCATGTTGACGGCTGGGGTGCCGTCCTTCTCCGGCGTCAGATCGTCCATCATGTGACGGATATTGGTCGAATAGAGGGTCGATGACTGGGTCGCCATACGGCTCGGGAAATCCGTGTAGCCAACGATGGTGACGCCGTTGTCGCTGACGATCTTTTGGTCCGGCACGGTCAGGTCGCAGTTCCCGCCCCGTTCCGCCGCCAGATCCACCACGACCGAGCCGCTCTTCATCGCCTTGACCATATCCTCGGTCCACAGCTTGGGCGCTGGGCGGCCGGGAATAAGGGCCGTGGTGATGACGATGTCGATCTCTGGCGCGAGTTCGAGAAACTTCTCGAGCTGCTTCTCGCGGAACTCCGGCGAGGAAGGTTTGGCATAGCCGCCGGATTCGGATCCATCGGCCTGGTCCTCCTCGAACTCCAGAAACACGAACTCCGCACCCATGGACTCGATCTGCTCGGCGACCTCCGGACGCACATCGAAAGCCAGCGTGATCGCCCCAAGCGCGGTCGAGGTGCCGATGGCGGCGAGGCCCGCAACCCCCGCACCCACCACCAGAACCTTGGCCGGTGGGACCTTGCCCGCAGCAGTCACCTGACCGGTGAAGAAACGGCCGAAATTGTTCCCCGCCTCAATCACCGCACGATAACCCGCAATATTCGCCATCGAGGACAACGCGTCCATCTTCTGCGCGCGGCTGATCCGGGGCACCATGTCCATGGCGAGGACCGTGGCCTTCCGCTCATTCAACGACTTGAGCAGTTCCTCTTCCTGGGCGGGCCAGATGAAGGAGATCAGGACCTGCCCCTCGCGGACCATGCCAATCTCGGCCTCCTCAGGCCCGCGGACCTTGGCGACTACATCCGCGGTGGACCAGAGTACTGCCGCGTCGGGCAGAACCTCCACGCCGGCCTCGCGGTAATCGTCATCGGAGAACTCGGCCGCAGCGCCTGCACCGGCCTCTACCACGCATTCATATCCAAGCTTTTGCAGCTGTTTGGCACTCGCCGGCGTCAGCGCGACACGCCTCTCCCCCTCGTACACCTCGCGCGGTGCACCGATCTTCATCGCCATGAAGACTCCCCTTACGACTTTTTCTTCGGAGGCATCAGGTCGGTGATGGTCCCCTCGAACATCTCGGCAGCAAAATTGACCGTCTCCGACAAAGTCGGATGCGGGTGTATCGTATGGCCGAGATCTGTCGCGTCTGCACCCATTTCGATAGCGAGCGCAACCTCTGCGATCAGATCCCCGGCGTTCGGTCCGACGATGCCCGCGCCGATTACCCGGTCATCGCTTTGGTCGAAGATAACCTTGGTAACGCCTTCGTCACGCCCGAGCGCCAGGGAGCGTCCGGAGGCCGCCCAGGGGAACACGCCTTTGCCAACCTTGATGCCGGCCGCCTTCGCCTCGGCCTCTGTGTGGCCGACCCAGGCGACCTCGGGATCCGTGTAGGCGACCGAGGGGATCACCCGGGCGTCGAAGGCGCGCTTGTGGCCCGCGGCGACCTCCGCCGCGACCTTGCCCTCATGCACTGCCTTATGGGCCAGCATAGGCTGACCGACGATGTCGCCGATGGCGAAGATATGCGGCTGGTTGGTGCGCTGTTGATTGTCGACGGGGACGAACCCGCGCTCATCCAGCGACACGCCGGAGTGTTCGATCCCGACCATCCGGCCATTGGGGCGCCGCCCGACCGCGACCAGAAGCTTGTCGAAGACATCCGTGGTCGTGCCATCGGGCCCCTCGAACGTCACCTTCAGACCCGTCTTCATCGCTTCGACCGCAGAGACCTTGGTCTTGAGGAAGATGTTCTCATACCGACCTTGGATACGCTTCATCAGTGGCTTGACGATGTCCTTGTCGGCGCCGGGGATGATCTGATCCATCAGCTCTACTACGGTGATCTTGGCGCCGAGCGCATCGTAGACGCAGGCCATCTCCAGCCCGATGATACCGCCGCCCAGCACCAGCATCCGTTTCGGGATATCCACCAGCTCCAGCGCGCCGGTGCTGTCGATCACGCGCGGGTCATCATTGGGGATGAAGGGGAGCTGCACAGGCTCGGACCCCGCGGCAATGCAAGCCTGGTCGAAGGAGACCATCTTCTCCCCTTCGGCAGTCTGGACGCGCATCAGATTAGGCCCGGCGAAGGTGCCGTTCCCCTCCAGGACCTTTACCTTCCGCCCACGCGCCAGTCCCTTCAGCCCGCCAGTCAGCTTGCCGACCACACCGTCCTTCCAGCTGCGCAACTGGTCGATATCGATCTTTGGCTTACCGAGGCTGATGCCGTGGCCGCCCATCTCCTCCGCCTCAGTGATGATCTTGGCGGCGTGGAGCAGCGCCTTCGAAGGGATGCAGCCGACATTGAGGCACACGCCGCCGAGGGTCGGGTTGCGGTCGACCAGCACCACCTCCATGCCCAGATCAGCGGCACGGAAGGCGGCAGTATAGCCGCCCGGCCCAGCCCCAAGCACCAGGAATTGGGCATGGACATCGCCCTGCACGGGCGCAGTGGGGCGCGAGGCAGGCGCTGGGGCCGCGGGCGCCGCCGGAACCTCCGCCGCCGCCTGCCCAGTCTCCAAGGTCAGGATCGCAGCCCCTTCCGAGACTTTGTCGCCAACAGAGAGCTTGACCTCCACCACCTTGCCGGAGGTGGGGGCCGGGACCTCCATCGTCGCCTTGTCGCTCTCCAGCTCGATCAGCGGGTCCTCGGCGGCGATCTCATCGCCCGGTTTGACCATTACGGTAATCACCGGAATGTCGGAAAAGTCGCCGATATCCGGGACCTTCACCTCGATAACCTCATGCACCCCGGCGGCCGAGCCATAGCCCGCCTTATCGGCCGTCGCCGGCGCCCCAGCACCGGAGATCGCCGGGGCCGCCTCGGTCTCCGCCCCCTCGGCCTCCAACGTCAGGATGACCGCACCTTCCGAGACCGAGTCGCCCTCCTTGACCTTCAGCGCGACGATCTTGCCGGCGGCAGGCGACGGCACCTCCATCGTCGCCTTGTCGCTCTCCAGCTCGATCAACGGATCCTCGGCCGCAACAGTGTCCCCCTCGGCCACCAGAACCGAAATCACCGGTACGTCCGTGAAATCCCCGATATCGGGGACCTTGATCTCTATCTCTGCCATCGCCGCCCCCTTCTACAGCATCAGCCGGCGGACATCGCCCAGCAGGTGTTTCAGGGTCGCGCAGAACCGTGCGGCGAGCGCGCCGTCGATCGCCCGGTGGTCATAGCTCAGCGACATCGGCAGCATGTTGCGGGGCACGAAAGCCTCGCCATCCCAGACCGGCGCCATCTTCGACCGTGTCAGGCCCAGGATCGCCACCTCCGGCGCATTGACGATCGGTGTGAAGGAGGTGCCGCCAATCCCGCCGAGGGACGAGATGGTGAAACTCGCACCCTGCATGTCGGGCCCCTTGAGCTGACCGTCACGGGCCTTCTTCGACAGCGCGCCCAGTTCCTTCGAGATCTCGACAATCCCCTTGCGGTCGGCCTCCTTTATCACCGGAACCACCAGGCCCTGCGGCGTGTCGGCGGCAAAGCCGATATGGTAATAGTGCTTGCGGATCAGCTTATCGCCGTCCGGGTGGATCGAGCTGTTGACCTCCCAATGGGTCTTCAGCGCGCTCACGCAGGCCTTGATGATGAAGCTGAGCAGGGTCACCCGGTATCCCTGCTCTTTCGCCTGGGTGTCGAGCTCTTTGCGGTATCTGTCGAGCTCGGTGATATCCGCCTCTTCGTTGTGCGTCACATGCGGGATGTTCAGCCAAGCCCGGTGCAGTGCGGGGCCGGATATCTTCTTGATCCGGCTCATCTCGACATCTTCGACCTTGCCGAATTTTGTGAAGTCGACGGCGGGGATTGGCGGGATGCCGGAGCCCTTTTCTGCGGTCGGAACGGGTTTGGGAGCCGCAGCTTCGGTCGCGCCCTTGAAATATGCGGTCACATCCTCGCGCAGGATCCGCCCCTTCCGGCCCGAGCCTTTGATCTTCGCAAGATCGACCCCCAGCTCTCGCGCAAAGGCACGAACCGACGGCGACGCATGAGCCTGCCCGGCGGGCGCCGCAGCCGCCGGTGCCGGGGTGGCCGCCGGCGCAGGCGCGGGCGCCGGAGCGGGCGCCGCGGGCTTCGGAGGGTGGGGTTCATGCTCCTGCTCGCCCTTCGGGTTGGGCGGTTCGGCCGGGGCCTTCGCATCCACCACTTCCAGCTTCAGGATCGGCGTCCCCTCCGAAACCGTGTCTCCCTCCTTGACCAAAACCTCCAGCACATCGCCGACCGACGGGCTCGGCACCTCCATGGTCGCCTTGTCGCTTTCCAATTCAACCAATGCGTCTTCTTCGGCCACGTGATCGCCCTTTGCGACCATCACACTGATCACCGGGACATCGGTAAAATCCCCGATATCTGGTACTTTCACTTCGATGACAGACATTGTCTCACTCCCTCGGCCGTCCCGGTTATGCCGTGCGCGGATTGGGTTTTGCGCCGTCGATGTTGTAGGTTTTGAGCGCTTTCTGGAGATCGGCCTTGGTCACCGCCCCTCCGCGATAGAGGCTTACCATGGCGGCGCTGGCGATGTGGTCAGCATCGACCTCGAAATGGCGACGCAGATTGACCCGGCTGTCCGAGCGGCCGAACCCGTCGGTCCCCAGCACCTCGTACGGTGCGCTGACGAAGGGCCGGATCTGTTCGGCATAGCTGCGCATATAGTCAGAGGCGGCGATGATCGGCCCTTTCGCCTTCTCCAGCGCTTGGGTGACGTAAGGCGTCTTCGGGTCCGAGAGCGGGTTGAGCCTGTTCCAGCGCAGGCAGTCATTCCCCTCCCGCGCCAATTCATTGAAGGAGGTCGCGGCCCACAGATCGACCGAGATGCCGAAGTCCTCCTTAAGCCGGTCCGCCGCCATCATCGCCTGGCGGAAGATTGAGCCGCAGCCCATCAGGTTCACATGCTTTTTACCCGGCCGCTTCGAGCCCTGGGAGAAGCGGTACAGACCCTTGACGATCCCTTCCTCCGCCCCTTCCGGCATGTCGGGATGCACGTAGTTCTCGTTCTCGACGGTGAGGTAGTAGTAGACGTCCTCCTGCTCGGCGAACATCCGGCGCAGGCCGTCCTGGACGATGACGGCAAGCTCGTAGCCGAAGGTGGGATCGTAAGAGACGCAGTTCGGCACCGTGCCCGCCAGGATATGGCTGTGCCCGTCCTGGTGCTGCAGCCCCTCGCCGTTTAGCGTGGTTCGCCCGGCGGTACCGCCCAGCAAGAAACCGCGCGACCGCGCATCCCCCGCGGCCCAGGCGAGATCGCCGATGCGTTGGAAGCCAAACATCGAATAGAAGATGTAGAACGGGATCATCGGCACACCGTGGACCGAATAGCTGGTCGCTGCGGCAATCCAGTCGGCCATGGCGCCGGCCTCGTTGATCCCCTCCTGTAACACCTGGCCGCTCTTGCTCTCTTTGTAGAACATGAGCTGGTCGGCATCCTCCGGCTTATAGACTTGGCCGAGCGGGTTGTAGATGCCGAGCTGGCGGAACATCCCCTCCATCCCGAAGGTGCGGCTCTCATCCGGCACGATCGGGACGACATGCTTGCCGACCTTCTTGTCGCGGCACAGCGTGTTTAGGATCCGCACGAAGGCCATTGTGGTGGAGTTTTCGCGCTCGCCGGTGCCTTTGAGTTGGGCTGCGAAGGCGTCGAGGCCAGGGACCTCCAGCTTCGGCACGTCCTTCCAGTGGCGCTGGGGGAATGCCCCGCCAAGCGCCTGGCGCCGCTCTAGCAGATAGCTCTTTTGCTCGTTGCCGAGCGGGACAAACGGCGCCTTGTCCAGATCCTCGTCCGACACGGGGATTTTGAACCGGTCGCGAAAGGCGCTGAGCTGGTCGTGGGCCATCTTCTTTTGCTGATGGGTGATGTTCTGGCCCTCGCCAGCCTCGCCCATTCCATAGCCCTTAACGGTTTTCATCAGCAGAACTGTGGGTTGGGCGTTGGTATTCACAGCTTCGTGGAAAGCGGCATAGACCTTATGGGGATCGTGGCCGCCCCGCTGAAGAGCCCAGATCTCCTCATCGGTCATGTCTTCGACCAGCTTGCGGGTTTCCGGATACTTGCCGAAGAAGTTCTCCCGCGTGTAGGCGCCGCCCTTGGCCTTGAAAGCCTGGTAGTCGCCGTCGACCGTCTCCTCCATCAGCTTGCGCAGCATCCCGGAGGTATCTTTGGCCAGCAGCGGGTCCCAACTGGTGCCCCAGATGCATTTGATAACGTTCCAGCCGGCACCGCGGAACTCGCCCTCAAGCTCCTGGATGATCTTGCCATTGCCCCGCACCGGCCCGTCGAGACGCTGCAGATTGCAGTTCACCACGAAGATCAGGTTGTCCAGCCCCTCCCGCGCTGCGAGGCTTATGGCGCCGAGGCTTTCCGGCTCGTCCATCTCCCCGTCGCCGAGAAAGGCCCAGACCTTGCGGTCCGCCATGTCGATCAGACCGCGGTTATGCATGTATTTCATGAACCGCGCTTGGTAGATCGCGCAGAGCGGCCCGAGCCCCATGGAGACGGTCGGGAACTGCCAGTAGTCCGGCATCAGCCACGGGTGGGGGTAGCTCGACAGCCCCTCTCCCGAGACCTCGGACCGGAATTTCGTCATCTGCGCCTCGGTGATCCGACCCTCCATGAAGGACCGCGCGTAAATCCCTGGCACAGCATGGCCCTGGAAGAAAACGAGGTCGCCGCCATGCTCCTCGGTGCGGCTGCGCCAGAAGTGGTTCAGCCCGATGTCATAGAAAACGGCCGAGGACGCAAACGACGCGATATGGCCTCCGTATTCCGAGCTTTCCTTGTTGCGCTTAACCACCGTCGCCATCGCATTCCAGCGATTGATCGTCCGGATGCGCCATTCCATGTCCAAATCGCCGGGATAGGGCGCCTGCTGGTCATGGGGAATGGTGTTAAGATACGCAGTCGTCGCGCTGAAAGGCAGGCTGGTCCCATGCCGACGCACCACTTCGACGGCGTTGTCGAGCAGATAGTGCGCCCGTTCAGCGCCGTCGCGGTCGATAACATCCTCGATCGACTCTCGCCATTCCCGGGTTTCGACCGGATCGATGTCGTTGGAGCTGTCTGCCATCGGAATGGGTACCTCGCCAAAGAAGGGGGTGGCTGTCCGGCGACGCCTCGCGAGCCCCGCCGGCCGGCTCAGATAAACGGTTTAGGAGAAGAACTGACCGCCATTCGCCGAGATGGTGGAGCCGGTGATGAAGCCCGCATCCTCCGAGGAAAGGAACACCACGCAGCGCGCGATCTCCTCCGGCTCGCCGAGCCGGCCCACGGGGATCTGCGGCAGGATCTTCGACTTCAGCACCTCTTCGTCGATGGCGCGCACCATCTCGGTCCCGATATAGCCCGGACAGATCGCATTGACTGTCACGTTCTTGAACGCACCCTCCTGCGCCAGGGCACGGGTAAAACCGATGTCGCCGGCCTTCGCGGCGGAGTAGTTCACCTGGCCCATCTGGCCCTTTTGTCCGTTGATCGAGGAGATGTTCACGATCCGCCCAAACCCGCGAGAGCGCATGCCCGGAAAGATCGGGTGCGTCATGTTGAAAAGGCCTGTGAGATTGGTCGAGATCACCTCGGACCATTGCTCCGGGCTCATCCGGTGAAACATCGCATCCCGGGTGATGCCGGCATTGTTGACTAGGACGTCAACGGGGCCGAGATCGGCTTCTACCTGCTCGATCCCTGCCTTGCAGGCGTCGTACTCGGCGACCGACCATTTGTAGACAGGGATCCCGGTTTCCGCCTTGAAGGCCGCAGCCGCCTCGTCATTGCCGGCGTAATTGGCTGCAACCGAGTAGCCAGCCTCTTTCAACGCCTTGGAGATTGCGGCGCCAATGCCGCGCGAGCCTCCCGTTACCAGTGCGACCTTCGCCATGGATGTCTCCTCGTCTTTTTTCAGATTGTGTTTTCAGTGATCGCCTTGTTCTTCAAGGCGGATGCGGCGGGCTGGGCCTTGATCTGGATCACCGCTGCACCGGAAAGCTCTCTACGGCGGCGCCACGCTGCGTGCGCAAGGAATGCGCCGCCCAAAGGTTCTTTTTCGTACATCGCCGTTCGGTCCTTCAGTCGTTCCATCAATAGATGCAATCCCGCCGATGATGCAACGAAACGCCCCTCCAATGCGACAGTCTGCATCGCTGTTCCTGCCGAGGTCCCGATTGATTCATCACCTGGCAAGACGCGGCGGCTATGCAGGGCCCAATTGCTCGTATCGCCGTGGGGTCCTATGGCTCAGACCGAAGAGATCGAAATCGACCGCACGATCTTTGCCGAGGCGAAGCGTTTGGCCCTCATGGCCCTCAATTCGGCAACCCGATACAAAACACCCCCGGTTCCGCGCATTTACGAGGTCTGGTTCACCTACTACTCAGGCCATAATCCCGGGTTGACCAAGCGGGTCGACCAGGCCCGCCGCGCCGGCGAGGTGCTCGACGGCCCGTTTATCGAGCAGGTCTATGACGAGCATCTGTCGCCCGAAGCGATGAAGGGCGGGATCAACCGGTTTGGCGACCGGTTGGAGGCTGAGATGTCCCGGGTCATGGACACGATCGGTGCCGGAATGTCGAGCGGGGACTATTTCAGCAATGTGCTCGGGGAAGTTCGCGCTGGCTTGAACCCCAAAATCCCACCGGAAAACTTCGGTCGGCTGGTTGGCCTGCTGCAGGAGGCGAGCACCGCCTATGCGCAGGAGACCCAGCGGATGGCGCAGGACCTGCAAGAGGCGCGCGCCCAAGTCGCCTCGGTCAAGCGCGACCTGCAGGAGCTGCGGGAAAGCGCCTTTCTCGATCACGTCACACGCTTGCCGAATCGTCGGCAGTTCGAGGAGGCCCTGGAGCAGGAAATCGCAACGGCGCGAGAGCGCAGCGAGGAGCTCTGTGTCGCTCGCTGCGATATCGATGAGATCCGGACCATACTAGAGCAGTGGGGGGACGAGACGACGGAGCTCGTCTTTCGGAAATTCGCGGAGATTCTGCGCCAGAACATTCGCGGGCGCGACGTCCCAGCGCGGCTTGGCGGCGACAGCTTCGCCCTGATCTTACCGGGGACGGCACTGAGCGGCGCGCATGTGATGGCCGAGCATATTCGGCGAAGCCTCGGCCGCACCGTTTTCACGGCCAAGCCCAGCGGCAAGCGCATGGATAAGGTGACCGCCTCCTTCGGCGTTGCGGCGCTGAGGCCCAATGACGGGATCGGCACGTTGGTGGCGCGCGCAGATGACTTTTTGGCCCGAGCTAAGGATTCCGGGCGCGACCAAGTCTGGAGCGCCGAGTAGCGCGCTTCGCGGCTTGATCCGCCCTCCGCGCGGTCCTAGCCTCCCGCAACCGAAGCGGCTGGAACCGGGGGGCGATATGCGCGGTGCTGATCATGTGGCCAAGGCGTTGCAAAACGCCGGCGTCGAAACCGTGTTCTCGTTGTCGGGCAACCAGATCATGCCCGTCTATGATGCGCTCCTGGATGTCGATATCCGGGTTGTGCACACCCGCCACGAGGCAGCGGCGGTCTTCATGGCCGATGCCTGGGCCCAAGTGACCGGCCAGCCCGGGATCGCCCTCCTGACCGCCGGCCCAGGCTTCGCCAATGCGCTTGGCGCCGTCTATGCGACGAGCATGGCCGAGAGCCCGGTTCTGATCCTCAGCGGCGACGGACCGGTCAGCCAGGACGGCACCGGCTCGTTCCAGGAAATGGCGCAGGTCGCCATGGCGCAGCCGGTGACCAAGCTTTCCCGCCGAGTGACGACCACCGGCAAGGTCGCCGAGGAGGTCGAAGACGCGCTAGCGGTTGCTCAGGCCGGACGGCCCGGTCCGGTACATCTCGCTCTACCCGCGGATGTTCTTACGGGAAAGGCGGAGGCCGAGGCGAAACGGAACGCTGGTCAGGACCGTACCTCCCCACCAACCGAGCCTGACATTGCGGCGTTGGGCCGCTGGCTCGGCAGTCTGGACCGGCCGTTGATCCTCGCAGGACCGCATCTCTGCCGACCGCGCTTTGCGGGACTGCGCGCGGATCTCGCCGCGACCACAGGCGCCCCGGTGATCCCCATGGAAAGCCCGCGCGGCCTGAACGACCCCGCCCTCGGTGCGCTCCGATCCGCGATTGCCGAAGCGGACGGCGTCCTCCTTCTCGGCAAAAAGCTCGACTTCACCCTTGGCCGCGGTACTGCGCTGCAGGACGGCGTGCCAGTGGCCGTTATCGATGCGGAGAGCGCCGTGCTGGAGCGTGTTCGCGAGGCTGCACCCGGACCAGTCGGCCCGGTGGTTCTGGCCGATCCAGACCTCGCGGCGACAGCGCTGATCGCAATGTCTGGGCGCGCTCGACCGGATTGGGTCAATACTGTCTCTTCGGCGCTCGACAAACGCGCCGAAGGAACTGGCCAGACGCTCAACTCGCCGGCCCTTTGCGCCGCCGTTAGGCACGCCCTAGCGAAGGCTCCCAACCCAGTCTTGATCGCAGATGGCGGCGAGATCGGCCAATGGGCGCAGGCTGGCATCGCCCCGCCGCTGCGGGTCATCAATGGCCCATCGGGGGCGATCGGCGGCGGGCTCTCCTACGCGATTGCAGCAAAGCTTGCCTTGCCCGAGGCGACCGTGGTCCTGATGTCGGGCGATGGGTCAATCGGCTTTCACTTCGCCGAATGCGAAACCGCCCTGCGCGAGGGCGCGGCGATCACCGCGGTGATCGGGGTCGACACGCTTTGGAATGCCGAACATCAGATCCAGATCCGCAGTTTCGGCGCGGACCGCGCCTATGGCTGCGGGATGGACCCGCGGGCGCGCTATGATCTCGCGGCGGCGGGTTTCGGCTGGCATGGCGCGCAGGTAACGGAAGCCGACGGGTTGCCGGACGCGCTCGCCATCGCCTTCGGCTCGGACCTGCCAGCCATGCTGGACGTGCGGATCGAGGGGTTGCCGGCGCCGACGCTCGGCTGACCCGGCTCAGTCGAGCCGAAAACCCTTTGCCCTCACAAAGGCACCGAAGCCGACCCGTTCCGGCTCTGCATATTGTCGAGCCTTGTCTTCCGACCAAGTGTAGGGCTCCGTCTTTCCGAACCGGTCGGTGAAACGCTGACTTGCATGGGGCCGCCCCAGGGCCCGGTGCGCGTCATAGGCGGCGACCTGTTCCGCCTCTCGGCTGTCGTCGAAGCGGTTTTCGTGAAGGGTTACGCCGAGCGGCAGGCGCGGGCTGATCGCGGGCGGCGCCGCCGGCCAGCCGAGCGCGAGCGCCATCGCCGGGAACACATGCTCCGGCAGGTCGAGTGTCTCGCTCACCGCCCGGGGCTCGTTACGGATCGCGCTGACCGGGCAGGTACCGAGGCCCGCAGCCTCGGCCGCGGTGACGAAGACGCCAAGCAGCACCCCCGCATCGACTGCGGCGTTGAAGAACGCGTCGAGATGGTCGTTGACGAAGGCATGGCCACGCAGGTCATGGAGGCGCCTCTGCCGCCTGTGATTGCCGCAGAAGATCAGCAGAGCCGGCGCGCGCGCCAGCCAAGCCTGCGTGCCGCACAGCGCGTCGAGCCGCGCCCGGACCGCCGGGTCGCTCACCACGACCACATCGCGCTGTTGCAGATCGCTTTTGGTGGGCGCAGCGAAGGCCACAGCCAGCAGCATGCGCAGCAGGGACGGATCCACCGGCCTGTCGGCAAAGCGGCGGCAACTGCCCCGGGCAGCGAGCGTGGCAAGGGTTTCGCACCCCGAAGTCTCCACCACCTCCGGCGCATCCTGGAACCGTGCTGCGAGGCTGTGGGCCAACCCCCTCATCGCGGCGGCGTGCCCCCCTCGCCAAGGTCCCACCAGATGCCCGCCATGATCGCTAAGCCCTCTCGGAAGATCGGCTTCAGCGCATGCTCGTTAGGCGCGTGCTGCGAGCAGCCGGTGTAGGAGTGGGGCACCCAGATCGTCGGCATGCCAAGGGTGTCGGTAAACTCTTCGTTCGGCAGCGACCCGCCGAGATTGGGCAGCACCGCAGGCTGGGCACCGGTGGTGCGCGCGACCGAGGCTATCGCCCATCGCGCCCAGGGGTTGTCGGGGTCGAGCCTGGTTGCCGTGAACTCAACCTCGCGGCCCTCGGCGATCCGAACCATGTCGAAGCCATGGGCGTCGAGATGACGGCGGAGCGCCGGGATGATCTCGTCGCGGTCGGTGCCGACGACATAGCGCAGCTGCGTCCGCGCCCAGGCCTTGGGCGCTATGGCATTCACCGGCTCCGCCGGGATACCGCATTCATAGGCGAGGACGCAGAAGCTGTTCCAGCCATAGACCTTTTCGGCCCGAGTGAGCCCGGGCTCGCCCCACCAGTCCTGGATCTCCGGGCCGGTTTCCGGGGCCTCGACCGGACAGTCCGCGAGCGCTGCGCGGACCGAGTTGGTGAGGCTTGTCGGCCGCCATTCCGGGATCTGGATGGCGCCCGTCTTGTCGGTGATGGTGGCCAGGGCATGGGCCAGGATCAGGCCGGGATCTGCGAGCAACCCGCCCCAATTGCCGGAATGATGCCCACCCTCGCGGTAGTGGACCGAGAGATCCATGATCAGCCCGCCGCGCGCGCCCATGAAGAGGGTCGGCCGATCGATGCGCAGCCGCGGCCCGTCGGAGGCGATCAGCACATCCGCCATCAGTCGATCCCGTTCGGCAAGGAAGAAATCGTGAAGGCCGGGTGAGCCTGCCTCCTCGCCCGTCTCGATCAGCACGCGGAGATTGAAGCCGAGGCTGCCACGGGTTTGCAGCACCACCTCGAGCGCAGTGAGGTTGAGGAGATGCTGGCCCTTATTGTCGGCGGTGCCGCGGCCATAGATGCGGTCGCCCTCGATGGTCATGGTCCAGGGTTGGAGGCCGTCGCGCCACAACCCCTCCTGCCCGCGGATCGCGTCGCCATGGCCATAGGTCAACACGGTCGGGAGATGGTCGCCTTCGTGCCGCTCGGCGAGCAGGAAGGGGCCGCGGCTTGCGACCGAGTTCGGCAGGATCTCGGTAGTGAACCCCATTGCGGCGAGCCGCGGAACCATCCCCTCGACGAGGTAGCGATGGAGCGCCGGGGCGGCGTCGGGGTTCTGGCTCTCGGACGGGATAGCGACGAGGCCCGCGAGGTCGTCGAGGAAGGCGCCGCTGTCGAAACGGTCGGTGGCGGCGGCGATGGCGGTGTCACGGGTCACTGTCGAAGCTCCTGCGTCAGGTATGGCGATGCGGCGCGTCCCGAGGTCCCGCCCACCCCCCAAGAGGTGGTCTCCCGGCCGCCATGGTGAGGCGGCCCCCCAGCCTCGGGACGCGCCGTGGACGGACGCGCGTTGGCGCACCGGCAGAGATCAGGCTGTGCCGACGGCATCGGCCCAGGGGTGGCAAGGTTCCGCGCCGCCGCGCCGGGATGTGCCGTCGCGTTCCACCATCGATGGCATGGCGTAAAGGTTCGGCATCGGGCTAGGCGCTGCCACCGTTACCTCGGCGAGCTGGCGCAGCTCCGCAATGATCTCGTCGCCGAGCGCGGGATTGGCAGCGATGGTGCCACCACCGGAAACATCGACCCGGGGCGCGTGGAGCGCTTCTTCGATGCTCAGCCCCACCAGCCCGACCGAGGCGAGCAACTGGGTTACCGCCCCGATGATCCGCCGCCCGCCGGACGCGCCGAGCGCCACACCCCGCCCATCGGGCCAAAGCGCCACGGCCGGCCCATAGTTGCAAAGCGGCCATTTCCCGGCGCCGAGCGAATTGGGCCGGCCCGGTCGCGGGTCGAACCAATTGATGCCGTTATTGAGAAGGATGCCGGTCCCCGGTGCGACCATCCGCGAGCCGAAGGCCGAGAGGAGCGTCGTCGTCAGCGCGACGAGAGTGCCCTGCCGATCGACGACCGAGACATGCGTCGTGCAGGCCTCTCCCCGCCGTCCGTCCTCGTCGCCCATGCCTGTCAGCCGGTCGTCGAAGGCAGCCAGGAGTGCCCGCGCCATCGCCGTCGCACTGGGCGTGCCGCCGCCATCGAGCGCCCGGAGAGCATGCGCCATGGTCGGCCCGCCGGAGAGCGCAGGCAGGCCGTAGGCCGTCGCCCCGCCCAAGGGCGCCGAAAGCGGCTGTCGGATCTGCGCCTGGTAGCGCCCCAGATCTTCCAGGCACAGCGAGCCGCCTGCGGCACGGACATCCTCGACCAGGCTCTCGCCGAGCGCGCCGCGATAGAAGGCGTCGGGTCCACGCTCCGCCAAGACCTCCAGCGTGCGGGCCAACCCCTCCCGCGGCAGGCGCATCGCGGGGGCGGGATGGGGCGGCGGCTGCCCGCCTGGCAGAAAGGCCATGCGGCTTGCCGGAAACCGCGCGAGGTCCCGCGCAACCGAGGCGATCTGCAGGATCGTGAACCAGTCGCAGAGCAGCCCCTCATGGGCGAGCGCAATGGCGGGCCGAACCGCGTCCGCCCAGTCGAGCGTGCCGAACCGGTCCAGCGCCATTGCATAGCCCGCAACGGCCCCGGGGACTGCCACCGCCGTCGCACCGATGAGATTGCGCCCCTCCACCACGCCGGGCCAGCCGAAGAGGTCGTCATCAGCCTCGCCCGACAGCGGATAGTCGGCAGGGTCGAGCGCCATCGGCGCGCGCACGGGAAAGTCCACGATCTCCGGCGCCGCCTCGCCTGGGCGGTGCAAGATCATGGCGCCTCCACCGCCGAGGCCACTCATCCAGGGCTCGACGACCGCGAGGGCAAAGGCCGTCGCCACCGCCGCATCGACGGCATTGCCGCCCTTCGCTAGGACGCGGGCACCGACCGCCGCAGCCGTACGATTTTGTGCCACAACGACGCCGCCCGGCGCTTCCACCATGGGTTTCGTTATCTGCTGGGTGGTGCTGAATTGTGCAAAGGGGTCGGTCAAGCAGCGGTCTCCGCCCGGGCGATCTCCCCCGACAGCCAGCACTCCACCTCTGCCCCGGCAGCCTCGGACCGGGGCGGGCGCTGCTGCGCACAGCGGCCCAGAGCCTTCGCGCAGCGGGGATGGAACGCACAACCGGAAGGCGGGTCGATGGGGTTCGGGAACACCGCGCCGAGATGCGTGTCTGGCACACCCAGGCCGGGATCCGGGGTCAGCACCGATTGCAGCAGCGCCTCCGAATAAGGGTGCCGTGGGGTCCGAAAGATCTCGCGCGCTGCGGTCATCTCGACGATGCGGCCAAGATACATCACCGCCACCCGGGTCGCGATATGCTCGACCACCGCGAGGTCGTGACTGATCAGCAGATAGGTCAGGCCGAGTTCGTCCCGGAGATCCATGAGCAGGTTCAGGATCTGGCTCTGCACCGAGACATCGAGGGCCGAGGTCGGCTCGTCGCAGACCACCACCTCCGGCCGCATGATCAGGGCGCGGGCGATGGCCACCCTTTGCCGCTGCCCGCCGGATAGCTGGCTCGGATAGCTGTCCGCCACCCGCGAGGGCAGGCCGACTAGAGACAGCATCTGCGCAACCTGGCGCGCCCGGTCGGCCGGGCTTCCGATCCCATGCACCTCCAACGGCAGGCCGACAATCGCGCTGATCGATTTCCGCGGGTTCAGCGAGGAATAGGGGTCCTGAAAGATCGGCTGGATCCGCCGGGCGAGGGCGCGCTGGTCCGCCCCAGTCATCGGCTGGCCATCGATCAGCACCTCGCCCGATGTCGGCCGCTCCAGGCCGAGGAGGAGCTGCGCCAGCGTGGACTTCCCGCAACCGGACTCCCCCACCAGACCGAGCACTTCGCCTTTCGCCAGGCTTAACGACACAGCATCCACAGCCCGCAGCGGCTTTCGCGAGCGAAAGAGCCCCTGGCGAACCTGAAAGACCTTGGACACCTCACGCAATTCGAGGACGGGCGCGGTCATGACGCCTCTCGCTCCAGCATCGCCTCCGGCGCGTGCCAGCAGCGATAGTCGTGGCCACGGCCGATATTGTGCATCGGCGCCGCGTCACCGCAGCGGGTATCGGCCATGGGACAACGGTCGCGGAAGGCGCAGCCATTTACCGAACCGATCAGCGACGGGACGATGCCCGGGATTGCACCGAGGCGGGCGCCGGGCTCGGTCCTTCCCGGCACCGGAATGCAGTCGAGCAGGCCACGGGTGTAGGGATGCGCGGGGCGGCGGAAGATATCCTCGACCGGGCCGTATTCGACCACTTCGCCGGCATACATCACCGCGACCTTATGGGCGACGCGGCTGACCACGCCGAGATCGTGGGTGACCAGGATCATCGCCATCCCGATCTCCTGCTGCAGCCTCCGCATCAGGAGGAGGATCTGGGCCTGAATGGTCACGTCGAGCGCCGTGGTCGGCTCGTCCGCGATGATCAAATCCGGCTCGCACATCAGCGCCATCGCGATCATCACCCGCTGCCGCAATCCGCCAGAGAGCTGATGGGGAAACTGACCCAAACGGCTCTCCGCCGCGGTGATGCCCACAGTCTCCAGCAAATGGACCGCCCTTGCCCGCGCCTCCGCCGGGCTGGCACTGCGGTGGCGCAAAAACACCTCGGCCAACTGGTTGCCGATGGTGTAGGCGGGATTGAGCGAGGTCATCGGCTCCTGAAAGATCATGGAGATCCGGTCGCCACGGAGCTTCGACATCTCACGCTCGCGCAGCGTCGTCAGGTCGATCCCGTCGAAACTGAGGCGTTTCGCCCGCCGCCGCGCGCGTGAGGGCAAAAGCCCCATCATCGCCAGGGAGGTTAGCGACTTGCCGCAGCCGGATTCTCCGACGAGGCACAGCGTCTCGCCCTTCTCGACCGAGAAATCGATGCCCCGGACTGCGTGCAGACGCCCGCCCCCCACCGGCAGATCGACCGCAAGTCCCTGGACGTCAAGAAGGCTCATGCCCGGTTCTCGGGTGCTGTAACGTCGCGCACCCCGTCGCCGAGGAGGTTGATCGCCAGCACCAGCAGGAACAGTGCCGCGCCGGGGATGGTGATCAGCCACGGGTCGAAGAGCAGCATCTCCCGTCCCTCCGAGACCATCAGACCCCAGGAGGGGGTCGGCGGCTGCACCCCGAGGCCCAGGAAGGAGAGCGCGGCCTCCAGCAGGATCGCGTGGGCCATCTCGAGCGTCGCGACCACGATCAGGTTGTTCATCACATTCGGCATGATCTCCGACAGGATGATGCGCCCGCGGGAACAGCCGACGGCGCGGGCGGCCTTCACGAACTCCTTGTCGCGGATCTGCATGGTCGAGGCACGCATCACCACAGCGAACCGGTCCCAGAGCAGGAGGCCGAGGACGAGCACGACGATCTCCAACGAGCCGCCCACCACCGCCACCACCGCGAGCGCCACCAGCACCACCGGCATCGCGAGGCGCACCGTGATCAGGAAGGTCACGATCAGATCCCATCGCCCGCCGAAATAGCCGGCCGAGACGCCGAGCGCAGTCCCAATCAGGCCGGAGATCAGCGCCGCCCCAAAGCCGATCAAAAGCGAGATCTGCGCGCCGTAGAGCAGGCGCGAGAGGTAATCCCGCCCAAGATGGTCGGTGCCCAGGATATGCTCCCAGCTGCCGCGGTCATACCAGACTGGCGGCACCAGCCGGTTCAGCAGGTCCTGGTGGTAGGGGTCATGCGGCGCGATCAAGGGCGCGAAAGCTGCCATCAGGATGATCACAAGCAGAACGCCGGCACCGATCACGATCCCGCCATGGCCAAGCACTCGACGCCGCAGCATGGCGGCCGGGCTTGGCGCGCGGATCTCCTCCAGCCGTTGGTCGATGGCGGTCATCGTCATGGGTGCGCCTCCCCCATCAGCCGACCCGAACCCGCGGGTCCAGCCAGGCGTTGAGCAGATCCGAAAGGAAAGTCAGCACGATATAGATCATCGAAAAGACCAGGATTACCGCCTGAACGGTGGGCAGGTCGTTGCGACTGATCGACTCCCAGGCGAGCAACCCCGCACCGTGGAGCGCGAACACCGTCTCCACCACGATGGATCCGCCGAGCATGAATCCGAACTGCACTGCGGCCAGGCTTACGACCGGGATGATCGCGTTCCTGAGCGCGTGCTTGAATAACACCGAGCCTGGCGACAGCCCTTTTGCTCGCGCGGTGCGGATATAGTCAGCCGACAAGACATCCAGCATGCCCGCCCGGGTCAGGCGCATGATCGCCGGCGTCGCATAGTAGCCGAGGACAATCGTCGGCATAACGAAATGCGCCCAGGTGTCGGAGCCGGAGGTCGGCAGCCAGCCGAGATTGACGTTCAAGATCACGATCAGCACCAGGGCGAACCAGAAACTCGGCATTGCCTGGCCAATCACGCTCAGCAGCAGCGCAAACCGGTCGACCACCGAGTTCGGCCGCATTGCCGCGATGACACCCAACGGCACCGCGAGGATGATTGCGAACAGGATCGCGCACACGCCCAGCATCATGGTGGTGGGCAAGCGCTCGGCGATCATCTCGGTCACAGGCGCGTTGAAATAGAGGCTTCGGCCAAGATCGCCGGTCACCGCACGGGCCAGCCAATCGGCATACTGCACCATGATCGGCCGGTCGAAGCCGTAGAGGGTGCGGATCGCCTCGATATCCTCGGATGACGCGGTCTCTCCGGCCATCGCGGTGGCCGGATCGCCGGAGAGGTAGAGCAGCGAAAAGCTGATAAAGGAAACAGCAAGGCTCACCAGCACCGCCAGGCCGAGCCGCTTCATAGAATAGATCAGCATATCATCCCCCCGCCCGCATCAAGCCCCGGCCAGGCTGGCCAGGGCAGCGCTGCGTCACTTCCACTTGGCGGTGAAGAAGCGCGGGATCTCGTCCTGGGTCGGGGTGAATTCGAGATCCTTCGTGAAAGCGTACCAGATATTGTACGAGAACAGCGGTAGCCAATACGCCTCGTCGGCGATCTTGGACAGTGCCGCCGAGTAGGCCGCCTCCCGAACCGAGGTGTCGATGTTCGTGTCGCCCTTCTCAAGCAGATCGCGCACTTCCTCGTCTTGGGCATAGTCGTCCGAAGACAATTTGAAGAAGTTCGAGGTGATCGCCGAGACATCGTTGATCGAGTAAGAGCCCCACGTCATGAAGCCCATCGGCACCTCGCCGGCGCGGATCTTGTCCCGCAGCGCGGCATATTTCAGGTACTCGAACTCGGTCGTGATGCCTATCGCGTTCAGATTGGAAATCATGGCCTCGGCAAACGGCCGCTCCCGATAGGCAGAGAACTTCATGGTGAAGCCATCGGCATATCCGGCCTCCGCCATCAATTCCTTCGCTTTTTCGGGGTTGTATTCATATTTCGTGACGTCCTGCGTGCAGCCGACTTGGGTCGGGAAACAAGCGGAGTGAACGACCTCCGACTCGCCCTTCAGCAGCGCATCGACGATCCCCTGTCGGTTGATCGCATGTGCAACAGCCTGGCGCACCAGCTTGTTCTGGAACGGATTTTCGCCGGTTCGGCCGGCTGCATCCATGTAGATATAGCCGATCCGCATCGAGGCCGCGTTGACGAGAGAGAATTGATCCCGGCTTGCCAAGCGCTCCGCCTGGTCAACGGGGACGCGCCAGATCCAGTCGAGCCCGCCGGACAGAAGCTCTGCCAAGCGTGTGTTCGAGTCTTGGATGGTCCGAACCACCAACTTGCCGATGGAGGGTTTCCCTTTCGGCGAACCGTCATAGTAATTCTCGTTAAGCTCGAACACGAAGCGGCGGCCCGGCTCGACTTCCGTGACCTTATAGGGGCCCGTGCCGACCGGCTTCACGCCCATGCCCTCTGGCCCGGCCTCGGCGTAGTACTCGTTCGGGTACATCACCACCGGACCGGAAAGATACTCGAGCGCCGCGGGGAATGGTGCTTTCATCTTCAGGCGCACTTTAAAGTCGCCCAGCTTTTCCGCACCCTCGATCCAGCTCACATTCCGCTGCGTCTTCACGCCATTTTCCGGATCGGCGACCCAGTTCAGCGTATAGACGACATCATCGGCATCGAACGGCTCGCCATTGTGGAAGGTCACACCCTCGCGCAGGGTCAGGTCCAGCGTCGTGTCGTCCACATACTCCCACGCCGTCGCCAGGTTAGGCTCATAGGCGAAGGTTTCAGGGTTCCGATAGAGCAGCCCGTCCCAGACCAACCGAGAGACGATGATCCCCTCTCGCGCCGTGTTGAAATAATTGTCGAGGGACTCCAATTCCCGGTCGAAGGCGAGGTTCAGCGTGTCGTCTGCCTTGCCCGCGAAGGCAGCGCCCGGAGCGGCGAGCAAACCGGCGGCTATTAGTCCAGAAAGGACCACGCCCCGCGGAAGGAGCTTAATGTTCATGGCGATTTCCCTGTCTTCTAAGGTTTATAATGCACGGTGGCACGCTCTTCCCTGGCGCGTCCTCCTAGCTTTGTGAAAACGATAGAGAGCGGTTCAAGGCAGCGTCAAGCCAGTTTGTCGCAGGGACGGCGCACGCGACCTGTCGATTACTGCGCCGCGCAAAGCACTTTTGCCCGGAGCGCAATCATCGCTCGCACAGGGCTGTGATAGTGTCAAATGGCAACGCTGCGGTTCTTCCTTGCCACGGACGCCGCCCTACATGAACACTCATTGGAACGGGACAGGGTCGACGCAGATGAAGCCAACTGCCTATATCGCGGTGCTATTTGCGCTCTTCGGGGCTGTGCTCTCTGCGCCGGTTGCGGCTCAATCGCAGGCCGCGGTGGTGCTTGTCGAACGGGTTGAGGTTCGGGAGATCAAGGACACCCGGCCCGTGATCGCACAGCTTACGGGCACGCTGGAAGCGTCGGTGGCAAGCAGATCCGCCGGCGTCGCCGAGGTCGTGCTGTTCGATGTCGGCGACCGGGTGGAGGAGGGGCAGGAACTCGTCCGCCTCGATAACTCCCTGGCGATGATTGCTCAGCGCACTGCGGAGGCCGCGCTTGCGACGGCGGCTGCTGGCGTTGCTGTCGCCGAGGCGCGGTTGAAGCGCGCCGAACAGGCTTTTGCCCGGCAATCTAGACTGCAGGGTTCGACGGCTTTCTCCCGCGGGATCTACGAAGATCTGGAAGCCGAACTCTCCGAAGCGCAGAGCGAGATTACCCGCGCCACCGCACAGGTGGGTGAGTCACAGGCCGCCATGGCGCGGGCAGAGTACGACCTGACCCACAGCCGGATAAGGGCACCCTTCACCGGCGTGGTCGTCGAACGCGACGCGCAGCCAGGCCAGTATCTTGCGCTCGGGGATCCGGTCGCGACCGTTCTCGACACCGCGCGGATGGAGATTGCGGCGGATATCCCCGTGGAGATGGTGCCTGCGATGGCGCGCGGCGCCAGGATTTCGGCGTCGATGGCCGGGGCGGAGGGACTTGTCGCCATTGTGCGCACGGTGCTTCCCCGCCAGAATGTTTCCACTCAGACTCGAGAAGTCCGGTTGAGCGTCGATCTTTCCGCGCTTCCTGCCGAGATGCTCGCCGACGGTAAGTCGGTGGTTCTGCAAGTGCCGGTGACCGCCCCGCGAGAAGCACCTACCGTGCCGAAGGACGCTTTGGTCGAACATCGCGGCGGTTGGATCGTCTATGTCGTCGAGGACGGTGCCGCGCAGCGGCGCAGCGTTTCGCTTGGCCTGCCGAACGGCGACCGGATCGAGGTGCTTGACGGCCTCTCTCCCGGTGAAACCGTGGTGGTCCGCGGCAACGAACGCTTACGAGAGGGGCAGCCGGTCGTGCCTCGGGTCGCTCAGGCGGGCGCCGCCACCGACGGCGGCTAACCCCGCATGGACCCGATCCGCATCGCCATAGAGCGGCCGATCGCGGTTGTCGCGGTCGTGATCATGGCGATCATGTTCGGTGCGCTCGCGCTGACGCGGATCCCGATCCAGCTCATTCCTGATGTTCGCAAACCGGTGATCGAGATCACCACGGAGTGGCCCGGCGCCGCGCCCGCGGATATCGAGCGCGATATCGTCACCCCGCAGGAGGATACGCTGCGCGGCCTCGAAGGGCTGACCAACATGATCTCGCGGTCCGAGACGGGCCGCGCGCGGGTCACGCTGGAATTCGCGGTCGGGACCGATATGGATCGATCGCTCCTTCTGGTCGCGAACCGGCTTGACCGGGTGTCGGACTATCCGGACGAGGCGGAGGAGCCGATCCTCGACACCTCGGGTTCCGACGACAATCCCATCGCCTGGATGATCATCAAGCGGGAGGAGGGCAACACCAGGCCGATCCAGGAATATGGCGATTTCGTCCGCGACGTGGTGCAGGAGCGACTGGAGCGCGTACCCGGGATCGCGCGCGTCAATGTCTTCGGCGGGGTCCGTCGGGAACTGCAGGTCCTGGTCGATCCGGAACGGCTCGCCCGGTTTCGGCTAACCATCCCGGAGGTGCTCGACACCCTGCGGCGAGAGAGCATTTCCCTCTCTGCCGGCGATGTGGACGAGGGCAAGCGCCGCTATGTTGTCCGGGCGGAAGGTGAGCTGAACACCGTCGAGGCGATCCGGGGCGTCGTGCTGCGCAGCGGTGCCGCCGGGACCTTCGACAGCCTCGGCCGGGTTTTCGTGCGCGACGTCGCCGATGTCCGCTTTGGGTTCAAGGAACCCGGCGCCCGCATCCGACAAAAGGGGGAGCCAGCTATCGCCGTCAACGCCGTACGCGAGGGCGGCGCCAATGTGATCGAGACCATGCGCGGCGTCCGCGCCGGCCTGGAAGAACTGCAGGCTGGCCCCTTGCCGGACGTGCGCCTGACGGTGACCCAGGTCTATGACGAGACCATCTATATCGACAGCGCCATTGATTTGGTGATCAAGAATATCTGGGTTGGCGGTTTGCTCGCCGCTGGCATCCTGCTCCTGTTCCTGCGCTCGCCGAGGGCGACTTTGGTGGTGTCGCTCGCGATCCCGGTCTCGATTATCGCGAGTTTCGTCGCTATGGCGGCGCTCGGTCGCACGCTGAACGTGATCTCGCTGGCGGGCATCGCCTTCGCGGTCGGCATGGTGGTCGATGCGGCGATCGTGGTCCTAGAGAACATCTTCCGGCTTCGCCAACAGGGGCTTAGCGCGCGGCAAGCCGCCTATGAGGGCGCCCGGCAGGTTTGGGGCGCAATCCTGGTCTCGGCGCTGACCACGGTGATGGTCTTCATCCCGATCCTGTTGATGGAGCTGGAGGCCGGACAGCTCTTCCGCGATATCGCGGTTGCGATCTCGGTCTCGGTCATGCTCTCGCTCCTGGTCGCAGTAACCGTTGTGCCGGCGCTCTCGAGCCGCCTGCTCTCGACCGGGCAGTCGAAGCTCACGGTGCTGCCGGTGCCCGGCCTCGACCACCTGGCGCGCGCCTTTTCCTGGCTCATCCGCACCTATGCGGGTCTGACGGTTCGGTTCCGCCTCCTAGGTTTCATCATGGTGGCGGCGATCACCGGTGGCGCGGTCTGGGGTGCGGCGACCTTCTTGCCAAAGCTCGAATACCTGCCGGAAGGGAACCGCAACTTGGTCTTCGGCGTGATCCTGCCGCCCCCGGGCTACAACCTCACGACCATGACCGAGATTGCCGAGCGGATCGAAGCCGTCGCCCAACCCTTGTGGGAGAAAGAAGAGACCGGCAATCTCGAAGAACCGCCCGCGATGCAGCATTTCTTCTTCGTCGCGGTCCGCGGCACCACCTTCCTCGGCGGCTCGGCCAAGGACCCGACCCGGGTGCAGGAGCTGATCCCACCCCTCTCGGGCCCGATCTTTTCGGAACCGGGCACCTTCGGTTTCATCAACCAGCGTTCGCTCTTCGGGCGCGGGATCGGCGGCGGCCGCGCGATCGAGCTGAACATCTCCGGCGATGAGCTGGAAGACATCCTGTCGGTGGCGCAGCGCGCCGCGGGCCGGATCGCCCAAGCCTTCCCGCGGGAGCAGGGGAACCAGTTCCGCCCGCAGCCGGGGCTGGAGCTCGGCTCGCCAGAGCTGCGGCTGATCCCCGACCGGGTGCGCCTCGCCGATGCCGGGGTCGATGCCCGCTCGCTGGCGCTGACGCTCGATGCCTATAACGACGGCGTCCGGATCGAAGAAATCAATGTCGGTGCCGAGCAGATCGACCTGATGCTGAAAGGCGAGACCGCGATCTCGGAGACGCAGCGCACGCAGGATATCGGCGCTTTGCCTTTGGTGGCACCGAATGGTCGAATCATCCCGATCTCCGCCCTTGCCGAGATGAGGCTCACTGCCGGGCCGGTAGAGATCCGCCATCGCGACAGGTTGCGTACGATCACGCTTGAACTGCGGCCGAGCGCGGGGATCGCGCTGGAGACCGCCCTCGAGATCATGGAGGATGCGGTTGTTGCCCCGGTCGAGGCGGAGGGCCTGCCCCCCGGCGTGCAATTGTCCCTTGCGGGTGCAGCGGACGAGCTGACCCAGACCTGGAACGCGTTGCAGATCAACCTCTTGATCGCGCTCGCCATCGTCTATCTTGTCATGGCCATCCTGTTCGAGAGCTTCGTCTTACCGCTCGTGATCCTGATCTCGGTGCCGGTCGCAGGCGCCGGGGGCGTCGCCGGTCTCGCGCTGCTGAACCTTTCGCAGCCGCAGCCTCTCGACATGCTGACCCTTCTGGGTTTCGTGATCCTGATCGGGATCGTGGTGAACAATGCGATCCTGCTTGTGCACCAATCGCTCTATCACTTGCGCGAGGACGGGATGGGCGTGAATGACGCGATCCTCGAGGCAACGCGCAATCGCATTCGCCCGATCTTCATGAGCACCCTCACGTCGGTCTTCGGCATGTTGCCGCTGGTGGTGTTCCCGGGCGCAGGATCAGAACTCTATCGCGGCCTCGGCTCCGTGGTCGTCGGTGGCCTGTCGCTCTCGGCGATCCTGACGCTTTTGCTGGTGCCGCCGCTGCTGCGCCTGACGCTCAGTGTCCCAGCCACTCTGCCGGAGGTTGCCCCGGCGGAGTAAAGCGCCGCTCAGCCCGCCCCTGCGCGCCCGCCGGCGCCCGTGGGTGGGTGGGTGGAGGGTGGCGGCGGGCGCGCAGACCCAGACAGCCTGCCGGGACGCCGCAGATCCCGGGCGCCGGGGTTGCGTCAGGACCCCACAGCCGCCGCATGCAGCAAAACAAGCACCGCATCCTCGGCCCGCGGGATCAGATCGTTCAGCAACGCGAACTCCGCCATCGGCACCGCGGTGGTGCCGCGTCCTTGAGTGACATCCATCGACGCCACGTAGCGCCGGCCCATCAAAACCTCGGCCTGGGTCAGCAAGGTACCGCTCCGCGGAGCGATTAGGCTCGCGGTCCCGACCCCTTGCCCCTCCGTCGCCACCGTTCGCGGGACAACCCCGCCGATCAACGGCAGGTTGCGGATCGCCGCCTTCACCGGGTCGGCGCTCACCGCGACGGCGAGTTGGTAGACCAGCACCGCATCGAACCCCTGGATCGCCGCCTCCGACAGAGCGACGTCCAACTGCACCCCGGCGTCGGGCGACGCGCCTTCGGCCGCCAACGGCAACCGGCTTTCCGGATCGACCAAAGGCACAAGACGCAGGATCGCCGGCAGTTGACGGTTCAATCGCTGCTCCGCCGCCCGCCACAGCACGGCCTCCCGCGCCGGCACAGCCGTCACACCGGTACCGGCAATCCGGATCAGCGCGATCCGCGCCGGCAGTGCGAGACCCGGATCAGGGTCTGCCATCAGCTCCGGCACCGCCTGGGTCGAGAGGCGTTGCGACACCACATCCACCGCGGGCGCCGCACAGGCGCCGAGTCCCGCCAAGATCAAAACCATCCACCAAAACCGCACGGGCTTCTCCCCTACCGCCCAGCGACGGGCATCCCGGGCGCAGTTTCGGCAAAGACAGTGAAGAACCCCTTCACCCGCTCCGCCCGTCAAACCGTCCGGCAGAGATAGATCGGGCTCGTCCAGGCACGGGTCCCATCCTCCTGCGTCAAACGCAGATAGATTGGGTTGTCGCCGCTCTCCCGCAGCGGGATGCTGCGGCGCAAGCTCAGGCGGTGATGGGGATTTGCATCGGGCAGGCGAAAGACCTTCAGGAAGCGCGGCAACCGGCCGGATGCATCGAAGATCTGGTCTTCCAGCGCGATCTCGGCAACAGGCAGGGTGCAAGTGATCAACGGCGTCTGGATCGCGATCTCCCCGGCCTCCGCATCGGCGAGCCAGAGATCGACCCCCGCGAAGTTACCGGTAGTGAGGGACGTCCAGGCGACCCGCTCGGCATCCACCCGCTCGACCGACTTCTCCGGATTGAAAAAGTTGATCGCCTGCACCCGCTCGACCGCATTGCCCTCGACGCGGGCACCGCCGTCCCAGATCACCTGACGAAAGCGGCCCCGATACTCCGCTCCCTCCCACAGGATCCGGATCCGGGCACCGAGGTCCCCGGAGCCATAGGGTCGGATCGTCTCAATCAAATCCGTGCCGTTGAAGAGGTCGACGCGCTCGATCGGCGCGGCGGCCAGGATATCCGCCGCGATCTCGGCCCCACCCTCCGGCAGATGCACAATATCCCCCATCATCGCCGTGAGCGCAGGCTGCCCGATAGGCGGAGTGGGGTAATCAAGCCCCGGATCATCGTGATAGACTGTACCCTCCGCCTCGAACTCCGCGCGCAGATCTATCACCATCCGCCCGCCATGCCCGCCAGAGGTCCCGTAGTGACGGCGCTTCCTCATGGCATCGAGCAGGGCCTCGCGGCTCAGCTCCGGCATCAGCATGCAGGTCAGCCCGCCGATGGCGCCGAACATCGATCGACCGGGATAGCTGGCACCTGGCCGCCCCTTATGGCCGTCGGAGTTTGCGACGATGCCGACGCGATACCCACGCTGCAACGCGTCGCCGACCAACCATTCGAAGCTGCCCCAGGAGGAATGGACCTCCACCGATTTTTCAAAGCGCCCGTCATGGGCCTGAGTGATATCGGCATAGCGGCCTCCGCAATGGGCATACATGACCGTGTCCCATTCCTCGGCTGCAGCGAGGGCGGCGAACAGATCGGCGGCGGTGTCGCAATCGGTGTCGGCGTCAGAGCGGTCCTCGACCAGCGCGTGGGAGGATCGGCGGATCTGGCGCCCGGGCCCGGGGAAGAACACGTTTCGATCGCCGCCCAGAGCCGTGTTGCCGGACCACTCGTACCCATGCAAGGCCACGAACCGCCCCGGCTCGTCGAACGCCTCGCAAAGACTGCCGAGCTGCGCCCAGAACGCCTTCGTGATCTGGAAGTCATTGCCCTGATGGGCGGTCGCATCGACGAAGGCCCGGTCGCGGGCGAAGGTGAAATACTCGCGGGCCGAGCCGGTGCCGATGGTCTCCTCCGACTGGCCGTGGAGATCGACCCAGTAGGGCAGCAGCGCCGCCTCGGCATGGATGCGCAGCGGGTTGGCGCGGAATACCTCGGTCCCCTGGGCATCCTCGAACCAGATCGCCACGTCGCCGGGTGCACCCACCGACAGCCCCTCAATCACCGTTGCGAACTCGCCGGGCGACAGGGTCACGGTCTGAGGCAGACCGGCGACGGGGATATTGCTCCGCACCGCGAAGGTTGCGTCGCACCGATCGGAGGGGTTGCCCCACCGGTCCTCGCCCTTCAGCTTGAGCGCAAAAGGCTGGCCCACGACGCGCTCGGTCGGCAGCACTGCGGCATAGATCACCGGCGGGCCAGGCACGATCTGCAGCAAAGGCTGCAGCGGCAAGGTCTGGTAGTTCGCCGTCGCGATCGGGTCCACCAGCACCCGCAGTTCATAGCTCGTCTCGCAAAACGTCTGCATGCGTAGGCCGGGGGAGCCGCCGCTCCGCTCCCCCAGCGCGATCGTCACCGTGTCGCCGGGCGCCATGAAGCCGTTCACGACCTTTATGTACAGCGTCTTGTCCCAGGGCCGGACATTGCCCTTCGAGTCGAAGCTGACCTCCAGAACCGCGTTGTTCGACGCGGTCACCGTGGTGAAGCCTGGCGCTGTTGGGTCGTCGAGTTGCAGACGCGATTGGTCCGAGGCAAACCGAAAGCAGAGCCGCATCGAAGCGCTGTCATCCATCCCGTACTTGCCGCAGGTATAGGTCAAAGTCAGCGTTTGCCAGGACCCGGCCTCGACCCGCCCCTGCGGCGTCAGGGCCGCGTGGCCGAGATCGCTGTCCGAGAGCGCATGCGGCAGCGTTCCGCTTTGATTTTGCGCGCCCTGCCCGGCTTCGTCCTGATGATGATCCATGGCCACCCCCCTTCCACCGCGCGCGCTCGGCGACGCTGCGCTGGGGTGGAAGCGGCACGGATAGGGGCGCCGTGTCAAGCCAGCCTGCAGCGCCGCTTCCAGGCGGCGCCTCCGGTCAGGTGCGCCCGTCGCGCACCATCATAGGCGCATCCGTCGCGGCGGCCACCAGGTTCTCAGATGCGGTCAATGCCTGATCGGCGCGCAGTTCTAGCACCTGGGTTAGGGCAGCGGACAACGTTACCCGGCGCAACGGTTTGGCGACATGCTCGTCGAAGCCCGCCTCGCGATAGGATCGGATCTGATGGTCGAAGGCATTGGCGGTCGCCGCAATCGCCGGAACGCGCGGGATCCCAAGCTCCCTTTCGCGGGCCCGCATGGCAGTAACCGCTTGCAGGCCGTCCATCACCGGCATCGATATGTCCAGAAGCACCACGTCGAAGCGCTCTGCCGCAACGGCGTCGACCGCTTCTTGTCCGTTCTTGACCAACCGGGTGGTGCACCCGAAAGTCGCGAGCAGCTTGTCCAGAACCATGCGGTTGGTGGCATTGTCATCGGCGGCGAGGACCCGCAGCCCTTCCGGCAAGCGATCCGCTGCCTCGGCCTGCGAGGAGGGGGCGGCGGCATCGACGAGCTGCGGCAGCGGCAGGCTGATCGTCACCGCCGTGCCTGCGTCCCTTTCGCTGACCAAACTGATCTCGCCGTCCATCGCATTGACAAGCCGCTTGACGATCGACAGGCCGAGGCCAGTCCCGCCATATCGCCGGTTTGTTGAGCTGTCCGCCTGGGCGAACTCGTCGAACACGCGCGTGGCCTGATGTTGCGTCATCCCGATGCCCGAGTCCTGCACGCACAGAACGACGGACTCGCCTCTGGGCGCAGTGACCGCGATGCTGACCGTCCCCGTCTCGGTAAACTTCAGCGCATTGCTGACAATGTTGCCAAGAATTTGCGTGATCCGGTGCGGATCGCCGAGCCGGGGGGCGTTCGCCTCCTCGCATATTTCGAGCTCCAGGCCGATCCCCTTCGCCGCGGCGCGCGGCGCCCATAACGCCGCGACCTGTCGGCAAAGATCGGCTGGCCGGAACGGGATCTGCTCGAGGGAAACTTCGCCGGCCTCGATCTTCGAGAAGTCGAGGACGTCATTGACGATGCTCATCAGCAGCTGACCAGACTCGTCTATGGTCTGGAGCAGGCGCTGGCGTTCCGCCGGATCATCGCAGCTCTGCAACAGCTCCGCGACGGCAATGATCCCATTCATCGGCGTGCGGATCTCGTGGCTCATATTCGCGACGAAATGCGACTTCGCCGCGCTCGCCGCATCCGCAGCGGCCGCAAGCTGCCTGGCCTCGCCCTCCCGGGCGCGTAGATGTTGGGTCATCCGTTCCGCGCGCCGCAATGCCGGACCGACCGAGAAAAACCAAATGGTCCCAAAGGCCCCAAGCAGAAGCGGTAGACCGACGAGATCGACGATGGCGATGCCATTGCCGACCCGATCCGCGAGCCGGTCGTACCAAGACGTGATCGCCTGCAGATCCACCATCAGCTCGTTCCGGGTCAGCGCCCGAAGCGATGCGACCTTGATCTCGATTTCCAGATCGGAGTTCGCCGCCGTCATACCCTTTGCGGTTTCAACCAGCAGAGCGAGACGCCGGTCCAACCGCGCATAGGCGGCCAGGACCGATTGGCGATCCAGATCCGGGTTGACCAGCCTCACGATCGGATCGAGCGCCAAAGGCTCCCGGCCAATGCCATCCTCGATCAACCGTATCCCACCTTCGATGGACGCCAAGGCACTGTCTCGCTGGTAGGTGTTCCGCGCGCTCAGCAAGACATGGCCAAGATTGAAGAGACCCCGGGCTTCCAACTGCAGGTAATAGACGGCGACAATCTCGCGGCGCACGGAATGCTCGGTCTTGGCGAAAACATAACTTACGTAAAACAGAACCGCCGAGACGCTGAGCATTGCGAGGGCAGAGGCCAGAAAGGCGCGGCGCAGTCCGGCCGTGCCGGTTCCGCGCGGGCTGTCACGGCGGTCCAACCGACCTTTTTCCGCTTCATTCATCTCTCTGCGGCCCATCGCTCTCCTAAGCCGCGAGAGAGGAACAGAGTTCCGCTAACCAGCGGTTACCGAAACGAGGCGAGGGAGCAAGCTGACGGGCCGACAAGTGGACGTGACGCAGACAGCCTGCTAAATCCAAACTATCTGCGAGAGGAACGTGAAATGCTGGAGCAGCTTGGCCTGCCTTTGACCTTCGCGGGGTTCATCATGCTGTGGGGTGCGACATACGGTGCCCTGCTGTTGCTGTACTTCCTACCGGGTCTGTTGATGGAATGGCTCGGGCGGCGACATCCGGAGAGGCGGATCCAGAAGCGCTCCTCTACCGGAAAGGCCAGGGATATTCGCCAATCCGTCCTCTCTCTGGCGACAATCGCGATTTATGTGGCGGGGGGACTGTTTGCGCAGGCTACCGGCTGGACGGTTTTCGGGACTTGGGAGGCGAGTTGGTGGTCCATCCCGCTTGGCATCGCGCTCTCGGCGATTGCCTATGATACCTGGTTCTATTGGTTTCATAGGCTCATGCACACCCGTGCCTTTTGGCGCTTTCACGCACAGCACCACCAGGCCATCGCGCCGTCGACATGGTCTTGCAACAACGACACGCTGGTCGGCTGCTTTTTCGAACAGGCCTATTTCCTGTTCGTGGCGATCCTGTTGCCGATCCCTTCGATTGTCCTGGTGGCGCATAAGGTTTTCGACCAAGTCACCGGTATGATCAGCCATGCTGGCTACGAGTTTTTCGCAAGCCCGTCGGCCCGCAGCCCATGGCCGGGGCTTTGCACCACCTTCCATGACCAGCACCACTCCCATTTCCGGGTCAATTACGGGAACACGTTTTCGCTTTGGGATCGTTGGATGGGCACCCTGCACCCAGACTACGACAACCGGGTCGAGGCGTTCGAGCGCATGGCTGAAGCCACCCCGACGACCGAGCGGCGCGCCTGAAACGATGCCCGCAGTCGCCGTTGCAGTACCCTCCCGGACTGCCACGGGATAGGATGGCTGACGATAGCAGACGAGGCCGCCGCCGGGAGTAGCAGATTTCAGGTCGGGCGGGGCGATGCCGCCAATTGCTCGATCAAGGCGCGCGACGCCTCCTCGACCAGATCGAGTGCATGCTCATAGGCCGCCACGTCTTGGTGATAGGGGTCCGGTATCTCGACGCCGTGCGGATGGAAGAGGCGGATCTCCGCCATCGATCCTGTGGGTTTCAGGCCTTCGAGATCCGCGAGGTTCCGCCGATCCATTGCAACGATCAGATCGAAGAGCCGAAAATCCTCCGCTGTGACCTGGCGCGCCCGTTGCGCCCCGTTGTCGTAGCCCCGCGCGGCAGCGACCTTGAGACCGCGCGGATCAGGCGGGTCGCCCAGATGCCAGGCGCCGGTGCCTGCGCTGTCTACTGCGACAGTGAGGCCGGCTTTATGCGCCATGGCACGCACTGCGCCCTCAGCCATGGGTGACCGGCAGATATTGCCCAAACACACGCACAAGATCCGCATTGCCTCCCCCTGTTGCCATCGCGATGCTAACCGCGGCGACGGCGGGGGAAAAGCATGGAACGCATCGTCATTCTCACCGGTGCCGGCGTATCGGCTGAATCGGGCCTTGGCACCTTTCGCGATGCGGGCGGGATCTGGAGCCGCTACGACCTCGCCGAGGTCGCGACCCCCGAAGGCTATGCGCGGAACCCATCGCTGGTGCTCGACTTCTACAACGCGCGCCGACGCAATTGCCGTGCCGCGGCGCCGAATGCCGCCCACAAGGCGCTCGCCGACCTGGTTTCGGAACGCCCTGAAGACGTGGCGCTGGTCACCCAAAACATCGACGACCTGCACGAACGCGGCGGTGCTGCCAGAGTTATCCATATGCACGGAGAATTGCTCCGGGCGCTCTGCGCGCATTGTGGTCACCGCTGGCAGTGGCCAGGGGACATGACGATGGCCGACCGATGCCCGCAATGCAGTGCTGCGGGTAGCGTGCGCCCGGATGTGGTTTGGTTCGGCGAGATACCCTACCGGATGGAGGAGATCGGCGATCTCTTGGCCCAGGCGACGCTCTTCGTGGCGATCGGCACATCGGGAGCCGTTTATCCCGCCGCAGGCTTCGTTGCCGAGGCGCGGGCGGTTGGGGCGGAAACTGTCGAGATCAATTTGGAGCCATCGGACACCGCAGGTCAGTTCGACCGCCATCTCCACGGACCCGCGAGCGAGGTGGTGCCCCGCTGGGTGGCAGAGGTCCTCTCCAGTGGCCGCTAGAGCGTTTCCCAGCCAATCTGAACCAGATTGGCGTCGTTGGAGTCCGCCCAAACAATCCCTGAGGGCGGGAGAACCGATGCGGTCGGATCGAAAAGCGCTTCAAAACGATACTCTCAGGGTCGGCCCCGGCTCGGGGGGCGCTGCCCCCAACTCGCCGAGCCCGCGACCATGGCCTCGCCGCAAGCGGCGTGGCTGAATGGCCGTTCGGCGCATAGCGGAAAGGCGGAGTCGAGACATGCCGAATTGATCGCCGCCAGTGGCGTAGCAGCCCGGCAGGCACCACCGCCAGCGCAAAGCTCGAACTCAACCTCATTGGCGATAGCTCGGCGCCTGCTGAGGACCCACAAGCGACGATGCGGGCAGATCGCCGCGAGCGACTGTTCTCCCAAAGGCCCGGCGTTTGACGCGGCGCCTCAGACACGGATGGGCGCAGCCCGTCCGGGGCCCATCCGGCGCAGCCGGACCCGTCTCAGGCCGCAAGCGCCGCCACGACGTCGCGCTTTACCTTGAGCGCCCGCGGGGATAGCTCCGCGTCCCGTGCTTTCAGCAGATATGCGTCCAACCCGCCGCGATGGTCGACCGTGCGCAATGCCGCCGCGGCCACCTTGAACCGGAAGCTCCGCCCCAGCGCCTCAGAGGCAAGCGTCACCGTGTTCAAATTCGGCAGATAGCGCCGTTTCGACTTGATGTTCGAATGGCTGACCCGATTGCCGGTCAGAACGCCTTTGCCACTCAGCTCGCAGCGACGGGACATGATCGCATTCCTCAAGATCGGTGGTCCCGCCGACCGCGGCCGCAAGACCAAAGATTTTCGCAGGCCGGTCGATTACGCGCGAAGCCTCGCGCTGTCAAGGCGAGGCCGCCGAATGGCACTGCCTAGCTCACGCCTCACCGCTTGCCGTTGCGGATGCCCGGCGCCCCGCGTATTCCGCTGTCCGATGTCTCCGCCTCCGCCACATTTCTCTACGCCGCGCTTGCGGTTGCGGCCCTTTGAACCGCAAGACCTCTCGCAGCTCCAGCGCTACGCGGTCCGGGAAGCGTTTTGGCGTCATCTCCCGCTCGACCGGCAAACCGAGGAGAGCGTTGCGGCCTTCCTCGATCGCCGGCTCGCCGACCGCTGGGGCGAAGGCGGTTTTCAGTGCGCCGTGGAGCTTCTCGCCGTCGGGCATATCATCGGCACCACCCGCATCTCGGTGACCAGCACGGCGCATCGCGCCGGCGATATCGGCTTTGCGCTCGACGATGAGCATCGCGGGCAGGGCTATATGACCGAGGCGGCGCGACATATCCTCTCGGTGGGGTTCGATGACCTCGGCCTGCATCGCATCTGGGCCAGCGCCAGCGTCGACAACGTGGACTCCTGGCGACTGATGGAGAGGATCGGCATGCGGCGAGAGGGTCTCTTGCGGGACCACAAATGCATTCGCGGCAGCTGGCGCGACAGTTACCTCTATTCGGTGCTGGAAACGGATGGTTAAACCGGTAACGGCTATCCAAAACGATGGGATCGCCGCCTGCCCGGGCAGCGCACATTTGATGCAGCCTATCCTTTGTCCCGAAAGAGGGCGTGCAAAACCGCCTCGGCGGCTTCCTCTGGCGGACGTTCGCCGCGGGTCACGGCGGCCTCGATCCGGGTCAACTCCGCCGCAACACCGGGGTCAGCCCGCAAATGATCGACCAACCCACGCTCCAGCGCGCTTTGTAGCCAGCGGACGTTCTGCGCGGCCCGGCGCTCGGCGTGCCAGCCGCTCTCACGCCTCCAATCGTCGAGCGCCACGATCCGCTCCCAAACCGCCTCCAGACCGTCGCCAGTCACGGCGGAGGCGGTCATCGCCGCCGGAAACCCCTCCGGATCCCCGGGCCGGCGGCGCAGCAGCTTAAACGCGCCCGCATAATCGGCCCGCGTCGCCTCCGCCACGGGCTTCAGGGCACCGTCGGCCTTGTTGACCACCAGCAGATCCGCGACCTCCATAATCCCGCGCTTGACGCCCTGCAGCTCATCGCCCCCAGCAGGCGCGATCAGCAGCACAAAGACATCGGTCATCTCGGCGACTAAGGTCTCGGACTGACCGACCCCCACCGTCTCGACCAGAACGACATCGAAGCCCGCCGCCTCGCAGAGCGTGATCACCTCACGCGAGCGGCGCGCCACACCGCCGAGCTCCCGACCCGCAGGCGAGGGGCGGATGAACGCCCCCGGCGCGCGGGACAGCCTCTCCATCCGGGTCTTGTCGCCGAGGATCGAGCCGCCGGACCGGGCCGAGGACGGATCAACCGCCAACACCGCCAACCGCAGACCTTCGGCGACAAGACGCATCCCCAACGCCTCGATAAAGCTGGACTTCCCGACACCGGGCGTGCCGGAGAGCCCAACCCGGCGGGCGACGGAACCGTCCGCATAGACGCGTTTCAAAAGCGCTTTGGCAGCCAGGCGATGGTCGGCGCGGGTCGACTCGATCAGCGTTATCGACCGAGCGAGCGCCCGACGCTCGCCAGCCTTCAGCCGTGCGGCCAGATCGTCGATATCGCTGTCTCGCATTTTGGGGGGCTGCGACCTACAACATGGGACAGAAGGCTCGCTATATCCCGCGCCCAGGTAGTGGCGCAAATGGCAGATCGACCCGAAGCGACGGAGGGTGGGATGACAGGTTGGAAGACGACGCGCCGTGGGGCGCTCGGGCTCGCCTTGGTCTTGGCGGCGCTGATGCCGGCGGAAGTCGCCGACAGCGCGGCGCCCGCAACCCGGCCGGGCAGTTTCGCCGGGGTCTATGACATGTTCTTTGCCGGCCTGCTCGGTGGCGAGATGGAGATGACCGCCAGCCTCGAAGGCGAGGCATACAGCGCCCAGGCCCGGGGCCGCACCGCCGGTATCGTCGCCGCCCTTTGGGAGGCTGGTTTCGATGCCCAAAGCACCGGGTCCCTCCGCGACGGGGCGTTCGAACCCACCGCATTCGACGCCGACAGCTTCAGCCCGAAGAAGCGCCAAAAGCTCGCCATGCGCTACGAGGCCGGGCGGCCGAGCGAAGTGTCAGCGGACCCGCCTTTCGATCCAAAACCCTGGGAGCTCGAGCCTTCGGAGCAGGCGGGTACGTTCGACCCGATCTCCGCAGCGCTGTCGGGCCTGGCGCTGCAAGGCGACGGGCATGTCTGCAACCGCTCGGTCGAGATCTTCGACGGGCGCAGGCGCTATGCCATCGATTTGCAGGAGGCCGAGACGCTGGAGGACGGCACCCGCCGCTGCCAGGCAGTCTATCGGCGCGTCGCCGGATTCAAGCCGAAGCAGCTCGCGAAGCCCGATTGGCCGTTTCGGGTTTGGTTCCAGCAGCGGCCGGACGGGCTGTGGTCGGTTTCGAAGGCTTTGGGGGAAACACCGATCGGCGTGGTTGTAGTGCGCCTGCGCCAGGATTGACCGAGCGTCCCGGGGCCGCCACACGCTCTGGCGATGCCGCCGCAACCATTCCCCATCGATGATGTCCTGCCGGCGCTGACCGCCGCCCTGACGCAGACCAACCGGGCCGTTCTCGCCGCGCCGCCTGGGGCCGGTAAGACCACGCGGGTGCCCCTCGCATTGCTCGGCGCGTCCTGGGCACAGGGTCGCATTGTGATGCTAGAGCCGCGCCGCCTCGCCGCCCGAGCGGCGGCGGAGCGCATGGCAGAGACGCTGGACGAAAAGGTCGGGCAGAGCGTCGGCTACCGGATCCGCGGCGAGAGCCGGGTCGGCAAGGCCACCCGGATCGAGGTGGTGACGGAGGGGATCCTCACCCGCTTCCTGCAGGCCGACCCGGACCTACCCGGCATCGCAGCGGTGATCTTCGACGAAATCCACGAACGCTCGATCCATTCCGATCTTGGCCTGGCACTCACCCTCGAATGTCAGGCAGTGCTTCGCCCGGATCTGCGGGTGCTGGCAATGTCGGCGACGCTCGAGACCCAGCGACTGGCTGCCCTGTTCGGCGGTGCCCCGGTGATCGAAAGCGCCGGGCGGATGTTTCCCGTGGAGACCCGCTGGCGCAACCGGCCCTGGCAGTCGGGCAGCGCGAAGCGGCGGCTGGAGGACGCGGCGGCCGACCTGATCGCCGAGGCGATGGATGCGGTGGCGGAGGGCGACGCGCTGGTCTTTCTGCCTGGCGCGGGAGAGATCGAGCGCGTTGCCGCCCGCCTCGACCTACCCGGGGTCGCGGTGCGCCGCCTCCATGGCGCGCTGCCCTTCGCGGAACAGCGCGCGGCGCTGACCCCCGACCCGAAACGCCGTCGGGTCGTACTCTCGACCGCCATCGCCGAGACCTCGCTGACGGTGGAGGGGGTGCGGATCGTCATCGATGCCGGACGCGCCCGCCGCCCCCGTCGCGATGTCGCCAGCGGGATGTCCCGTCTGGTCACGGTCCCCGTCAGCCGGGCGGAGGCCGAGCAGCGCCGCGGCCGCGCCGGACGCTTGGGGCCCGGGATCTGCTACCGCCTCTGGACAAAGGGCGAGGAGGGCGCCCTGCCCGCCTATCCGCCGCCGGAGATCCTAGAGGCCGATTTGGCGCCCTTGGCCCTCGACCTCGCCGCTTGGGGCGCCGAGGATCCGGCGGCGATGGCCTTCCTAGACCCGCCGCCTGCCGCAGGCCTGGCCGAGGCACGGGCGCTCCTGGCCGATCTCGGCGCCCTCGACGCCGACGGCCGGATCACCCCCCACGGCCGAACGCTTGCGCGCCTTGCGGCCCATCCGCGCCTCGCCCATATGCTGCTCGCGGCGGAGGCGGCGGGCCAGGGGCATAGGGCCGCTCAAATCGCCGCTTGTCTCGGGGAGCGCGACCCGCTTCGCGCAAAGGGCCGCCCGCCGGCCGATCTCTCGCTGAGGCTGCGCGCGCTCGACAACCCGCAATCGCTCGCGGCCGAGACGCCCTACAGCACCGACGGACCTGCGCTGGCTCGGATCCGGGCGGAAGCGAAGCGCCTCCGCGCCGCAATCTCGGGCCACGGCAAGACCGATCCGCAATCGCTTTCTCCCGGCGCCCTGCTCGCCCGCGCCTATCCGGACCGCATCGGCCTGCGCCGCCCGGGCGACACGCCGCGCTTCCTGCTGTCCGGCGGGCGCGGCGCTCGGCTCGATCCTGCAGACCCGCTGGCGGGCACGCGCCTCCTCGTCGCCGCAGAGGTGGAGGACACCCGGCCGGAGGCCACCATCCGCCTTGCCGCCCCTCTGGCGGAGACAGAGCTGCGCGCCCTTTTCCAGGACCGCATCCGCTGGCGTTCCGCCGCCACTTGGTCGCGGCGCAACCGCCAGGTGGAGGCTCGCCAACAGGAACGCTTCGGCGCCATTACCCTCGCCGACCGGATCTGGCGCGACGCCCCGCCGGAGGCACTTGGCGCGGCCCTGGCCGAGGGTGTGTGCGATCTCGGCCTGGCGGCCCTGCCCTGGCCCGATTCGGCCCTCGCGCTCAGGGCTAGGATCGTGTGGCTGCGGCGGCAGGGCGACTGGGCCGAGCGCCTGCCCGACCTCTCCGACCCGGCACTGACGGAGAGCCTGGACCGCTGGCTCACGCCGCATCTCGCCGGCCTCACGCGCCTGGATCAGATCCGCGGCACAGACCTCCTCGCAGCGCTCGACGCGCTCGTCGACTGGGACACGCGCCAGGCGGCCGACCGTGCCGCCCCAGCGGTCTTCGCGACACCCCTCGGTGGTCGGGTGCCCATCGACTATGCGCGGGCCGAGCCGGTTCTCTCGATCCGGGTGCAGGAGCTCTTCGGCGTCACCGAGCACCCGACCGTCGGCACACCGCCGCTGCCCCTAGTGGTCGAGCTCCTCTCGCCGGCCGGTCGCCCGGTGCAAACCACCCGCGATCTTCCGGGCTTCTGGGCCTCCTCCTACGCCGATGTGCGCAAGGACATGCGGGCCCGCTACCCGAAACATCCCTGGCCGGAAAACCCGACCGAGGCGGAGCCGACGCGCCGCGCGAAGCCACGCCGCTAGGCGGTGGAACCGACGATCACGCGGCCGTGACCTGCCGTGAGGGCACTGCCCTTCCCCCCTGCGGCGTTCCGTCCCATCTAGCCCTCTGTCAGATGCCAGGAGATCACCATGACCGCCATGACCCGCCGTTTCGCGCTCGCCATCGGCGCCGCCGCCGTTGCAACTCCGGCCCTCGCCGGCAAGGACGCCGTGTTTACCAATTGGCTCGGCTACGCCATCCGCGGCTACGATCCGGTCGCCTACCATAAGGAAGGCCGCCCGGTCGAAGGCTCCTCCGATTTCACCCATGACTGGCAGGGCGCCACCTGGTCTTTCGCGTCGGCGGACAACCGCGATCTGTTCGCCGCCGATCCAGAGGCCTACGCGCCGCAGTTCGGCGGCTACTGCGCCTGGGCGGTCAGCCAAGGCTACACCGCGCCGGTCGACCCCAACGCCTGGGACATCATCGACGGCAAGCTCTACCTAAACTACAATACCGACATCCAGTCCCGCTGGCGTAAGGACATCCCCGGGCATATCGCCTCGGCCACGGCCAATTGGCCGGGCATCCTGAACTGATCGATGCAGCGCCGCCCGGCTGGGCGGCGCGCCTTCCCCTGCGCCTGCCATCCCGCCATGCCGCCGCTCGGCAGAGCGCCCGCGGCCGTCCCACAGGCACCGCCGTTGCAGCCGCGCTGCGAGCGCCAGCATTGCCACAGGCCGGATGCCAGACGCGGCGCCCCCCGCGCTCATTTGCTTTTCGTTGACCGATTCCCGTCCAAGGCGCAGACTTTGCGCCAAAATAGCCGAGGGGAACGCCGATGAACCAGACCGTCCACCAGAGCAAGACCGAGCCGAGCTTCCGTGACAGCGTCAACATGATGTTCGACCAAGCCGTCGCGCTGATGGATCTGCCGGCCGGGATGCCGGAGAAGATCAGGGTCTGCAACTCAACCTACACGGTCCGCTTCGGCGTGAAACTCCGCGGAGAAATCCAGACCTTTACTGGCTACCGCTCGGTCCATTCCGAGCATATGGAGCCGGTGAAGGGCGGCATCCGCTACGCCGACAATGTGCACCAGGACGAGGTAGAGGCGCTCGCAGCGCTCATGACCTACAAATGCGCGCTGGTCGAGGTTCCCTTCGGCGGCTCCAAGGGCGGCTTGCGCATCAATCCCCGCGATTGGGACGCCGACGAGTTGGAGCGGATCACCCGGCGCTTCGCCTACGAGCTGGTCAAACGCGACCTCATCAACCCCTCGCAAAACGTGCCCGCCCCGGATATGGGGACTGGCGAGCGCGAGATGGCCTGGATGGCCGACCAGTATAAGCGCATGCACACCACCGATATCGACGGCAACGCCTGCGTCACGGGAAAGCCCCGCAATGCCGGCGGTATCGCCGGGCGGGTCGAGGCCACCGGCCGCGGCGTCCAATACGCCCTACGCGAATTTTTTCGGCACCCAGCGGATGTGAAACTCAGCGGCCTCGAAGGCGGGCTCCAGGGCAAGCGCGTCATCGTCCAGGGCCTGGGCAATGTCGGCTATCACGCCGCCAAGTTCTTGCGCGAGGAGGATGACTGCCAGATCATCGGCGTCGTCGAGCGCGATGGCGCGATCCTCAACCCCCAGGGCCTCGACCCCGATGCCGTGCGCGCCCATCTGATGGAGACCGGCGGTGTGAAGGGCTTCCCCGGAGCCGAAAGCATCGACGACGGCGCCGTGCTGCTCGAGCATGAGTGCGAGATCCTGATCCCCGCGGCGCTCGAGGGGGTTATCCATCTCGGCAATGCCCACCGGATCAAGGCGCCCTTGATCATCGAGGCGGCGAACGGCCCGATCACCTCCGGCGCCAACAACATCCTCCGCGACCGCGGCGTTGTGATCATCCCGGATCTCTATGCCAATGCCGGCGGCGTCACGGTCTCGTATTTCGAGTGGGTAAAGAACCTGAGCCATATCCGCTTCGGCCGCATGCAGCGGCGCCAGGAGGAACAGCGCCACCAGCTCCTGATCGATGAGCTGGAGCGGGTTGTCGGCGGCGCGCTCTCGAACAGCTTCAAGCAGCGCTATCTCCAAGGGGCGGACGAGCTGGAGCTGGTGCGCTCCGGTCTCGACGACACCATGCGCGTGGCCTATCAGGCGATGTCGGAGACGATGCACAGGCGTGATGATGTGCCAGACCTCCGCACCGCGGGCTTCACGCTGGCGATAAAGCGGGTTGCCGAGACCTATCAGGCAAAGGGCCTCTAAGCCCCGCAACGACGGGGGCTGGGGCGGACAGGGAGAAGCACAGATGACCGGACGGATCCTTGCGGGCGCTCTTGCCCTTGCAGTCGTGGCGGGCCCGGCGGGCGCCGGCTGGCTTGCCAATTCGCTGGCCGACGGCGATTTCGATAACAGCGATTATCAGGCCGCCCGGGACGCCGGTGCCACCCTCTATGACGGCGTGGACCCGGCGCTCGGCGCCATGGCGGAATGGGCAAATGCGGAAACCGGGTCCACCGGGACGGTCGAGATCACCGAGATTGGCGAGGGGCCTTGCATTCGGCTGCACCACATCGCCACCATCGCGGCGAAAGGCAAAACGGTCGAGGCGAATGGCCGTCGCTGCCAGGGCGACGACGGGCGCTGGCTGATCGCGCCGGAGCAATAAGGCGCGGGGATTTAAGCAGCCTTTACGACGCCTGCGAATTGCACGATTCGGCCCAGGGCGTCTGCCAGTTCTTCGTCGGGCACCGTTAGCGCGACCCGGACATGGCCGGCGGCGGCGGCGCCAAAGCTCTCTCCCGGCATCACCGCAATGCGCTCTTGCTCCAGCAAGGCTTCGGCGAACGCGATGCCGGTGAGGCCCGTCGCACGAATGTCGAGCATCACATACATTCCGCCGGCCGGCGGTACGGCGCGAACCAGATTGCCGCTGCCGAGCACCTGCAGCGCCTGATCACGGCGGCGCCGATAGCGCGCGCGGATGCCGTCCTCGATCTCGCCGCCATGGGTGAGGGCGTAGAGCCCGGCTTCTTGGATAAAGCCCGGGATGCCGTAGGTCATCGCAATCGCCAGGTCGACCACATGCTCGGCGGAACGCGGCGGCAGCACCAGCCACCCGATGCGCGAGCCGGTCATCGCGTGGCTCTTCGACAGCGAATTCACCACCATGGTGCGCTCCGCCATGCCCGGCAGCACCCGCGGGCTCAGATGGGCGCCGTGGTGGATCTGGCGATCATAGACCTCGTCGGAGATCAGCCACAGATCCCGCGCCTGGCAAAGCGCGGCGATCCCCTCCAACCGCTCGCGCGTGTAGACGCAGCCGGTCGGGTTGTTGGGCGTGTTTATCAAGATCGCGCGCGTGTCCGGCGCCAAAGCAGCCGCGATGGCGTCCGGATCGGGCTGGAAGCCGTCCTCGGCCCGCGTCTCGACAGTGATCGGTCTGGCAGAGACAGCCCGGACAGTCTGCTGATAGGTGGCGTAAAATGGGTCGAGGACGATGCAGGACTGCCCCGGATCCAATGCCGCCATCGCCGCGCAATAGAGCGCCGCCTGACCGCCCGGAGTGACCACCACCTCCTCTGTACTGACGGGCGGGCCGCCCTGGGCAGTGACACGCGCGGCAATTGCTGCCTTGAGCGGGTCGATGCCTGATACTGGCATATAGCCCAGCTTGTCGCCGGTCATCGCACCCTGCATCGCGGCGAGGATCGAGGCATCGGTCTTCACATCGTGATCGCCGACTGTCAGCCGGGTGACCGGCACCCCCGCTGCGGCCAGGCCATGCGCCCGATAGTGCACCGACCAACCGTCATCGCCGCTGCCGCCGACGATCGCCGCGATGCGCTGAGAGCTTTGCATGGGATCCACCTTCGGAGAGAGCCGGCGCAGCCCCCGCCCCGGCTAGCCTATCGGATCTGGTCGAATCTCAGCCCGGGAAGCTTAGCGGCACAAAGCGCAGATCGCCGCCCGACTGGATCAGGAACAACACCGATTTGTTGCTGTCCGCCTCGGCTGCTTCCACCCGCTCGACCACCTCGTCCGGCGTGGTGACGGGCTCCTGCCCGACTTCGACGATCACGTCGCCCGGGTTCATACCCTTCTCCGCCGCGGCGCTATCGGGGGCGACAGCCGCGATCAAGACGCCATCGACATCGTCGGGGATGCTGAACTGCGTGCGATCCGCATCGGTTACCGCCCGAATGGTCATGCCGAACGACGCGATCTCCGTGTCGGCGCTGTCCTCCGGCACAGCCGCAACGGCCGGACCGGACCCGGCGGAGGCCTCCTCCAGCAACCCGATCTTGACCTTGAGGGTTTGCGTCTTTCCTTTGCGGAAAATCACCACACGCACCGTCGAATCGACCGGGGTATCCGCGACGATGCGGGGCAGATCGCGCATCTCCTCGACATCCTCGCCATCGAATTTGACGATGACATCGCCGGCCTCGACCCCGGCATCCTGGGCAGGCCCGCCCTCGGTCACCTCGGCGACCAGCGCACCCATCGGCCGTTCCAACCCCAAAGCCTCAGCCAACTCATCGTTGACGGTCTGGATCCGGACGCCCAACCATCCGCGCCGGGTCTGACCGAACTCCCGCAGCTGCGCGACAACGCTTTGCGCCAGGTTGGAAGGCACCGAGAAACCGATCCCGATCGAACCGCCGGTGGGCGAGATGATCGCTGTGTTCACGCCGACCACATCGCCTTCCATGTTGAACAGCGGGCCGCCGGAATTGCCCCGGTTGATGGCCGCATCGGTTTGCAGAAAGTCATCGTAAGGACCCGCATTGATATCGCGATTACGCGCCGAGATGATGCCGGCCGACACCGAGCCGCCCAGACCGAACGGGTTTCCGATGGCCAGCACCCAGTCGCCCACCCGGATCCCGTCGCTGTCGCCGAATTTGACGAAGGGCAGCGGTTCCTCGTTCTCGATCTTCAACAATGCGAGGTCGGTTTTCGGATCTGTGCCGATCAAGACGGCATCGAGGGAGGTGCCGTCCACGAAATTCACGGTGATCTCGTCGGCATCCTCGATCACATGGTTGTTGGTGACCACAAACCCCTCTGGACTGATCACAAAGCCCGAGCCGAGCGACTGGACCCGCCGCGGGCCGCGGGGCTGGCCGCGCTCGAAAAAGTCGCGGAACAAATCCTCAAACGGGTTCTCGCCATCCGGTGTGGGCGGTCCACCCTCTGGCGGCTCCGGCCGATCCGGCCGGTCGACATTCTGCGCGGTCGAGATATTGACCACCGCGGGGCTCAACTGCTCGGCCAAATCAGCGAAGCTGTCCGGGGCGCCTGCGGGTTGCGCAAGCGCCGCCGGTGCCCCTGCCAAAGTTGTTGCGATCAAGGCGGCGATGGCCAGGCCGCCCGTGCCAAGGCCCGTAAGACGGCGAAGTTGTCGGCCTAGCCGTGTCGGGCTCATGGTCGTGATCTGAAGCATGCTTGCTTTCTCCGTCGTTTTTCCGTCTTGCCCGTCAAGCGCCCGCAGGCCCGGCCATCAGCGTCATCGCAGTCGTCCAGCAAGACGAACACACCACCGATCAACCGCGAACCAACACATACAGGACCGAGCCCAATGCGACCATCACGAAACCGATTTGGCGGCTCAGGCTTGGCCCGATGTTCTGCAGATCTGCCATAAGCGCCGGCAAAGACGTCGCCAGAATGGCCAGCGCGAGCCCTTCCAACACAAGCACCAAGGCGAGCGCCGCGATCAGATCCATTGCCACCGTTCCTTTGGGACCGTCACGTCATCACGCAACGGCCCCCGATTTCCGGCGCCGACTTACCGTGAGCTGGGGTCGGAGTCGGTCTTCAGGTAGTCGAAGAACTCGCTGTCGGGCGAGATCACCAGGGTGGAGTTCGACCCCCGCAGCGAGCCTTCATAGGCGCGCAAACTCCGGTAAAAGGCGAAGAACTCTTCATCCTTCCCGAACGAGTCGGCGAAGATCTTGTTGCGCTCCGCGTCCGCCTCGCCGCGGATGATATTGGCCTGGCGCTGCGCGTCGGAGACGAGCTCCACCGCCCGGCGATCCGCCTCGGCCTGAACCTCTTGGGCACGTTCCTTACCGCGCGCCCGTTCATCGGCCGCTTCGCGCTGACGCTCCGCATTCATACGGTCGAAGGTTGCCTGCAGGTTCTGCTCCGGCAGGTCGGCGCGACGGATCCGCACATCGATGACTTCGACGCCGAGCGATTTCGCCTCCCGCCGTGCCACATCGCGGATCCGCAGCATCAGCACGGTCCGTTCCGGGCTCAGCACATCGGCCTGGTTGACCGACCCGAGAACCTCGCGGAGCGCGGCGTTCAAGATCGATTCGAGCCGCTGCCGAGCCTGAAAGACCGTTTGCGCCGCCTGGCGGAAACGGACAACATCCTCGATCCGCCAGCGGGCGAAGGCGTCCACCACAAGCCGACGCTCATCGGCGGGCGTGACCTCCAGCTCCGAAGTCTCCAACGGCAGGATCCGCCCCTCGTATTTGGCGACCTCCTGGATGAACGGGATTTTGAAGTAGAGGCCCGGTTCCTTCGCCTCGGTCTTCACCTCGCCGAATTGCAGCACAAGCGCCTGTTCGCGTTCATCGACGATGAAGATCGACGAGAGCACGGCGAAAAGCGTTGCTGCTGCAACGCCTAGAATGATCGGCAGTTTCCGCATCAGTTGGTCCCCGGTTGCCGGCGCAAATCGTTCAAGGGCAGGAAAGGCACCACGCCCTGGCCGCCATTGCCGCCAGTCACGCCCTCGTCGATGATGATCTTCTCCACGTCGCCGAACACCCGCTCCATGGTCTCTAGATAGAGGCGCTTGCGGGTGACCGCCGGTGCGTTGGCGTATTCGGCGTATATCGAGTCGAAACGTGCAGCCTCACCCTTGGCCTCGTTCACCACCTGGGCACGATAGGCCTCCGCCTGTTGCAAAATCTGGGCAACCTCGCCTCGCGCCTCCGCAAGGCGCCGGTTGGCATAGGCGTCTGCGCGCTTTTCCTCGGTGTCGCGATCCTGTTCTGCGGCCTGAACGTCCCGGAAGGCGTCGATCACCTGCGCCGGTGGATCGGCATCATCGAAGTTCACCCGGACGATGTTCACACCCGACTCGTAGTTGTCGAGGGTACTTTGGATCAGCTCCCGGACCTCCTGGCTGATGATGGCCCGGTCGCGGCTGAGGATCGGCTTCAGCTCGGACTGGGCGATCACCTCGCGCATGGCCGATTCCGAAACGGCAGCGATCGTTGGCGTCGGATCGGCGACGTTGAACAGGAACTTGTCCGGCTCTGCGATGTTCCACACCACCTTGAAGTCGATGTCGACAATGTTCTCGTCGCCGGTCAGCATCAGACCCTGGTCGCCTTGGCGGGCGGAGCCGATATCGATCGTATTCTCCCGCCGGACCGGCAGGATCTCGAAGCTTTGAACGGGCCAGGGCGCGAAATTCAGCCCCTCGTCGCCGATGCAGGGCGCGAGACATTCCCCCAGCGTCAACTCAACCGACTGCTCGCCGGTGTCGACGCGGTAGAACGACTGATAGGCCCAGGCCAAAATCAAAATCGCCGGCAGAAGGATCGGCAGAAACTTGTCGATACCCGACCCTGGCCCGCCGCGACCGCGACCGCCAAAACCGCCCGGGCCACCGCCCTTGCCGCCAAGCACAACCTTCAGCTGGTCGCGGCCTTTACGCAGCAGGTCGTCCAGGTCAGGACCCTGGGGCCCGCCGCCCCCGCCCCCGCCGCCGGAGCCGTTGCCCCACGGGTTTCTGCCCCCGCGTCCGCCACCGCCCCAAGGGCCGCCTCCGCCGCCGGAATTGCTGTTGAATGGCATGGTCGATCGAAACCTTTCGTTTGCATCTGAAACGGGCACCCCGTTTCGCTATTACTTAGCCCTTTGCGTCGTCATCTGCCACTCAGTGAGGCATTCTTGCGCGATACGGCATCGCCGGCCGGCATCGCCCGCCGCAGCCCAACGCTGCGTTATGCGCTCACCGTCCCGACCGCCGCATCGGTCGCAATCGGGCTCGCCATGGTCACCAGCTCTTCGGCCGCGGTCGGGTGCACGGCAACGGTCCGGTCGAAATCCTCCTTGGTCGCACCCATCTTCACGGCGATCCCCGCGAGCTGGATCATCTCGCCCGCGCCATGGCCGATGATGTGGCAGCCGAGCACACGCCGGCTCTCGATCCCCACAATCAGCTTCATCATCATCCGCTCGTCCCGGCCCGAAAGCGTGTGCATCATCGGTCGAAAGGCAGAGCGGTAGATCTCCACCGGTTCGACCTCCCGGGCCGCCGCCTCGGTCATGCCGACGGTGCCGATCTCCGGCTGGGTGAACACCGCAGTCGGAATCAGCGCATGGTCCGGCTTGGTCGGATTTCCTTTATAGACCGTTTCGACGAAAGCCGCGCCCTCGCGGATCGCAACCGGGGTCAGGGCCACGCGGTTCGTAACATCGCCGACCGCGAAGATCGATGGGGTCGACGTCTGCGAATAATCATCGACGACCACGGCGCCTCGATTGCCAAGCGTCACCCCCGCCTTCTCCAAGCCGAGGCCGCGCGTGTTTGGGTGCCGCCCGGTCGCGTAGAGGATCGCCCCGGCCTCCCGCTCCTCACCAGTGGTCAAGCGCACCCGATGGCGGCCGGAATGGCCTGAAATCTCGGCCACATCGGACTGAACCAGCAGCTCGATCCCCTTTTTCCGCATCTCATCGGCGACGTGGTTGCGGATATCGTCGTCGAACCCGCGCAAGATCTGCTCGCCCCGATAGACCTGGGTCACCTCGGTGCCGAAACCGTTCAGGATGCACGCGAACTCGCAGGCAATGTAGCCGCCGCCAACCACAACCATCCGGCTTGGCAAGCGCGGCATGTCGAAAATCTCGTTCGAGGTGATGGCATGCTCCGACCCCGGAAAGTCCGGCACGAAGGGTGCGCCTCCAGTGGCAATCAAGATGTGCCGCGCCCGCACCTCACGCCCGTGATTCGCAAGCCGTACCGTATGCGGATCCACGACGGTCGCACGGGTGCGCATGACATCTGCACCGGCCTTGTCGAGATTGCGAATATAGACTTCCTCCAGGCGTCCGATCTCGTTGTCCTTGGCGCGAACCAGGCGGCCCCAGTCGAAACTGCGCGGCCCCACCGTCCACCCGAAGCCGGCGGCATCCTCGAACGCCTCGGCGAAGGCGGACGCATAGACCAGCAGCTTCTTCGGCACGCAGCCACGGATCACGCAGGTGCCGCCATAGCGGAACTCCTCCGCCACCGCGACCTTGGCGCCGGCCTGCGCCGCCATGCGCCCAGCACGCACGCCGCCGGAACCGCCGCCGATGACGAACAGGTCATAGTCGAACGCAGCCATCGGCAGTCTCCTCGAGGGTCGGGGGCGATTGCCGCTACATAACCGCGACGGCCAGGCGGCTCAAGGCGAGGCGGTCATGTCTGCCTCTGCGCTTGCAGCAACTCCGTCGTGCCGTCGGGCCGTCCGATCACGGCGCTGGTCGCATAGCCGCAAAAGAGGCCGGCTTCGACCACACCGGGGATCGCGTTCAGCTGGATGTCGAGGGCCCGCGGATCGCCGATGCGGCCAAGCTGGAGGTCCAGGATCTCGTGGCCAAGATCGGTAGTGTAGGCCGCCTCCGCCGCCATCCGCAGGGTGGCCCGCCGACCAGCGACATCCTGGCACGACAAGCAATCCCGGATCAGCCGCTCGGTGGCCGCTTGGCCGAACGGCACGATCTCCACCGGCAGAGGGTAGGCACCGAGCCTGTCGACCACCTTTGCGTCGTCAGCGATCACCACCATCCGTTTCGATGCGGCGGCGACGATCTTCTCCATCAAGAGCGCGCCGCCGCCGCCCTTGATCAGGTTTAGGGCCGGGTCGAGTTCATCAGCGCCATCGATGCAGAGATCCAGGAAAGGCGTCTCGTCCAGCGTCGTCAGCGGGATCCCCAGTTCCCGGGCCGTTGCCGCAGTCCGGTCCGAGGTCGGCACGCCGGTGACCGACAACCCCTCCGCCGCGATGCGCTCCGCCAACAGGCGCAACATCCAATCGGCGGTCGACCCGGTGCCGAGGCCGAGCGCCATCCCGTCCTCGACAAAATCGACGGCAACCTGGGCAGCGGCGCGCTTCGCCCGGTCAGCGGGGGAAAGGTCGTCGGTCATCGGCATCTCGTGTTGCTGGACTATCGCCCGCGCCGCATAACCGCTCCTGTGCTGCAACGCCACCGCCTCTCTCATTCTCTGCGCGGCGAGACCGGCTTCACCACTGCCATGTTGGCAAGGGCTCAATCCAGAACGCAAAGAGGTGCCGCGCAGACGCGATCATCGCGTTGGTCGAAAGCGGTGATACACGCCTCCCCACCCTCGATCCGTTGCGATAACGCCGCGTCGCGGCATCGACCGTCGCAGCGCGCCTCCGTGCGGTCGGATTGGGCATTTCTCACGGGCCTCGCTCGCACTAGCTATGCTGTTCACCAACTGCTAGGGCCTGCTTATGTTCCTGAGCCTGTTCGACATCTTTAAGATCGGGATCGGCCCGTCGAGCTCCCATACTATGGGGCCGATGGTTGCCGCTGGGCGGTTCCTGGAGGATCTGCGCGGCGGGCGCGATCCGGTGCCGGGGGCGCGGGGCCTGGCGCGGCTCGGCTGTCGGCTGCACGGCTCGCTCGCGTTTACGGGCAAGGGGCATGCAACGGATCGAGCGGTGATCCTGGGTTTGGCTGGGTTCGAGCCGGCCACCCTGGATACCGAAAAGGCCGAGGCGACACTGAGCGCGATCCAAGCGAAGAAGCGCATCGCGCCGCCAGGGCTCGGCGAGCTCGCCTTCGACCCCGACCGCGACATGGTGTTCGATTTCGGCCCGCCGCTGCCGGGTCATGCCAACGGCATGGTGCTGCAGGCATGGGACGCCGAGGGCAATCTCTATCTGGCCGAGACCTACTACTCGGTCGGCGGCGGCTTCGTGCTGACGACTCTGGAGCTCGAGGCCGACACGCCTGGGTCCCGCGGTCAGCATGGGGCGCAGGTTCCCTACCCGTTCGAGAATGCCCGCGAGATGCTCGAGATGGCGGAGGGGTCCGGCCTCTCCATCGCCGATCTGAAGCGGGCGAACGAGGAGACGCGGATGGAACGCGCCGCGCTCGATGGCGGGATCGGTCGGGTCTGGGAGGTAATGGCCGCCTGCATGGACCGCGGGCTTGCCACGGACGGAGTGCTGCCCGGGGGTTTGAACGTGAAGCGGCGGGCGCCGCGGATCCACCGGCAGCTGGCCGAAGAACGCGGCCGCAACCTGCTGCAGCCACATGTGGCGAATGATTGGCTTTCGGTCTATGCGATGGCGGTGAATGAGGAGAATGCCGCCGGCGGACAAGTGGTCACCTCGCCGACCAATGGCGCAGCCGGCGTCGTGCCCGCGGTGATGCGTTATTACCTGGACCATGTGGTGGGCGCGAGCCGACGGCGGCTGCCGGACATGTTCCTGACCGCCGCCGCGATCGGCGGGATCATCAAGCACAATGCCTCGATCTCGGGGGCGGAATGCGGCTGCCAGGCAGAGGTCGGCTCCGCAGCGGCAATGGCGGCGGCTGCCCTGGCTGCGGGGCTCGGCGGCACGGCGCGGCAGATCGAGAATGCCGCAGAGATTGCGCTGGAACATCATTTGGGCATGACCTGCGACCCGGTGATGGGCTTGGTCCAGGTGCCGTGCATCGAGCGAAATGGCCTTGGCGCAATCAAAGCGGTATCGGCGGCATCCTTGGCGCTGAGAGGGGATGGGGAGCACATCGTCTCCCTCGACGCCTGCGTCGAGACCATGCGCCAGACAGGGCGAGATATGTCGGAGAAGTACAAGGAAACCTCGCTCGGTGGGCTCGCGGTGAACGTGCCGCATTGCTGACCACCTCGCAGGACGGTTCCGCCCGGGCCTACGCCCGGCCGTCCGGGCCGCCGCGATAGCCTCCCGGCCGGTGGCACTGCGGGCGCACGCGGCGGAGCATCGACACTTTTGCCTCTGGAAACGCCGCAGGCGCCAGCGGAGTCGCCACGCGCTTCACAGTCTGCAGCCCGCCGCGGGGGAGACGGCGCCACCCAGCGCAGTGGCAGACGCGGCGGCCGGGACGGCACGGCCTCAGGCCGTGGCGGAACCCTCGCTCAGCGCCGCGACCAAGGTGCCGAGCGCTGCCCGCTCCAGCATCACCAAGACCCCTGGGCCGTCGAAGCCCACCTCCACCCGCGCCGCCGCAGCCGCGTTCGAGGTGCCGATCTGCCGCCCCGGCGCCATATTGAGGCCATCGATCGGCCAAACCAAACCGGCGGAGTAAGTGCCGGTTGCAGACAGCAGAGGGAAGAAAGAGACCCGCGCCCCGGCCGCGAGATCGAAGCGCAGCACGCGCCCAGGCGGCATCAGCGCAATCACCTCTTCTTCACCAATCATGGTTACGACCTTGGGCATATGAGAAAGCAGTGCGTGAAACGCCGCCAACATGTGATCGACGCGCCGACCGGTGAAGCCGGCCGCAAGGTAGACCGGCGCGTCGATCGCGCCCAGGCATTTCTCGAAATCCGTGCTGTTCTGCTCGGCGATCTCGACGAATGGCACCGGCCCAGACCGCCAACGGTCGGGATCAGCGAGCGAATCCATATCCCCCACCACGGCAGCCGGTGCGTATCCCAGCGCGGCCAGGCGATCGGCGGCACCGTCTGCCGCAATCAGATCCGGCGCGATCCGGCGAGCCTCCTCAATCATTCCTCGGTTGAGTGCGCCACCACCGACCAAGGTGACGGGACGCAGGAAGCGGATTGGCGGTTCAATCATCTCACAGGCTTTGCGCGCCCGGCCTCCCGGGTCAACCGCCGCAGCCGATGGCGCCCTCGGTCCGGGTGGCTTGACCGGCTCCGGCAAATGGGCGATTCTCACAACACCAAGCGTGGTCCTGCGCGGCCGGACACAAGATAGACGAGGGCTGGTATGTCGGGCACCGAACGTCGCGTCGATCTGAAACTGGGCGATTTCGCCTGCTCCGTCCACGGTTTCGACGATCCGGTCCGTCCACTCCGCAGCGTGCTCCGCGCAGTGCAGCGGATGATCGAAGAGACGCCGGAAATAGCGGAGACCAGCCTGGAATTCTCGCCAGGGTTGATCGACGGGTTGTTGGAGCGGCTGGAGAGGGACACCGATATCCCGACCGAAGAGCTCGACATCCAGCCCGGGCTGATCGTTGTCCATCGCGGGCAAGAGGATCCGAAACCCCGCGACGCGGCAGAACCGTCGCCGCGTTTCTCGTTGGTAGATCGCGAACCGGAAGCGACGCTGACGCCTCCTGACGCGGGGGCGCCCTCCGACGATATCGCAGAGGGTCTTTCGGCCATGGCCGAGGTCGAAGTACAGACGTCCGACCTGTTGGCCACGGACGATGCCGATGCCACCGATAGCCCGGAAGGAGATATGTCAGTCACCGGCGGCGTGCTCGGTGCTGCTGCGGCCGGGGCTGCGGCAACGGGGATGACTGACGAGAATCGGTCGCAAGGCCCTCTCGGCGATTCTATGCCCGCCGAACTGCCCGTGGATAGCAGTTGGGTTGAACCTGCTTCCGAGGCAGATCCAGACGCGCAGAACGGGTCCTCCGACTGGCTGGGCTCGCCCGAACAAACCGGATCGGCAGAGCCGCTCGAGACGGTGGAAAGCCCCGATGGCGCCGCACCGATCGACCCAATCGAGACAGGTCAGGAGGGCGCTGCCCCGACGGCGCAGGGAACAGACGATGGGCAGGGTTCGGGCGAGGGAGACCGGGTGTCAGAGCACGGCGACGACACCGCGGAGCCCTTGACGCTAACCGAGGAGACGCCGACCGACCGGACAGCAGACCCTGAGCCGGACGATGCGATGCGGGAGGAAGCGGAAGGCGCCTCGCTGGGCGCCGACGACACGGATCCGCCCATATTCTATCCCCCGGGCGCATCGCCGGACGCCGCGGCGGCCGATCTTGCGGGCGACACCGAACGGCAGACCGCTACCGCAGAACCGACGGAAGCCGGCGCACCCGATCCTTGGGAGCTCGGCGCGACGCCTTCGGCCCAGGGGACCGACACAGCAGACCCGGATACGGCCGAGGAGAGCTTTCCGCAGAGCAAGGCCATGGACAGCGACCGCCCGGCGGAGGCCGACGCCACGTCCGAAGCGGATCCGGCGCCCGCGCCGCTCCGTACGCCCTTCGGGCGTGGGGCACTCGATGACGATGACGAGTTCGTAGCCGAAGATTTGATGATCGACGAACGCTCCCTCGGGGCCGATGCCGCGACGCCGATGGGATTTGCCTCGACCAACGAAGCGGGCGAGGTCGTGTCGCTCAGCGCTACGGCATCCTCCGTGCCCGATCTGGAGGCGGCGGACATCGCCGAGGAGGAGGCGCTCGATCTCGGTGCCGCGATGGCGGAGACGACGGAAAGCGCAGGGCCGGAGCACTCGGTGGACGCGTCAGAGGCCGCCGAGGCGGAGAACCAGGCGGCCACCGAACCGACCGAGGACGACACACCGCCGCCACAACCGGTCGTCGAAGAAAGCTCGGTTGCGAGCCCTGCAACGCCGCCGCGCGGCCCGCGGGGCCGTCGCGCAGTGAATATCTTCGCGAATCCCGCGGCACGGGCCGCGCTGGAGGAAGCGCCGACGCGCGAAACCGCAACTGCGGCGGCCGAAGCGCTGGACGAACCCTTCCCAGCGGTCGCAGCGCCGGAGGAGGAGGACGAGACAGACCACCGCCAACGCCTGTTTCGTGTTGTCAGTGGCGCCAACGATCCCGCAGCGGCGGCCGAACAGGCCGAACCCGACGATGCCGAGCCGCCGGCAGCGGAGCCGGCGCAACCGGCAACCGTCAGCAGGTTCGAGCAGCTCCTCAATCGCTACGGCGGTCCGGACACGCCGCAGGACGACGAAGACAAAGATGACGGGCTCGCCGACGCGGAGGAGGAGCCCACGATCACCGCGCATCAGCTGGCCACGGCGGCCGGCGCAACAACTGTGCCCGACTTGCTCACCAGCTCCGCCGCCTGGTTGACCCTCGTCAAAGGTCAAAGCCGTTTCACCCGGCGCGACGTGATGACTGTGTTCGAGGATATCCCCGGTCCCCACGCCAAAACGCTGGAAGCGCGCATCAAAGGCTATGGCAAATTGGTGCGCGGCGGACAGTTGGTGCTGGTCGATGACGGGCTGTTCGCCCTCGGACCCGAGGAGAGGGAGCGCTACGACAGTCTCTACCCTTGAGCGTCAGGACAGCGCCCGGCGGCATCGCCACAAACGCCGATCCGGAAGCGCGCCGCGGGCGCCGATAGAACCACGCACGGGGCGGCAGACGCGGCGCCCCGAAAGCTCCCCCGGAGGGCAGTTGCAAAAGATCCCCGCCCTAACCGTCTTCGCGCGGTGCATCGGGATCAGGCTTGCCGACGCCCTGAAAGACCCGCTTGAACGGCAGGGCCCAGGCGATGCCGAGCGCCAGATAGACCCCCAATTCGACCAGAATATGCGGCCGATCGAACTGCCCCATCACGGTGGTCGCTACCACGATCCAAACCGGCAGCATCACTACCAGCACCAGGAGCGAAAGCCGCCTCTTCAGCTTATAGGTCACCACGTCCTCCTTCGCGCACACGCGAAACATAGTCCGACCTGCTCACCCGGCGATCAGTCGCGATAGGGGTCGGTCACCAGGATCGTATCGTCCCGCTCCGGGCTGGTGGAAAGCAGTGCCACCGGGCACTCGATCAATTCCTCGACCCGCTTGATGTATTTGATCGCCTCGGCCGGCAGATCGAGCCAGCGCCGCGCCCCAAAGGTGCTCTCCGACCAGCCCGGCATGGTCTCATAAACCGGCTCCACCCGTGCCTGCTGATCGGCGGCGGTCGGCAGATGGTCAATCTCCACCCCGTCCAAACGATAGCCTGTGCAGATCTTCAACGCCTCCATCCCGTCGAGGACGTCGAGCTTGGTCAGCGCAATTCCGGAGACGCCGCCGACCGTGCAGGTCTGGCGCACCAGGGCCGCATCGAACCAGCCGCAGCGGCGCTGCCGTCCGGTCACGGTCCCACGCTCATGCCCCCGTTCGGCCAGGCGCACCCCGATCTCGTCGGTAAGCTCGGTCGGAAACGGCCCGGACCCAACCCGCGTGGTGTAGGCCTTGACGATCCCCAGCGTGAAATCCACCGCATCCGGTCCCAGGCCGGTGCCGGTCGAGGCCATCCCTGCGAGAGTGTTCGATGAGGTCACATAGGGGTAGGTCCCGAAATCGATATCCAAAAGCGCCCCCTGCGCCCCCTCGAACAGGATCCGGTCGCCGGCCCGGCGCCGCTCCGACAGGATCCGCCATACCGGCTGGGCAAAGGGCAGAATCTTCGGCGCAATCGTCTGCAGACTGTCACGGAGGGCGCGGCGGTCCACGGCCTCGGCACCAAGCCCGCGGCGCAGGGGGTCGTGATGAGCCATCAAACGGTCGAGCCGCGCCTCGATGGTCGGGAAATCCGCCAGATCCGCCAGCCGGATCGCACGCCGCCCGACCTTGTCCTCATAGGCAGGCCCGATCCCGCGGCCAGTGGTGCCGATCTTGGCGGCTCCGGCCAGCTCCTCGCGGATCCGATCCAAATCTTGATGCACCGGCAGGATCAGCGGCACATTCTCGGCGATCATCAGCCGCTCCGGCCCGACCGCCACGCCCTGCCCAGCCAACCGGTCGATCTCGTCGAGCAGCGCCCAGGGGTCCAACACCACGCCATTGCCGATCACCGACAGCTTGCCGTCGCGCACAATGCCGGATGGCAGCAGCGACAGCTTATAGGTGGTGTTGCCGATCACCAGCGTGTGCCCGGCGTTATGGCCGCCCTGAAAGCGGCAGATCACATCGGCCCGCTCGCTTAGCCAATCGACGATCTTGCCCTTACCCTCGTCGCCCCATTGGGCGCCGACCACCACCACATTGGCCATCAGGCTTCTCCCCAAAACCCGCGGGGTTATAGTCGGATCGGGCGGGGCAAGGAAGGGCCATGCGGGACAGGAACCGACCGGGCGGTGAAATCGCCGCCGCCTTCGGGGCCTTTCACAACGCCCTCGCCGGACCCGCTCGGCCCGTATGGCTGGCGCGCCGCCAGGATCCCTGGGCGCGGGCCAACCGTGTCGCCTGGGGCGAGGCATGGCCCGCATAACGCGTCGCCTTCGCGGAATTGCTCGCGCCGCTGCTGGCCAGGCGCAGGCCGGTCGCGGCGGCCGCGCGACTCATTCAGGGCGACCCGACGGACAACATCGTCTTCGCCGACGGGCTCGCGCCGGGCATCGTCGACCTCGCCCCCTATTGGCGCCCGACCGATTTCGCAGTGGGCGCCCTCCTCGCCGACCGGCAGTGGCGGGAAGGCCACGGCCCCGCCTGGGCGGAAGCCGCATCTCTCGCCGGCATCCCAGAGTTCCGCCAGCGCTTCCTCGGGCCGCGACCCGCCGGATCGCCGAGCAACCGGAGCAAGCCCAGAGGGGCCTCAGAACCACCGCCGAAGCCCTCGCGACCGCCCGCCGATGTGCCACATGGGCAAGTGCCGTGCTGGCGGCTCTGCCACCGGATCCTTAACCGCCGGTCCGGTGGGTCAAGGGCCGCGGCACGCGGCCGCGCAGCGGCTTGCCCTTGACGCAACCGGCACCGGCACAACCACGCTGGCACGTGACCGCCCGCGGCGGTCTTCTCAGCAGATCTTCGCGTCGCCGCCTTGCCACAGGCCGGATGCCCGGTGCGAAACGCAACATCGGCCACGGGCGGGGCGGGCGCCCAGCGTCACCGCGCCGTCAGGCGCGGGGATCGCGGGCGCACGCCAAGCACCGACCCATCGCGGGCGACCAGCCCGCGATTCCGTTGGATCCGCTTCCGAGAAGATGACCCATCCGTAAAGCCCGACTAAAACACTATGCATATGCTTTGTGCATAGGATGTGCATGCGCCGTGCATCGCTTAAATCCCTGCCAATGCACGCAAAACAGCCGCGCCGGGTCGAGGCCGCCGACCGCGCTCAGAATGTCAGCGCCTTCGCCTCTCGGACCTGCGGCAGCCCCTCGATCTCGGTCAAGACCGCCGCCTCCAACGGGTCGTCCACACCGAGAAGCGCGATTGCATCGCCCCCCTTCTTCGCCCGCCCCAGGGCGAATGTGGCGATGTTGACGCCCAGGGCACCGATCCTGGTGGCCAGCGCCCCGATATAGCCGGGCTCGTCGGTGTTGGTGGTATAGAGCATATGCGGCTGCGGCTCCGCCTCCAGCCCGATCCCCTTGATCTGGATGAACCGCGGCCGCCCGTCCGAAAACAGCGTTGCCGCGACCGAGCGCGTCCGGTCCGCCGTGGTCACCACCAGACGCATATAGGTGCCATAGGCGCCCTGGGCGTCCCGGCGGGTCTCTGCAATGCGGATCCCGCGCTCCCGCGCCAGGATCGGGGCGGAGACCATGTTGACCCCACCCTCCCCCATCTGCGGGATCAGCATCGCCGCGGTCAGGGCCGCGGTCAGGGGCTTAAGGTTCAGATCCGCGACCGAGCCGACATATTCGATCTCGATCTCTGTGATCGGATCGTCGGTGAGCTGGCCCGCGAAACCGCCGAGCACCTCCGCCACCCTAACCCAGGGGCGCAGGCGGGGCGCCTCCTCCGCCGTGATCGAGGGCGCGTTTATCGCGTTCGAAATCGCGCCCTGCAGCAGGTAATCGGCCATCTGCTCGGCGACCTGAAGGGCGACGTTCTCCTGTGCCTCGCTCGTCGCCGCCCCCAGATGCGGGGTGACGACCACATTCGGCAATCCGAACAACGGGTTATCCTTTGCCGGCTCGGCCGCAAAGACGTCGAAGGCCGCGCCCGCAAGCCGCCCCTCGACGAGCGCTGCCGCAACGGCCGGCTCGTCGACCAGACCGCCTCGGGCGCAGTTGATCAGTCGCGCGCCGGGCTTCATCGCGGCGATGCGCTCCGCCGAAAGAAGCCCCGCCGTCTTCTCGGTCTTGGGCAGATGCAGGGTCACGAAATCCGCGCGGGCGAGCAGTGCTTCGACTTCGTCGACTTTTTCGACCCCCAGTTCCTGCGCGCGCTCCTCGCTGAGGAACGGATCGTACGCCACCACTTTCATCCTCAGGCCCACCGCCCGGCTCGCAACCACCGAGCCGATATTGCCGCAACCGATCACGCCGAGCGTCTTTCCGGTGATCTCGGTGCCCATGAACCGCGACTTCTCCCATCGGCCGGCATGGGTGGAAGCATTGGCCTCGGGGATTTGGCGGGCGAGCGAAAGCATCATGGCAATGGCATGCTCGGCGGTGGTGATCGAATTGCCGAAAGGGGTATTCATGACCACGATGCCGCGGGCGCTCGCCGCAGCGATGTCGATGTTGTCGACGCCGATGCCCGCCCGGCCGATGACGCGGAGACTATCCGCTTGTGCGATGATGTCCGCGGTCGCCTTGGTCGCCGAGCGCACGGCAAGACCGTCATACGCGCCGATCACGGAGGCGAGCTTTGCAGGGTCCTTGCCGAGATCGGGCTGGAAATCGGTCTCGACACCGCGGTCGCGGAAAATGGCGACGGCGTGTTCGGAAAGTTTATCGGAAATCAGCACCTTAGGCATGAGAGGTTCTCCTCTGGGAGAGTGGATAGGCTGCGCCCGTGCCCCCGCCACCCTCCGCCCACCCACCCACGGGCGGCGGGGGCACGGGCGCATGGGACCAAGCACGCAATTGGATGGTTCAGGCGGCGAGACGCTCAGCCTTTACCGCGGCGAAGGCCCAGTCGAGCCAGGGGGTCAAGGCCGCGACGTCGGTCGTCTCGACCGTCGCGCCGCACCAGATCCGGAGGCCCGGCGGTGCGTCTCGATACCCGGTGATGTCATAGGCGACACCCTCCGATTCCAAGAGGCTGGTCATCGCTTTGGCGAAGGCTTTCTGCCCGGCCGTGTCCAGGACAGCGACGTCCGGATCGGTGATCCGCAGGCAAACGGAGGTATTGGACCGGTGCGCGGGTTCGGACACCAGGTTCTCGATCCAAGGGCGCTCATCGACCCAAGCCTGCAGCGCAGCGGCATTGGCATCGGCCCGGCCTATGAGGGCGGGCAAGCCACCGATACCTTCGGCCCATTCGAGCGCATCCAGATAGTCCGCCACACACAGCATCGAGGGTGTGTTGATCGTGGCCCCGCGGAAGATCTCCGCATTGAGCTTTCCGGCTTTGGTGAGGCGGAAGATTTTCGGGAGCGGCCGGTCCGGCGCAAAGCTCTCCAGCCGCTCGATGGCGCGAGGGTTGAGGATCAGCATGCCATGGGCCGCCTCGCCGCCGAGGACCTTCTGCCAGCTGAAGGTCGCCACATCGATCTTGGGCCAGTCGATCCGCTGCGCGAAGGCGGCGGAGGTGGCGTCGCAGAGGGTCAGGCCCACGCGGTCCGCTGGGATCCAACCACCATTTGGCACCTTTGCGCCCGATGTCGTCCCATTCCAGGTGAAACAGAGATCTGCCTCAGGACGTATGGCGGATAGGTCGGGAAGGCTTCCGTAAGGCGCCTCGATGACACGGCAGTCGGCGAGTTTCAGTTGCTTAACCGCATCGGTGACCCAGCCGGCACCAAAGCTCTCCCAAGCCAGCATGTCGACCGGGCGGGCGCCGAGCAGTCCCCACATCGCCATCTCATAGGCGCCGGTGTCGGAGGCCGGTACGATTGCTAGAAGATACCCGTCGGGAAGACCCAACAGCGCTGCGGTGCGATCGATCGCCTCGGTCAGCTGCGCTTTCGGTCCTCCTGCCCGATGGGACCGGCCCAGGGCCGCCCGTTCGGCGATCTTGGCAGCGGACCAGCCAGGGCGCTTCGCGCAGGGGCCCGACGAAAACTCGGGCCGCGCAGGCTTTGCCTGCGGCTTTGGTGGGAACGTCATCGACGCGCTCCATCGTCAGGGCGAGATTTCTGAGCCCGCGCCCGCTCGCCCCAGCCCGGCCGCACGCCCAAGAGCGAGGTAGTCTTAGGCGCGTCTGTGCGTCAACCCCACGGCGCAACGACGTGATCGGCCGTTGCGGTGCCAGCGTTGCCATGTGGGCGAGCGGGCGCCATTGTCGCTTGAAAAGAATGGCGGAGGCATGGTGTGGAGTTGTTCGATCATCCCGACTTCGACGGCCACGAGCAGGTCGTGTTCGCCCATGACAGCAACAGCGGACTGCGGGCAATCATTGCGGTACATGACACGCGGCTCGGCCCGGCTTTGGGGGGCTGCCGGATCTGGAGATACAGCAGCGATGGCGAGGCGCTGACCGATGTCCTGCGCCTGTCGCGCGGGATGAGCTACAAGGCTGCGCTGGCAGACCTGCCTCTGGGCGGCGGCAAATCGGTGATGCTAGTGACAGGGGATCGGCCAAAGACACCGGCCATGATGCAGGCGCTGGGGAGTGCGATCGATCGGCTGGGCGGGCGGTATATCGCGGCGGAGGATGTCGGCGCCACGGTTGCCGATATGGACCAGGTGGCGACCCGTACGGGGCATGTATCCGGCAACTCCGGCGGGGTCGGCGACCCCTCGCCCTGGACGGCCCGGGGCGTATTCCTGTCGATCGAGGCCGCAGCGCGCCACCGGCTGGGCCGCGGGGTCGGGGACCTCAGTGTGTCGGTGAGCGGCTTGGGCAGTGTGGGCGGGCAGCTTTGCCGCATGCTGGCCGAGGCCGGGGCGCGGCTGGTCGTCTCGGATGTCCGGGCAGAGGCAGTGGCCGCAGTTGTCGCCGCGACGGGTGCCGGTCGGGAGGCACCGGAGGCAGCCCATCGGGCCGCAGTGGATGTCTTTGCGCCCTGTGCCCTGGGGGCTGTTTTGAACAGCCGAACGATTCCGGAGATCTCGGCTAAAATCGTATGCGGGGCCGCCAACAACCAGCTGTCGGCGTCCTCCGATGATGCTCTTCTGGCGGACCGTGAGATCCTCTACGCACCGGACTACCTGGTCAATGTCGGCGGCCTGATTTCAGTCTCGCGACCGCCAACGGGCATCGGCGACGCGGCAGCCAAAGCGAAACTCGAGGCGATCCCAGCGACACTGCTCAGCGTCTTCGAGAAAGCGGACGCCGAGAGCATAGCGCCCGGGGCTGCAGCAGACGCCTTGGCGCGGGGCCGGCTTGGGATGTAAGAGACCACCGCAGCCGGTTCGCGCAGGAGCGCAAATCCAGCTGCGCTGTCCGGGCCGCCGCGTCCACCGCCCGGCCCATGGCTAGGACAGCGCCCGCGGCGGAGCTGCATGATCGGCGCCTGTGGCAAGCTCCGCCGGCGCAGAACACGAAATGCCCCGTCGGAGAAGACGCGGCAGAGCATAAAATTTGTCGACCGGACCTGGACACAGGCGAGAAGCGAGCCGGCGTCCTCTGTCCATTCGACGCTCGGGGGCAGGGTCCGGGTCAAGGGTCGCGAGCAATCGCGGCCGGGCGGATGCCCGGCTCGCCCTTGACGCGGAGATCCTGTTCCCGGGCAGGCTGTGGCATGACCGCCCCCGGCGGTCTTCTCCGCCAAATGCCAAGTGCCACCGGCTCCAAAGGCATAATAGCTAGAACCAAAAGCGACACATAACCACTGGCGGCGAAGGTCGCGGCTTGCCGCGAGCGCAGCTCGACCAAGATCCCATCGCGGTCCGCGCCGGCGGGCCGCGATTCCGCTTCGCTTGGGTCGCAGTGGCCAGGCTAGGCGGCGCCGGCGACCCGAGCGACCGCGTCGCAGACATCGTTGACCACATGTTCCAGAAGGGACGGGTCCTCCGCCTCACCCATAACGCGGATCACCGGTTCCGTGCCGGATTTGCGGATCAGGAGCCTGCCCCGCGGCGCCAGGCGCGCCTCGCCCGCCTCTACCGCCGCCTCCACCGCCGCGTCCTCCAGCGGCCGCATATCCGGATCGTATCGCACATTCTTCAAGAGCTGCGGCAGCGGCTCGAAGATAGCGCAGGTCTCGGACGCCGGCTTTCCGGTCGTCACGATTGCAGAGAGCACTTGCAGCGCCGCCAGCAACCCATCGCCGGTGGTCACATGGTCCGACAGGATGACATGGCCGGACTGCTCTCCGCCGAGGGTGAAACCGCCCTTGCGCATCGCCTCGACGACGTAGCGATCGCCGACCCGGGTACGCTCCAGCTTTATGCCCTTGCCGGCCAGATGCGTCTCCAGCCCCTTGTTGGACATCACTGTCGAGACCAACGTGTTGTGCGCTAGTCTGCCCTCGGCCGCCCACCGGGTGGCGATCAAGGCCATGATCTGGTCGCCATCCACGACCCGTCCGCGCTCGTCGATGATGTGCACCCGGTCGGCATCGCCGTCGAGTGCAATGGCGAGATCCGCCCTCGTCTCAAGCAACTTACGCTGGCAGGCCTCCGGATGCGTCGAGCCGCAGTCGCGATTGATGTTCTCGCCATCCGGGTTGACGGCCAGCGGCACCACATCGGCGCCCAGCTCCCACAGCACCTGCGGGGCGGTACGGTAGGCGGCCCCATTCGCGCAATCGACCACCACGCGAAGCCCTGCGAGACCCCGCCTCCGCGGAAAGGTCCGCTTCGCAAATTCCACATAGCGCCCACGGCCGTCCTCCATTAGCCGAACCTGACCGATCTGGTTGGGCCCGGCGAGCGCCGGCTCGTCCGCCATCAATGTCTCGATCTGCGCTTCGGCCTCATCCGACAGTTTGTAGCCGTCGGGCCCGAACAGTTTGATGCCGTTGTCCTCGAACGTATTGTGGCTTGCAGAGATCATCACGCCGAGATCGGCGCGGACCGATTGGGTCAGCATGCCAACGGCCGGCGTCGGGATGGGCCCGGTATGGATCACATCCATCCCCACGGAGGCGAGCCCCGCGGTCAATGCGTTTTCGATCATATAGCAGGACCGGCGGGTATCCTTTCCGATCACGGCGGTATGTCGATGCTGCCCATTTCTGAAATGGCGCCCGGCAGCCTGCCCAAGCCGCATCGCCACCTCCACTGTCATGGGATGCAGATTGGCCCGACCGCGAATGCCGTCGGTCCCGAATAATGTCCGGCTCATTCTCGCTCCAGCTCTGCCTCATCCGCCACGAGAGCGCGCCAAACCGCAATGGCCTGTGCCGTTTCGGCGACGTCGTGAACACGCAGAATGTGCACACCCTGTGCGAGCGCCGCAAGACCGACGGCAATAGAGCCCGGAGCACGGCGCTCCGGCCGTTTCTCGCCGGACAAGGCGCCGATGAAGCCTTTTCGCGAGGCACCAAGCAGGATCGGACAGCCTAGACCATGGAAGAGGCTGAGCCGTCTCAGCAGCGCCAGGTTATGCTGCAACGTCTTGCCGAAGCCGATACCCGGATCGAGAAGGATGCGGCTTCGGTCAATCCCAGCGCCTTCGGCCAGCGCAACCCTTTCGGCGAGATAGTCGTATATGTCCAATAGAGCATCGCCGTAGCTTGGCGCCTGCTGCATCGTCTTCGGATCGCCCTGCGCATGCATCAGACAGACGCCCGGCGCGGTCGCTGCGACATCGACGCTTGCCGGGTCGAAGGCGAGCGCAGAGACATCGTTGAAAAGGACAGCACCGGCGGCGAGAGCACCCTCCGCAACCAGTGCCTTTCGGGTGTCGATCGAGATCGGCGCCGTACATCCGGCTGCGCGCAGACCCTCGATCACCGGGAGAACGCGGGCAAGTTCCTCTTCCTCGCCCACGGGCTCGGCGCCTGGTCGGGTCGACTCGCCGCCTACATCCAGGATATCGGCCCCCGCCTCCACCATGGACAAGGCGTAGCCGATGGCTTGCTCGGCCGTTGAATGGCGACCACCGTCCGAGAAGCTGTCCGGCGTCACATTTACAACGCCCATCAAGCGCGGCCGGTCCCATGTGAGCCCGGCGATCGGCACACGCGGCGCATCCAGCTTCTCGATCAGCGGCCCTAGGACTGGGTAAAGCGCCGCCGCCGCCTCGACCGGCAGGCGCTGTATCGGGGCATTTCGCTGGAGTAGCTCGAGTTCTTGAAATCCGAACACGCCACCGGCTAAAGACCACGCCCCAGGCAATCCTGCCGGGCACGGGACCGGTCGGGCGTAGACCCGATCAGCAACCATCAAACCAAACCCCTCTGTCCGGGTGCTGGATAGCGCACCACTCTGCAGACGGGCAATCTACAAATTAAACAATTTAAAAATGTATATTAAAATACGATGTCAGTTTTGATTGTGATATATTGAAAAGCCCACGCACGGGATATATTGTCGGCTCACGGAGATACATGACGTGCGGAAATCCGGTGATTTCCAGCGATGCAGTCAACCGCCGCGGCACAGCTCGCGAGACCGAGCCGGAGACGAGAGGCACCGCGCCAAACAAAGTGCAATGCAGCGCCTGGCCGGATCGGTCGGCCGCGACACAGGAGAGCGACCGATGGCGAAAGCGTTCAAACCCAAAGTGATCGCAGCCAATGACCTGGTAGAAGGGGACAGCGTCTATCTATCGGCCGCTGGATGGGTGCGTCAGGTCGCGGATGCTTGGGTCGCGAAGAACCCCGACGATCTCACCGTTCTCGAGACACTCGCGAAGGCCGGCGAACGGGACAATCAGGTGGTCGGCGCCTATCCCGTCGAGGTAACGACGGAGACCGGGGCACCATGGCCGATCTCGCGCCGCGAGCAAATCAAAGCGTCACGCATGACGACAATAGCGGTCGGGCCCGCCGCCGACCAGCATCACTCCGCAGCGGCCTAGGCCCCCGCTGTCCGAAGCACATCAAAGGACGAGCCATTCCCTCCCCCATTTCGGGGCAGGGCCTGGGAGGGGGTCGCCGCCTCCCACACTCAGCCGGGAGCCAGCGATGTACCGTTATGACGAATTCGACCACCGCTTCGTCCGGGAACGGGTTGGGCAGTTTCGCGATCAGGTCGATCGGCGGCTCAAGGGCGAGCTGACCGAGGAGGAATTCAAACCGCTCCGCCTGATGAACGGCCTCTATCTGCAGCTTCACGCCTACATGCTGCGCGTCGCGATCCCCTATGGCACGCTGTCCGGACGGCAGATGAGGATGCTCGCCCATATCGCCGAGACATACGATCGCGGCTATGGGCATTTCACGACCCGCCAGAACATCCAGTACAATTGGCCGAAGTTGAAGGATGTCGCCGATATCCTCGACGACCTCGCCTCAGTCGAGATGCATGCGATCCAGACCTCCGGTAACTGCATCCGCAACACCACCTCTGACCCCTACGCGGGCGTCGCACCTGAGGAGATCGAGGATCCCCGCATAACCGCGGAGGTGATCCGCCAGTGGTCCTCGCTTCACCCGGAATTCACCTTCCTTGGCCGAAAATTCAAAATCGCGGTGACTGGATCGGAACATGACCGCGCGGCCATTAAGGTGCATGACATCGGCATCCAGATCCGCCGCAACGCGGCAGGCGAGACCGGCTACCGCATCCTCGCCGGCGGTGGCCAGGGTCGAACCCCGATGATCGGACAGGAACTGCGGGCCTTTTTGCCCAAGGCAGATCTGCTCCCCTATCTCGAGGCGGCGCTGCGGATCTACAACCTCCACGGCCGGCGGGATAACAAATTCAAAGCGCGTATTAAGATCCTGGTCCATGAGCTTGGCATCGAAGAGTACGGCCGCCAGGTTGAGGAGGAGTTCGCCCGCCTCGACCGGGCCGCAATCGCCGCCCCATCGGCAGAGGTTGCCCGCATCGCCGCCTACTTTGCGCCACCCGATCTGGCGCCGCGGGATCCCGGCAGTCTTGCCCGTGCGAAGGCCGCCCATCCCGGCTTCGCCGCCTGGGTCGAGCAGAACACCTATCCGCATCGGGTGCCGGGCCATGTAGCAGCCACGGTGTCCCTGAAACCCGTCGGCGGCGCGCCTGGCGATGCCACCGCGGATCAGATGCGTGCCATCGCCGATCTGGCCGAGCGCTACAGCCGGGACGAGATGCGCGTCACCCATGAGCAGAACATCGTCCTGCCTCATGTGGCAGAGGCGGATCTCTTCGCGGTGTATCGCGGCCTGCAGGGCGTCGGCATCGACGCGCCCAATCTCGGCCTGATCACCGACATCATCGCCTGCCCCGGCCTCGACTACTGCGGGCTCGCCACCGCGCGGTCGATCCCAGTGGCGCAGGCGATCTCGACCCGCTTCGCCGATCCCGCCCGCCAGCGGGAGATCGGCCCGCTCGCGATCAAGATTTCGGGCTGCATCAACGCCTGCGGCCATCATCATGTCGGCAATATCGGCATTCTCGGCCTCGATAAAGCGGGGGTGGAGAGCTATCAGATCACGCTGGGTGGCGATGCAACCGAAACCGCAGCGCTCGGCGAGCGTACCGGACGCGGCTTCGGCTTCGAGGAGGTGCCGGAGGTGGTCGAGAAGATCGTCGACACCTATCTCGCCGCCCGAGAGCCGCGGGAGACCTTCCTCCAGACCTATCGCCGGGTGGGAATGGAGCCGTTCAAGGAGGCGCTCTATGCTGCTTGATCGGACTGGCGAGATTGCAGACCCCTGGCGGCTCATCACCGATCCGCCGGCCGAGGGTGGGATTGCCGACTTGGTGTTGGAGGGGCCCTGCCTCCTTCCCTTTGCCTGGATCGGCGCGGTCAAACACGCGCCCCTGGGCGCCCATTTGCCGAACGACACAGAGCCCGCAGCGGTAGGGCCGCATTTCCCGGCCCTAGATCTCATCAGCATCGACTTTCCCAGTTTTGCGGATGGCCGCGGCTTTTCGATTGCAGCGCGGCTGCGAGATCTGGGCTTTCGCGGCCTCCTCCGCGCTCACGGCCCGCTGATTGCCGACCAATTCGCCTATCTTTTGGAATGCGGTTTCGACCAAGTGTGGCTTCCGCCCATGGTGGCAGAGCGTCAACCGGCCGAGATGTGGCTCGCCCAGCTGGGATCGGTCACTCTCGGCTACCAGCGCGGGCGCGAAGGCCGCGCGTCGATCCTGGAACAGCGGCTGGGCAAGAAACCTTTGGCGTGCGCTTAGCCGGGTGCGCTGGCGCCTGACCGATCTTGCGCGGCAGGCACAGTCAGATTTCTGCGACCTAGCCGGCCGGATGCGCCCCGCTTGCGCGCATCCTTGCACAAGCCCACGCGTTTCCCTAGCCGTGGCCGAATGACCCAAGAAAACATTGTCAGAGAAGCCTTTGCACGCCAGGCCCGCGGCTGTCGCAGGCTGGGTTCGCCGTTCACCGCGACGCTCATGGAGGGTCTGGGCAGCCGCCTCGACCGCTCGACCGCGACCGGCCAACGCATCCTCGACTGGCAGGCGCGGCCGGATGCGGAAGGCGATGCCGTGCCCCTGCGCCTCGCCGGCGCCCTGCATGCCTTGGTGCGGAGCGGTCAGCTCCCCACCCTCGCCCCGCTCTACCCGCCGGCGCCGGTGCCTGAACCGGCAATCTTGGCCGAGGCCGCCCTCGCCGCTATCGTCGATGAAGACGCCCAGATCGCGGCGTGGCTCGACCATGCCCCACAGACCAACGAGGTCGCCCGGTCGGCGGCGCTCTATGCCGGGCTGATGGTCGTCGCGGCGGAGACCGGCCTGCCGCTCACCTTGTTCGAGCTCGGGGCGAGTGCAGGGCTGAACCTTATCCTGGACCGATACGCCTACCGGCTGGGCGGCCGCGAGACCGGGGCGCCCGTATCGCCGCTCTGCCTCTGTCCGGACTGGACCGGCTCCGCGCCCCCAGAAAGTGACGTTCGGATCGGCGCGCGGCATGGGTGCGATTTGAACCCTTTGGATGTTACCGACCCGGCGCAGACTAACCGCCTTGCCGCATTCATCTGGCCTGATCAGCTCACGCGGATCGCGAGATTCGAGGCCGCCGTTGAGCTCGCCCGCCCCGATCCGCCGAGGATCGACAAGGCGGATGCGGCGATTTGGGTGGAGGCGCGGATGGGGGCGCCGGCAGCGCCAGGCGCCGCCCGCGTCGTCATGCATTCAATTGCGTATCAGTACTTTCCACCGGCGACGAAGGCGCGGATCGAAGCCGCCATGGCGGGGGCAGGCGCCGCCGCGACGGCCGAGGCACCGCTCGCCTGGCTCGCCCTCGAGATTGCGGAAGACGCTGGCCAGCCGCTCCTCACTCTCCGGCTCTGGCCAGGCGGGGAGCCCCGCGTGCTGGCAGAGGCCGACCCGCATCTTCGGACACTCGCCTGGCGCGGCAGCTAAGCGCAGGCGCGGACCGAGGCTGGGGGCCTCCTTGACCGAGCAGCCGGGCGCGGCATCGGGCGGGTGGGCGGGCCTCGGTCCGCGCCGACGGGCTCAGAACTTCAGCGCGGTCCAACCGCGGCGCCGAACAATGCCGACGCTTTGAACGCTGGGGTCGTTGTCGGCATCGAAGGTCCGGAAGGACCGCAACCGCTCCTCCCGCCGTTCCTCCGCGCTCAGGCTGACCGCACCGCCAGAGGCATCGACCGGGCCCGGATCGACGACCGACCCGGCACCGCGCGGCGGATCTGCCGCAGCAGCTCCCGAGGCGGGTGCAGGCGCCACCGCGACCGTGCCTGCTGGCGGCGCATCCTCTGCCGAACCCGCTGGCGCAATTGGCGGCGGCGGCAAAGCCTCCCCCGACGGTAGATCTACCTCCGCACAGGCGCCTACCAACAGCACAGTTGCGGTACACACAGCACATGATCTCCAGACGGCCATTGCCAGCCCCTTTTGCCTTGCTGCGGATCGACATCGCGGGGTTGGGGCGCCTATTCCGCCTCGCCCTCGCCATTCCCATTGCCGTTCTGCTCGGCGATCCAGGCGACCGAAACCACCTTCTCGCCCTCGGCCGTGTCGAACACCTTCACCCCGCCGGCACCGCGGGAGCGGAAAGAGATCCCCACCACCGGACAGCGGATCGATTGGCCCGCATCGGTCGCCAGCATGATCTGATCGTCGAGTTCCACCGGCAGCGTTGCCACCAAGCGCCCGCCGCGCATGCTGCGGTCGATAGCCCAGACCCCCTGCCCGCCACGCCCCCGGATCGGATAGTCGTGGCTTGAGGAGAGTTTCCCCAACCCATGCTCGGTGATTGTCAGGATCAGCGCTTCAGCCGCCGACATCTCGGCATAGCGCTCCTGCGGCAAGGCGATATCGGCGACGCTCTCCTCCTCGGCATCCACTTCCTCGGCCTCCAATGGCGCGCCGGCAACCGCACGCCTTGCCTTAAGATAGGCCGCGCGCTCCTCAGGGCTCGCCCGGAAATGGCGCAGGACCGACATCGAGACCACCCGATCCCCGTCGGCAAGCTTGATACCGCGCACGCCGGTACTGTCACGGCCCTTAAAGATCCGCACATCGGTCACCGCAAAGCGGATCGCCTTGCCGAGCGCAGTCGTCAGGAACACATCCGCGCCCTCGTCGCAGATCCGCGCGTTTACAAGATAGGTGCCCTCCGGCAACTTCATGGCAATCTTGCCGTTCGACTTCACATTGGTGAAATCGCTCAATTGATTGCGCCGCACATCACCGTCGGAAGTCGCAAAGACGATCTGCAGATCCGCCCAAGCCTCGTCGGGCCGATCGACTGGCATGATCGCCGCAATCGACGTCCCCTGCGCAATCGGCAGAATGTTCACGATCGCCTTGCCCCGGGCATTGCGTCCGCCCGGCGGCAGCCGCCAGGTCTTGATCTTGTAGACCATGCCGTCAGTGGTGAAGACCAACAGCGGCGTGTGGGTGTTGGCGACGAAGAGGCGGGTGACAAAATCCTCGTCCTTCATCGCCATACCGGCGAGGCCCTTGCCGCCGCGGCCCTGCGTGCGAAACTCCGCCAGCGCCGTGCGCTTGATATAGCCGCCATGGGTGATGGTGACGGCCATCTCCTCGCGCTCGATCAGGTCCTCGTCCTCGAGGTCCCCCTCATACTCGACGATCTCGGACCGTCGCAGCGTCGCGAAGCCGTCCTTCACCGCCGTCAGCTCCTCGCGGATGATCGCGAGGATCCGCGGGCGTGAGCGCAGAATATCCAAATAATCGGTGATCTTCTCGGCCAGCGTCTTCAGCTCTTCGCCGATCTCGGCCACGCCCATGGCGGTAAGCCGCTGCAGCCGCAGATCGAGGATCGCACGGGCCTGTGCGTCGGACAGATTGTAGGTCCCGTCCTCGTTCATCTTGTGACTGGGATCGTCGATCAGCCGGATGTAATCGGCGATCGCCTCGGCCGGCCAGCGGCGTTCCTTTAACCGCTCCCGCGCCGTCGCCGGATCGGGGGAGGAGCGGATCGTCGCCACCACCTCGTCGACATTCTCGACCGCCACGGCCAGACCGCAGAGCAGATGCGCCCGCTCCCGTGCCTTCGTCAGCAGATGCGCGGTGCGCCGGGCGACCACCTCCTCGCGGAAAGCGATGAAGGAACGCAGGATGCTGGGCAGGTCCAACTGCTCCGGACGGCCATTGTTCAGCGCCAGATGGTTGCAGCCGAAGGTGGTCTGGAGCGGCGTGAAGCGGTAGAGCTGGTTCAACACCACATCGCGGGTTGCGTCACGCTTCAGATCGATCACGACCCGCACGCCGAACCGATCGCTTTCGTCCTGGATGTGCTGCAACCCCTCGACTTTCTTGTCCCGAGCCAGCTCGGCGATCTTCTCGACCAGCGAGGCCTTATTCACTTGGTACGGGATCTCGGTCACGACGATGCGCGGTCGGCCGTTGACCTCCACCTCTCGCTCGTCGGTCTTTGCGCGAACGATCACGCTGCCGCGGCCGGTGACATAGGCCTTCCGCGCGCCGGAGCGGCCCAGGATGATCCCACCGGTCGGGAAATCCGGGCCCGGAATGAACTGCATGAGCTGATCGACATCCAAATCCGGGTCGTCGATAACCGCAAGAGTCGCGTCGATCACCTCGCCCAGATTGTGCGGGGGGATGTTGGTAGCCATACCGACCGCAATACCGCCGCCGCCATTGACCAGCAGGTTAGGATAGCGCGCCGGCAGGACCACGGGCTCCTGCTGCTTGCCGTCGTAATTGTCCTGGAAATCGACCGTGTCTTTGTCCAAGTCCTCCAACAGCGCGTTGGCCACCTGGGCCATCCGCACCTCGGTATAGCGCATCGCCGCCGGGGCATCGCCGTCCATGGACCCGAAATTCCCCTGCCCGTCGAGCAGCGGCACGCGCATGGAGAAATCCTGCGCCATGCGAACCAAGGCGTCATAGATCGCGCTATCGCCGTGGGGGTGGTACTGCCCCATGACATCGCCGACCGGCCGCGCCGATTTGCGATAGGCCTTGTCATAGCTGTTCCCGGTCTCGGACATCGCATAAAGGATGCGCCGGTGCACCGGTTTCAGCCCGTCGCGCAAATCCGGGATCGCGCGGCTTACGATCACGCTCATGGCGTAATCCAGATAGCTGCGCTTCATCTCCTCCTCGACCGTGATGGTCGGGCCGTCATAGATCGGGCGCTCCGGCGCCTCGTCACCTGTGTGATCGTCGTCGCTCAATCGGATCTCCTGACGGGCCCTCGGCGCCCGCTGCCTGCTCGTCCGGTACTATATTCCGGGGCTTTGACAGGCGCAATTCCGGCGGGAAACCTCGATTTCTAAATCCCGCCTTCCGGCCGCCGGTGACCAACAGAGCGCCAGCGCATACCGTCAAGCCAGATAAGGACTACAAATAACTCGGCAATAGATTTCCAGAATTAAATCTGATAATATCAGATCTCTTAAAATAAAATAGGATTTTGTGATGAATGATACATACAAGGGCGAAAAAACCGCGCAGGAGCTTGTGCGGAACCCCAAGAAAAAACGACAACGACAGGCTTTGAAAGCGCTTTCTTCGCAGGAGATGCGGGACGCCCAGCCAATGCCTCTGCCGGAGCTCGATCAGGACACCAAGCGAAGGGTGCGCCCGGGTCCGGATGGCCGGACCCCGGAGCAGCAAAAGAGCGGCAATACGCAAGACGAAGTCGATACCCTCGATTATATACCCAGCCGGCATCCCGGCAGCCCCAACCGCGCCGCGCCTGCGGCCGTGATCTCGGGCGGCTATTCCTATCCCGCGCCCTACACCGTCTCGCAGGTCCCGCCGCAGGACCGGATCCGCTTCCCCTATGCGCCGATGGGCAAGCTGTTCATGCATTACCCGGGCGGGCGGAACTTCGTCGGCTCCGCCGCGGTAATCGCGCCGGATGTGATCCTGACCGCGGGGCATTGCGTGTTCGGCAGGCGCGATGGCTGGGCCGAGTCCTTCACCTTCGTACCCGGCTACGACGATGGCGAGGCCCCTTTCGGCACCTGGGTAGGGGACGACGCGAGTGTGCTGTTCGAATGGCATGAGAGCGAGAACTTCGAATACGATGTCGGCGTCGTCCGGTTGCGCCCGGACGACGATGGCCGCCAAGTCGGCGATGTCTGCGGGCAGCTCGGCGTCGTCTTCCATCTCGACCCGCTGCAGCACTGGCACGCCTGCGGTTACCCGAGCGGGGCCCCCTATGACGGCAGCGAACTGTTCGACACCCGCGCCTCCTATGCCTATGATTCTGATCCTGCTGCGCCGTTCTCGCCGATCGGTATCGGTTGCAACATGACGCCGGGTTGCTCCGGCGGTCCGTGGATCCACCGCTTCGACTTCCGCGAGGCTGCCGATGCCAATCTTATCAATGGCGTCAACAGCTTCCGCTGGCGGGGCAATCATGACGAGATGTTCTCGCCACGCTTCGGTGATGCAGTGAAGAAGTTGATCGCGGAATTTTAGAGCATTTTCCAGCCAATCCGACCCAGATTGGCGTCGTGAAAATTCGACCGTACAAGACCTTGGAGCGCGGGAACCGATGCAATCGGGTCGGAAAGCGCTCTAGGACACCGCCCAATCGGACTGGGTCGCTGTCGCAAAACCGATGAGGCAGTGGCCGACCTGCCGGCGCCATCAAAAGCGCCTGCCTGCAGGGTGAGCGATGACCGTCGCGCCGTTGGCGCGGCGGAAGCCAGTCCGAGGGCGGGCGATGCCGCGGCGACACGCCCAGTTGTCCGGCCCGGGCACTTCCCCGCCGCTCCCAGGTCAAACTAGCGCTTTGCGGAGCAGGTTGGCCCCCATGACCAGGAATATGACCAGCACGATCTTCCGGAACCGCTCGGTATCCAGATGCCGCCTTAAGCGCTCACCCACTGTAAAACCCATCAAGACCGGCAGCGTCATCGCCGCGGAGACGAGGCTTGTCTCCGCCGTGATAAGTCCGGCCTGCGCGAGCCCCAAGATCAATGGCGCAGTGCCGAGGAAGATGATCAACCCGGTGGCGCGTACGAACTCGTCCTTATCGACCCGGCGCGCCAGCAGATAGACCACCATTGGCGGCGCCCAGATCGCTGTCAGTCCACCGAGCACCCCGGCGATCACGCCAGCCGCCGCCTGGCCGAGCGCGTCGAAACGCTGCGGTAGTTCAGGCGGGGTCCAAGCGAGGCTGGCGGCCGAAAACAGCACCACGACCACGCCGAGGGCGAGCAGAATGGCACCCACCGGCACAGCCGCAGTCACTGTCGCGCTCACCAGCCAAATGACGCTCATGATCGTCGCCAGGAAAACCGCATAGCGCTTTAGCGCTGGCGCGAAGCCGCCGGTCCGATAGACCTGCCACAGATTGGCGAGCAGCGAGGGGAAAACGACCAAGGCAATCGCCGTTCGCGGATCGAGGAACTGTGTCATCAGCCCGACCGAGGCCGTGGGCATCCCGATCCCCACCGTTCCTTTGATCACACCGGCGAGGAGAAAGGCGAGCGCCGCGAGCGCGATGTCGGCGGCTTCCAACGGCATGCTATCGGTCGCACCGCAAGGCGATGGCTGTGACGTCTACGGGCACTCCAACGCCAGCTCGCCGTAGAACTGGGACCGGGATGCCCTGTGGCCGGCGATCCCCGAACGAGCGACGCGTGGCTGCACAGCCTGCGGGCAGGGGTCGCTCGGAATGCTCGGTCGCCAACAGGGTGAAGGTCGGCACCGTCCCATGCGCCGCGCCCACTGTACCCCAGACGTGGCCGGGAGCGCCGGGAGACCGGGCCACCTGGGCCCGCAAAGGCGCTGCGCTCTCGCCACGAGAGCCGTGCCTGACTTGACCCGAGGCATAGACCAGCGCGGCCCCAGCTTGATCGACGATCGCTTGCGGGTAGCCACAGGGAAACGCATCAGACCGGGTGGGCGGGCGGAGCCGATCTATGGAGAGCGTCATTCAGGCCGCCATGGGCGGTCAGAACGGTATCTCGTCGTCCAATCCGCCGCCCGCAGGGGGACCGCCCATATCTCCACCGCGCTGGCCACCGCCGAAGCCACCGCCGGCCCCGCCGCCGTAACTGCCGCCACCGCCACCTCCGAAGCCGCCGCCCTCGCCACGGCTGTCCAGCATGGTCAGCTCACTTCGATAGGGGCGCAGCGCGACCTCGGTGGTGTAGCGCTCCTGCCCGGATTGGTCCTGCCATTTGCGGGTCTCGAGCTGGCCCTCGATATAGACCTTCGAGCCCTTCCGGAGATAGTTCTGCGCCACCCGCACCAGGGGCTCCGAATAGATCTCGACCCGGTGCCATTCCGTCTTCTCGCGCCGCTCGCCGCTCTGGCGGTCCTTCCAGCTCTCCGACGTCGCAAGCCGAAGCGAGCAGACTTGGCCGCCATTCTGAAAGCTGCGCACCTCCGGGTCCGCGCCCAGATTGCCAATCAGAATGACCTTGTTGACGCTGCCTGCCATGGCGCCGCTCCTCCGCCGCGATTCGTGGATGTTTCGGCGACCTTACCGGGCCATGACCGGCCGTGCCAAGCCATGCGCATTCCGTCGACGCCCGCGGCCGTCCCACACGCACTACCGCCCGAAGACCGCCGCGTGCGCCGGCATCGCCACAGGCCGGAAGGATGACGCGGCGCCCGGACCCGCCGTCAGGCGGGGGTCAGATATGTGCGGGTGCGTCCAGGGGACCCGCGGGGACCGGGTGCCAGTGCCGGCGCCGCCCAAACCGGGCCACCTGGAAATCCTCGATGGCGAGCGAGAGGTCCAATTGCCGCTCCCGGATCCAGGGCCATGACTTCAGATCGAATGCCGACCAAAGCTGGAAAGGGTTGGATCGGTGATGCCCGTGCAGTTCCACCCGCACCGTCCGCTTCTGCGACGGTGTGCGCCCATGAAACCCATGGGTGTCGGCGATGATGAGCGTGTTGGCCGGCACCGCCATGCGCCGCGCCCCGGGCAGCCCCATCTCGTCCAGTTCCGCCGCGCGCACGCGCAAACTGCCGCCGCGGTGGTTCTGGCGCGCATCCTGGGCGGCCGTGATCGAACAGCGATGCTCCCACGCCCGCCGCGCCTCGCTCAGCCGGTGCGACCCCGGCACATAGGCGAACGGGCCATCGTCCTCCCCGACATCCTGCAGGAACAGCCAAGCCTTCGCGGTCGGAAAGAAGGTGTCGGAATGCAGCTCGGTCTGGGGGTCGGCAGCGCCCTGATCCGGCTCCGCAATCACGGTTTGGAAGAACCAAACTGGCACACCGCCATAACTCGCCACATAGCGTGTCATCGCGTTCAGCCCACGATCCGCGGCGACCCGGGCTGCCACCGGCAGCGCCGCGCGGGTCGACGCCGTAACCGGCGTCATCCGCGTCACGGTCTGTCCCTCCCGCATCTCGCGCGCCGGTAGACTCATAGCCGCGACTTCGTCCTGCAGGGCGCGCCACAGATCGGGCGGCAGGTAATCCCGTTTCAGGATAAATCCGTCGCGATCGAAATCGGCCGCGTCCTGGGCGCTCAGATGCCGGGCCAGCGAGCGGCGCCGCCAGCGCGCCATTCTATGCGCCACGCCCAGGCGGTAGCTGTGCAGGCCCAGTTCGTTGAGCCGCGGGTTTCCCAGGATCGGGTTTCTGGCAAACGACTTCGTCGGTCCAAAGAGCTGCAGAGCCCAAATCGGATAGCGGACCAGGCGCGAAAGCGGCATACGGAAACCCTCGATATCTGACCACGTTTTCGCCGCTGCGATCCGTCCGAGACCCTAGAACATCACGGACCAAATCAGCGGCAGCAGGATGGCGGTGGCCAATGCGTTCAAACCCATGGCAAGCCCTGCAAAAGCGCCGGCCAAGGGGCTGACCTGAAAGGCCCGCGCCGTACCGATGCCATGGCTTGCGGTGCCAATCGCGAGCCCGCGCACCGACCAATCCGTTATCCCGAGCGCGTTAAGCACCAACGGCCCGAGCATGGCACCCAAAATTCCCGTGAGAATAACGAGAACTGCCGTGAGCGAGGGCAATCCCCCCAACTGCTCGGTGATGCCCATAGCCACTGGCGCCGTCACCGATTTCGGGGCCAGAGCGATCATCGTGTCCTCGGCCGCACCCAGAACCCAGGCAATCGCCACGGCCGAAGCGGCGGCCGTCAAAGACCCGGCAATCAACGCCACCGCAATCGCCGCAGCGGAGCGGCGCAGGGGTGCGAGCTGCCGATATAGAGGAATGGCGAGGGCAACCGTCGCCGGCCCAAGCAGGAAATGAACAAACTGCGCGCCCTCGAAATATGTCTCGTAGCTGGTGCCCGTCGCCGAAAGGCCGACGACGATAGCAATCACCGCCAGCAAGACCGGGTTCAGCAGCGGGTGCATCCCGCCACGACGATAGACCCAGGATGCACATTGAAACGCCACCACCGTCGCCGTCAGATGCAATAGCGGATCAGTCGCCAAATAGACCCAGATATCCCGCAGATCGGTCATTCCACGTCCCGCCCGGCCCCAAGGCGGGCCATGATCAACGCCGTCACGGCGATCGTGAGAACCGTCGACCCGATCAGCGACACCGATATCGGCAACCAGTCTCGCCCGATCAGCCCGGCATGCAGCATCACACCAACCCCCGCCGGCACGAACAGCAAAGCGAGATTGCCGAGCAACCCGTCTGCGAGGGCTGCCATTTCAGTGCCCAGCCCCCAGATCAGAAGCCCAGCGAACAGCAGGATCATCCCGCAGACGGGACCAGGCAGGGGCAGTCCGCTGGCCGCCACGATCGCCTCTCCGGCGAGTTGGCACAGCAAAATCAAGCAAAGATTGAACAGCATGTCTTTCACCCAGATGCGGAATCTCTGTCAGGTGAAAGAACATACCGATGCCGCGATTGTCATCGGCAGAGGTCGGCCTGGGGTCAACCTGGGTTCAGACCTATTCTGCGATGCCCATCAGCCTGCCGAAAACGACAGGACGACAGAGCCATGCCCGGCATCCGGCAACGGGTGGTCCGGATCCGCGACCGCAATGGCCCCGAGCAGCATTGTTGCGACAAACGCCGCGAGCGACAGCACGAGATAGCCCATCAGCTTGATCATCGCCCACTCCCTCCGTTCTGACGTGAGAGTCTGATACAGAACGCAGCTTTTGCGTTATATCACATTCGCCGCGGAGTTTATCATTTCACTGCGCAAAACTGTACAAACGTTCGGATTTGATACGAATTGAGCAAAAATCTACAAGATTTTTACGCGCTAACTCGCAAGACTAGACATGCCAGAGAGCTGTAAGGAAAGCGTCGGAGTGCATAGACGAACACGATGAATACAGATCACAACAATGACTCCACATCGACAACCCGCAATCGGGAACGCTTGCCGGGATGGGCCGGCGGCCGCCTTGCGGCCAACGGCTTTACCGTTGGTCTCCGCGAGCCGGGGGCGCATCTGTTCGACTTTACCTCGACGCGCGACGTGTTTGTGTTCAACTTGGCCGGCCCAGGCAGCTATGATTTTGCGTTTAATGGCGGGCCGAAGCATCAAGGTGTATCATCCTCTGGAACAATGAATTTTCATCCGGCCGGCTCTGATGTCTTCATCCGAAACCACCGTGCCGATCTGCGGCTCTTGGTGATCCGCGCTCCCGTCAGCCTGCGCTACGGCTACACCGAGGTCATGGATGTCGAAGGCGACATCGAAAACCGGATGAATATCGCGGGACCCGGCGTCGTTGCGGCGAGCACGCTCGCGCGCCGTTTCTTAGAGTCGGGATTTCCGGGCGGCACCATGATGGCCGAGGCCCTGGGGGTCGCCGCGCTGGGGGAAGTGTTCGGCTATCATCGCGGTGCCGAGCCGGATGCCGAGGGGACCTTGGATCGCCGCGCGCTGCGGCGCGTGTTAGACCTGATCGAACAGGACCTCGGCGACGTTTTGACCGTGCAAATTCTTGCCGATGAGGCGGGGCTCTCGGTCTCGCATTTCTCCCGTCGTTTCCGGGACTCGATCGGCGAGACGCCCGCCCTTTATGTGCACCGCAGGCGGCTCGAGCGGGCGCGAGAATTGCTGCGCACGACCCGACAGTCCATAGCGCATATCGCGCTTGCATGCGGCTTCTGCTCGCAAAGCCATCTCACCGATGCGTTTCGTCGCTGGCAGGGTGTGACCCCCGCCCTCTACCGGCGAACCGCCGGCGAGTAGGCGCCCCTGCGCGCCACTGGCCATGGTGCGGTGTTCTCTCTTCGTTTACGCCGTCAGAGACTCGCAATCGACTGGGCTCACGTTATGTCTGCGGAAGGTCCGGAGGGGTCGGGGTCATGGCCGAGCAGAAACACATCTCCGTGCGCGGCGCGCGTGAGCACAATCTCAAAGACGTCGATGTCGATATCCCGCGCAATGCGCTGACGGTGATCACAGGGCTGTCGGGGTCGGGGAAATCGTCGCTCGCATTCGATACGATCTATGCCGAGGGGCAGCGGCGCTATGTCGAGAGCATGTCGGCCTATGCCCGGCAATATATCGGCATGATGCAGAAGCCGGATGTCGACCATATAGACGGCCTGTCGCCCGCCATCTCGATCGAGCAGAAGACCACCTCGCGGAACCCGCGCTCCATCGTTGGCACGGTGACGGAGATCTACGACTATCTTCGTCTGCTTTTCGCGCGCTGCGGCACGCCTTATTCCCCTGCGACCGGCGAACCGATCGAGGCGCAGCAAGTCTCCGAGATGGTCGACCGTGTGATGGCGATGCCCGAAGGCATGCGCGCTTACCTGCTCGCCCCGATCGTCCGGGATCGGAAAGGCTCCTACGCCAAAGAGTTCCTGGAGCTGCGCAAACAGGGGTATCAGCGGGTCAAAGTGGACGGTAGCTTTTACGAATTGGAGGAGCCGCCGGAGCTCGACAAGAAGTTCCGCCACAACATCGATGTCGTGGTCGATCGGATCGTGGTGCGGGAGGGGTTGGCCACACGGTTGGCAGACAGCTTCACGACAGCCCTGGCCCTCGCCGACGGGATCGCGATCATCGAGACGGCACCATCCGCCGGCGACGACGGCGTGGTGCCGGAGGCGGAGCGGATCACCTTTTCCGAGAAGTTTGCCTGCCCGGTCAGCGGCTTCACGATCGCCGAGATCGAGCCGCGGTTGTTCTCCTTCAATGCGCCATTCGGGGCCTGCCCGTCCTGCGACGGGTTGGGAGTGGAGCTCTATTTCGACGAAAAACTGATCGTGCCGGACGACACGCTCAGCCTGATGGAAGGCGCCCTAGCCCCATGGTCGAAATCAAAGACCCCCTATTTTCGGCAGACGTTAGAGGCTCTGGCGAAGCATTACGACTTCAGTCATGCGACGGCTTGGCGCGACCTACCCGCGCATGTCCGCCAGGTCATGCTCTACGGCTCGGGCAATGACGAGATCCCTTTCCGCTATGACGATGGCGGCCGGGTCTACCAGGTCAAGCGCACCTTCGAAGGCGTGGTGCCGAACATGGAACGCCGCTGGCGCGAGACCGATAGCGCATGGATCCGCGAGGAGTTCGAGCGCTACCAAGCCAACCGCCCCTGCGGCGCCTGCGGCGGCCACCGTTTGCGGGAGGAAGCGCTGGCGGTGAAGATCGGCGGGCGGCATATCGGCGAAATCACTGAAATGTCGATCCGCCACGCCAGGGACTGGGCAGACGCCGTGCCGGACGTTCTGACAGCGCAGAAGAACCAGATCGCCGTCGCGATCCTGAAGGAGATCCAAGAGCGCCTGGGCTTCCTCGTCGATGTCGGCCTCGACTATCTCACACTTTCGCGCAACTCGGGCACGCTGTCCGGCGGCGAAAGTCAGCGGATACGGCTGGCAAGCCAAATCGGCTCCGGCCTCACCGGGGTGCTCTATGTGCTCGACGAACCCTCCATCGGCTTGCATCAACGGGACAACGGACGGCTTCTGGCCTCGCTGCAGGGACTGCGCGACCAGGGCAACACCGTCGTGGTGGTCGAGCATGACGAGGAGGCGATCCGCACCGCCGACTATGTGGTGGATATCGGCCTGGGTGCTGGGGTTCATGGTGGGCGGATCATCGCCACCGGGACGCCGGAAGAGGTCGCAGCGACCCAGGGTTCCGTGACGGGGGAGTATCTGCTCGGACGACGGGAGATCGCGATCCCACCCCGGAGGCGGCCGGGCAATGGCAAATCGCTGGTGGTCGAGGGGGCGACCGGCAACAATCTGAAGAACGTCACGGCAGAGATCCCGCTGGGCACGCTGACCTGCATTACCGGTGTGTCCGGCGGCGGTAAGTCTACCCTGACCATCGAGACGCTCTACAAGCACGCCGCAAACCGCCTCAACGGCGCCAGGCAGCAACCCTCACCCTGCAAGACGATTCGCGGCCTCGACCATCTCGACAAGGTGATCGATATCGACCAATCGCCGATCGGCCGCACGCCGCGGTCGAACCCTGCGACCTATACCGGCGCCTTCACCCCGATCCGCGACTGGTTCGCCGGGCTGCCGGAGGCGAAGGCCCGCGGCTACAAGCCCGGCCGCTTCTCCTTCAACGTCAAGGGCGGCCGCTGCGAGGCCTGCCAGGGCGACGGCGTGATCAAGGTGGAAATGCATTTCCTCCCGGACGTCTATGTAACGTGCGAGACCTGCAACGGCGCGCGCTATAACCGTGAGACGCTGGAGGTTAAGTACCGCGACAAATCGATCGCCGACGTGCTCGACATGACCATCGAGGATGGCGTTGGGTTTTTCGAGGCAATCCCGATGATACGCGAAAAGCTGGAAACGCTGGCACGGGTCGGTCTTGGCTACATCAAGATCGGCCAACAGGCGACGACGCTTTCGGGGGGCGAGGCGCAGCGCGTCAAACTTTCGAAGGAGCTATCGAAACGGGCGACCGGGCGCACCCTCTACATCCTCGACGAGCCGACCACCGGCCTGCATTTCGAGGATGTGAAGAAGTTGCTCGAGGTGCTGCAAGAGCTGGTCGAGACCGGGAACACGGTGGTGGTGATCGAACACAATCTCGATGTCATCAAAACCGCCGACTGGCTGGTCGATCTGGGGCCGGAGGGGGGCGATGGCGGGGGCCGGATCGTTGCCGCCGGCACGCCCGAGGATGTGGCCGAGATCGAGGAGAGCCACACCGGCCGCTATCTCCGCCCGATGCTGGTCAAGGCGGGCCGGATGGCCGCCGAGTAGCGATAACGGGGCTCGAGATCCGGCCAGGTGAAGGGCCGGCGCCGAGCCGACCGGGCGCCAGCGCTGCCCGCCTGTGATCCGCCGGGATCGACCGAACCATCGGCCGTGACTGCCTCTGACGGTTTTCCCCAGCAGAACTGCAGCAAAACCCACAAGCGTCACCGCCCAACGATCGCGGCTGACGCCTGCCACGGGCGGCGCGGGCCAGCGAATGCGACGGCCCGCGCCAAGGCACAGACCCATCGCGCGCCGAAAGGCGTGCGATTCCGCAAAGTTCGCGCCTGGATCCTGCCGAAGGCGGGCCTAAGCCGGCCGGGCTCGGCCCGCAGACCGGCCGCGTCGATTGACAGGCCGGACACTCGGTCGCACCCTCGACTGCCATCATAAAAGAACTTTGGGAGGAAGCCATGAAGGTGTCTCAGATCCTGCTTCAGAAGGGATCGGCCGAGGTAGCGACCATTTCCCCAGAAGCCAGCGTTTCCGAGGCTGTACGCAGACTGTCGGCGAAACGCATCGGCGCGCTCGTCGTCAGCCGCGACCGGAACCGCGTCGCCGGCATTTTGTCAGAGCGGGATATCGTCCGCATCCTCGGCGCCGACGGACCGACGGCCCTCGATGCGCCGGTAAGCGGCGCGATGACCAAAAAGGTGTCGAGCTGCGCGCCCAGTGACACAGCCCTGTCGGTGCTCGAACGCATGACTGCGGGCCGGTTCCGGCACATGCCCGTCGTGGAGGCTGGCCAGATGACCGGCATCGTCTCGATCGGCGACGTCGTCAAAGCCCGGATCGGCGAGATCGAGGCGGAGAACGCTGCCATGACCGGGATGCTGTCAGGCTTCTGAGCCGACCGGGGCGCCGCAATCTCAAAGAGACTAAGGCCCGCACGGATCGACCGAGAAAGCAAGGACAAGCGCAAGAATATTGCGCGCATAGAACTTTGCCGCTTGACCTTCCCGGAGCGCCGATGTTGCGTGGCACGGCTTCGGCAGGGGGAGAGGAGACGACCGTGCGCACAGGGCTATACCCGGGCACATTCGACCCGGTCACGCTGGGTCATCGCGACATCATACGGCGGGCAACCCGTTTGGTCGACCGGCTGGTAATCGGGGTGGCGATCAACCGAGACAAAGGTCCGCTTTTCAGCCTCGACGAACGCGCCGCGATGATTGCGGAGGAGTGCAGCTGCGTGCCGCACAGCATCGAAATCGAGGTTCGGCCCTTCGAAAACCTATTGGTGCAATTCGCCGACGAGGTTGGCGCGCAGGTCATCATCCGGGGCCTGCGCGCGGTTGCGGATTTCGAGTACGAGTTTCAGATGGTCGGCATGAACCGCGCGCTGAATGACGACATAGAGATGGTCTTCCTCATGGCAGAGGCACAGCATCAGGCCATCGCCTCGAAGCTCGTGAAGGAAGTGGCCCGCATGGGCGGCGACGTTTCGCATTTTGTCTCGCCGACGGTCGAACAGGCGTTGCGCACCCGTTTCGGCCAGTAGCCCGCACGGCGGGAGCGTCGCGCCGCTGCAAACCAAACAGCGGGAGGAGATGCGATGGCCAATAAAATCGTCTCGGCCGTCGAGGCCGTCCGCCTGATCCGCAGCGGCGACGCCGTTACCACTAGCGGCTTCGTCGGAATCGGCGTGCCGGATGGCATTCTCGCAGCGCTGGAGGCCCGGTTTCTCGAAACGCGGGAACCGCGGGATCTGACGCTTTTCTTCGCAGCGGGCCAGGGCGACGGTAAAGATCGTGGGCTTAACAGGCTTGGCCACGACGGTCTGTTGGCACGGGTAATCGGCGGGCACTGGGGGCTGATCCCCAAGGTCGGCCAGCTCGCCCTCGCCGGGCGGATCGAGGCCTACAATCTGCCGCAGGGCTGTATCAGCCATCTCTACCGCGAGATTGCGGCCCGGCGCCCGGGCATGCTCAGCAAGGTCGGGCTCGAGACCTTTGTCGATCCGCGCCATGGCGGCGGCAAGATTAATGATGTGACCCAGGAAGATCTGGTCCAACTGACCGAGTTCGGGGGCGAGACCTATCTCTTCTACCGGGCGATGCCCCTCGACATAGCGATCCTGCGCGGGACCACCGCCGATGAGGCGGGCAATGTCACCATGGAGCGGGAGGCACTGATCCTCGACAACCTCGCACAGGCCATGGCGGTTAAGAACTCCGGCGGCATCGTCCTGGTTCAGGTCGAGCGCGTGGCTGCGCCGCGCAGCCTGAACCCGCGGGACGTGATCATCCCGGGTGCGCTGGTCGACGCCATTGTAGTGGCGGAGCCAGAGCATCACCTACAGACCTACGCAACCGCCTACTCGCATCTCTTCACTGGGCGGTTCCGCGCCCCCGCGTCGGCCGCGGCCCCCATACAGCTCGGCGCGCGCAAGGTCATCGCCCGACGCTGCGCTTTCGAGCTGCCGGTCAATGGCATCGTCAATCTCGGCATCGGTATGCCCGAGGGGGTAGCCGCTGTCGTCGGCGAGGAGGGGCTGACCGACCATCTGACCCTGACTGCCGAGCCCGGCGTGATCGGCGGGCAACCGGCCTCTGGCCTGGATTTCGGCGCCGCGGTGAACACCCAAGCCATTATCGCCCAGAATCAACAGTTCGATTTCTACGACGGCGGCGGCCTCGATATGGCCTGCCTCGGCATGGCGGAGGTGGATGCCGCCGGCAATGTCAATGTCTCCCGCTTCGGCGCGCGATTGGCAGGCGCCGGGGGCTTTATAAATATCAGCCAGGCCGCAAAGCGGCTGGTCTTTGCCGGCACCTTCACCGCGGGCGGTCTCGACATCGCCGTGCAGCAAGGACGCCTGCAAATCCGGGAGGAGGGCCGCGCTATGAAGTTCCGCGCGAGGGTCGAGCAGATCACTTTCTCCGGCGCGCGCGCAGCCCGCTTGGACCAACCCGTGCTCTATGTCACGGAACGCTGCGTTTTCGAACTGTGCGAGAACGGACTGCGCCTGATCGAGATAGCACCTGGCATGGATCTGGATCGGGACATCCTCGCGCATATGCAGTTTCGGCCGGAGATCGGTCTGTCGACCGGCGAGGTTGCGGTAATGGATGCACGGATCTTTGAGGAGGAGCCGATGGCCCTTCGCACCGAACTGCTGCGCCTGGACCTTACCGACCGTATCGCTCTGGATGCCGCACGACGGCAGCTCTTCCTCAACTTCGAGAAGATGCGCATCCGCAGTGTCGACGACATCGACCAGATCCGCGCGCAGGTGGAGGCCGTCTGCGCCCCCCTCGCGCACCGGGTCGATGTCATCGCCAACTACGACGGGGCCCGGATCGACGAGGACATCGAGGACGCCTATGCCGCCATGGTCCGCGATCTGACGGAGCGGTTCTACCATCGCATCAGCCGCTATTCCGGATCAGCCTTCATGCGGATGAAGCTGGGCCGGGCACTGGCCGACCGCACCGCACCGCATATCTTCGAGACGGCGGAGGAAGCGCGGACCTTCCTGGCCGAGCGTCCCGGTTCGCGACCCTAGTCCACCGATTGGGCCCCGACGGCGCCCGCACCCGACAGCGTTTGACCTGCGGGCGCAGGCGGCTTAGGGCTTGGCGCCGAACTCAGAGAGCGGAGGATGACATGCTTAGGACACTGTGTTTGGTGGCGGCCCTGCTCATTGCACTGCCAGGGAAGGGAGATGCCGTGGAAATCGAAGATCCGGAGAACACGCTGATCATCGAGCTCAGCTCGGGCGCGGTGACCATCGAGATGCTGCCGGATGTTGCGCCGAAACATGTCGAGCGGATTAAGCAACTCGTCCGTGAGGGCGCCTATAACAATGTTGCCTTTCACCGCGTGATCGAGGGCTTTATGGCGCAGACGGGCGATGTGCAGTTCGCGGATATGGAGGACGGCTTCAACCCCTCCCGCGCTGGCACCGGCGGGTCGAGCTATGGCGATCTGCAGGCAGAGTTTTCGGACGTGCCCTTCGACCGGGGCGTGGTGGGTATGGCCCGCGCGCAGAACCCCAATTCCGCCAACTCGCAGTTCTTCATCATGTTCGAGGAAGGGCATTTTCTGAACAAGCAATACACGGTCTGGGGCCGGGTGATCGACGGCATGGAGCATGTCGACAACATTAAGCGCGGTGCCCCGCGGACCGGGGCCGTGAACGATCCAGACCGAATGGTCAGCGTTAAAGTCGCCTCCGACTGACGCGCAGCCGACGTGGCGGCACGGTTCGCTGACATGCCGGGGCGCGGAGACACGCTGAGCCCCGGCGATTTCGATTTCGACCTGCCGGAGGACCTGATCGCGCTGCGCCCAGCGAAGCCGCGCGGCGCATCCCGTCTGTTGGTGGCGCGACCCACTGAGACCCATGACAGCCAAGTTGCCGATCTCGCCGACTGGCTGTCGCCGGGCGATTTGCTGGTCTTCAACGACACCCGCGTGATCCCGGCGCGACTGACAGGGGAACGGCGGCGGCAGACCCCAGACGGTCCGGGTATCGCGAAGATCGAGGCGACCCTGATCCGACGCGATAGCGACGCCTGCTGGCAAGCGCTGGTCCGCCCCGCCAAACGCCTCGCCCCGGGTGATAGGATCCATTTCGGCGACAATCTATCGGCCGAGATCCTGCAGCCGGCAGAGGGCGGCCAGGTGGCGTTGCATTTCGACCGCGCGGGTCCGGATCTCGACACAGCGATCGCCAAGGCCGGGGTGATGCCTCTGCCACCCTATATTGCGCAGCGTCGAGCCGCCGATGCCCAGGATCGGGTGGACTATCAGACCGTCTTCGCCGCCAAGGACGGGGCCGTCGCCGCCCCCACCGCGTCGCTGCATTTCGACACCGCGCTGCTGGCGCGCCTGCAGGACCGAGGTGTGCACTCGACGACCCTGACCCTGCATGTGGGCGCAGGAACCTTCCTGCCAGTGAAAACCGACCGGATCGCCGATCACCGCATGCATGCCGAATGGGGAGAGATCACTGCGGAGGCCGCGACGGCCATCAACGAAACACGGGCCGCAGGCCATCGCATCATCCCGGTTGGCACCACGGCCTTGCGCCTTCTGGAGGCTGCGGCGACGCCAGACGGCACCGTACTGCCATTTCAGGGCGAGACGGATCTGTTCATCCTGCCGGGTCACCGCTTCAGTGCAGCCTCCGGCCTGATGACCAATTTCCACCTGCCGCGCTCGACCCTGTTCATGCTGGTCTCTGCGCTCATGGGAACCGAAAGGATGCGCGCCGTCTACACCCATGCAATCGCCGCCCGCTACCGATTCTACTCCTATGGCGACAGCTCGCTGCTGCTGCCCTCGGGTCTCTGACACAGCGCGTCCCGTCTGCGACACAGTGCTGCCGTTCCCAGGCGCGACCAGCGGCGCGGCGGCTGAGACGTTGTTGCCACCCACACCTCTCGGAGGCACGACCATGCTGACCGTCCTCAACAATTCCTGGGCCCTCCTCTTCGGTATGTTCCTGCTGATGCTCGGCAATGGCATGCAGGGCACCGTGTTGGGCGTGCGAGGCAGTCTGGAGGGCTTCGATCCAACGGTCATGGGCGTCGTGATGGCGGGCTACTTCCTCGGCTTTCTCGGCGGGGCGCAGGCGACGCCCTGGCTGGTGCGCCGGGTCGGCCATGTCCGGGTTTTCGCGGCATTGGCCTCGCTGGTTTCCGCGGCCTGCATCATTTACGCAGCGGCGGTCGATCCCATTGCGTGGACCATCATGCGCATCCTGGTCGGGTTCTGCTTTTCCGGTGTCTATGTGGTCGCGGAAAGCTGGCTGAACGATCAGACCGACAACGAGACCCGCGGCCAGACTCTCTCGGCATATGTGATGGTCCAAATGATGGGGATCGTTCTGGCGCAGGCGCTGCTTAATGTGGCCGACCCCGGCGGCTACGATCTCTTTGTGATCATGTCGGTGGCCGTTTCGATCTCTTTCGCACCGATCCTGCTTTCGGTCAGTCCGGCCCCGGTCTATGGCGCCACGCGGCGTATGCCGCTGACGCAGCTCGTTCGGGTCTCGCCGCTCGGCTGTTTCGGGCTGTTCATGCTCGGCGGGATCTTCGCTTGCCTGTTTGGGATGTCATCGGTTTACGCGACCGAAATCGGGCTCACCAATATCGAGATTTCAATCTTCATTGGCGCCATCTATCTGGGCGGCATGGTCTTGCAATATCCCATCGGCTGGCTGTCCGACCGAATGGACCGTCGCCGCCTGATCGTGTTCGTGACTGCAGCCGGGGTGGCAGGCTGCGCGCTCGCCTATTTTGTCGAGGCGAATTTCGGGGCGGCGCTCGGGGCGGCTGTCCTCATCGGCGGCTCCGCAAACCCGCTCTACGCCCTGTTGGTCGCGCATACCAACGACTTCCTAGACCCGGAGGATATGGCCTCCGCCGCCGGCAGCTTGACCACGCTTACCGGCCTCGGCGCCGTCGGCACGCCGGTGCTGGTCGGTTATCTGATGGCCTCGTTCGGGCCGTCGGTCTACCTCGCCTTCCTTGCCGTCCTGCTCGGCAGCATCACGCTCTATGCGCTTTACCGGACCACAGTGCGACCGGCCAAATCGGTGGAAGAGACGCTGCCCTACTCGCCGATCAGCCAAGCTTCGTCGGCGGTCGTGGTCGGCTGGGCACAGGATATCGCGATCGAGGGTGCACAAACCGAGGAGGAGACCAGCGTCGCGCCCGGTCCGGCCTGATCCGCCACTATCGGTATCGCCGCACCCCTTGAAAAATCTCCGCCGGCGGGCTATCCACCGCGCTCGCTGCGACGGCCGGCGAAAGGGCTGCCGTGTCGCCGCCAAAAGAGACTCAAGGAGAGCGAAATGCCCAAGATGAAGACCAAGGCGGGCGCGAAAAAGCGCTTTAAGGTCACGGCTGGTGGGCGGGTGAAATTCACCCAGGCCGGCAAACGCCACGGCATGATCAAGCGTACGCCGAAATTCATCCGCAACGCCCGCGGGACCAGCGTGTTGTCGAAACCGGACGAGCGGATCGTCAAGCAATTCCTGCCCTACGCCTGAGGAGGTCGCAATGCCACGTGTAAAGGGCGGCGCAGCCTCGGCGCAGCGCCACAAGAAAGTTCTCAGCCAGGCCAAGGGTTACTACGGTGCCCGGTCGCGCACCTTCCGGACCGCCAAACAGGCGGTCGACAAGGCGATGGAGTACCAAACCCGCGACCGGAAGCGAAAAAAGCGCTCGTTTCGCGCGCTGTGGATCCAACGGATTAATGCCGCTGTGCGGGCCCATGACCCGGAACTGACCTATTCGCGGTTCATCGATGGTCTCACGAAATCCGGTATGGAAGTGGACCGCAAGGTGCTCGCCGATCTCGCCGTGCACGAGCCGAGCGCATTTGGCGCGGTGGTGGACAAGGCCAAGGCGGCGCTGGCCTGAGTGTTGGCCACCCGGGAAGGATTGAGACGATGAAAATCAAGAACTCGCTAAGGTCGCTGAAGCAGCGTCATCGCGATTGCCGCCTCGTACGCCGCAAGGGCCGGGTCTATGTGATCAACAAGACCCAGCGGCGGTTCAAAGCCCGCCAGGGCTGACGCGACGCGGCGGCGGGGTCAGTCGTAGGACCGGGCATCCTCGATCACCTTGCCATCGTTTGGCAGGCTGCCTGGCGGCACCACACTCACGGTGCCGCGCAACTTCAAGACGGCTCGCATGCTCTCCGCCAGCGGGCCGGCCACCGTTGTGTCGGCGGTTTCGACCTGCAGACTCATCGTGTCCTGCTCTGCGGACCGCGTGACGGTCAGGCGCGCCTTCGCCAAGCCTTGATGGCGCGACAGGATCTCCGCGATCTGCTCCGGCCGGACGAACATACCCTTCACCTTGGTGGTCTGATCCGCGCGACCCATCCAACCCTTGATGCGCGGTCCGGTCCGCCCGCTGGGGCACATGCCCTCCGCGATGGCCGAGAGATCGCCGGTCGCGAAGCGGAACAGCGGATAGTCCGGGTTCAGGGTAGTCACGACAACCTCACCGACCTCGCCCTCGGGCACTGGGTCGCCGGTACCGGGCCGCACGATCTCAAGCACGACGCCTTCGTCGACCACCATTGGCTGGTCCGGCATCGTCTCATAGGCGATCAAGCCCAGATCCGCGGTGCCATAGCATTGCAGGCAGGCGATCCCTCGGTCCGCGTAATCCCCGCGCAGGGACGGGAACAGCGGCCCGCCGGAGACGAGGGCCCGCGTGATCGCCAGGCTCTCCCCGGCCTCGACAGTTTTGTCGAGCAGCACCTTGAGGAAGTCCGGGGTCCCCACATAGGCGGTCGCACCGAGATCGACGGCGGCCCGCATCTGCGCTTCGCTGTTGCCGACGCCCCCGGGAATGACGGGGCAACCGACTGCCTTGGCACCGGCCTCCAGCATATGGCCGGCCGGGGTCAGATGGTATGCGAAGCAGTTCAGGACCACATCGCTCGGCCGGATGCCCGCGGCCCAAAGGGCGCGGCCGAACCGCCACCAATCCCTGGCGGACGACATCCCGGGCTCGTAGAGGGGGCCAGGGCTCTGGAACAATTGGTCATAGTCGGAAGCAGGTCTGACCGACAGTCCGCCAAGCGGTGGCGCCGACCGCTGCTTCTCGCCCAACTCGGACTTCCGCAGTACCGGCAACGTGGAGAGATCCGTCACCGATGCGGGGTCCACCTCTGCGAGAAGGGCCGCCCACCCAGGCGCCGCTGCCTTCGCGTCCGCAATGAGTGCGCGGATCCGCCCGAACTGCTCCGCCGCCCGCGTGGCTGGATCGCGCTTTTCCAATGCGTCGAAGCCATCGGTCATTGCGGTCCTCCCGGTCGGTCCTCTGAGCGCGGCCGGCGCGCGCGGGTGGGTGGGTTGCGCTGCGGCCCGCCATCCGCCGCCGGTGTCGGAGGGGAGCGTGCGCCGGCCCTAGTTCAACCAGCGCTTACGGCGGCGATAGCTGCGAACATCGCGAAAGCTCTTCCGGCCCTCCTCGGCCATGCCGAGATAGAACTCCTTCACATCCGGGTTCTCGCGTAGCTCGGCAGCGGGGCCATCCATCACCACCCGTCCCGATTCTAGGATATAGCCGTAATGCGCGTAGCGCAGCGCCACATTGGTGTTCTGCTCGGCAACCAGGATGGTGACGCCTTCCTTCTCATTGATCGATTTCACGATCTCGAAGATCTGCTCGACCAATTGCGGCGCCAAACCCATCGAAGGTTCGTCCAGCAGCACCGTCTCAGGCCGGCTCATCAGCGCCCGCCCGATCGCCGTCATCTGCTGCTCGCCGCCCGAAGTATAGCCCGCCTGGCTCCGCCGCCGTTCCTTCAGCCGCGGGAAATAGCCATAGACCATCTCAAGATCCTGCTGGATCTCGGCCCGGCTGGCATCCCGGGTATAGGCACCGGTCAGCAAGTTCTCTTCGACGCTTAGATGCTCGAAGCAGTGGCGCCCTTCCATCACCTGGATGACGCCGCGCTTGACCAATTCGGACGGGTTCAGATCCGCCACCCGCTCGCCGCGATAGAGGATTTGGCCCTTGGTGACCTCACCCCGCTCCGACTGCAACAGGTTCGAGATCGCCTTCAGCGTGGTGGTCTTGCCCGCGCCATTGCCCCCCAAAAGCGCGGTAACCGAGCCCTTCGGCACCCGCAGCGACACGCCCTTTAGGACCAGGATCACACTGTTATAGATCACCTCAACATTCGAGATCTCGAGGAGCGAGTCCTCATGGCCATCGCGCATCACTCCGGCCTCCGCTTTGCCCGGTTGATCCGCCGGATCACTACCAACTGCCAGATCGCGAGGCCAAGCACCAAGAACTTCGCGCCCATCATGACAACCATTCCGGTGTCGAACACGATCAGCCCGTCTGCCATGGATCGACCTCCGTCAATCGCACGGACCGCTCCAACGAGCGGTCCGCGTGTCACACTGCCGAGCTCAGTTGCAGTCGCGCGGCTCGATCCCCGCCTCTGCCGCATAGGCGGCGCTGTCCGCGGCGATTAGCGGATCGACAATCTCGCGGTCCGAGGCCACGAACTCGGTGATCAGCGACCAGGACTGCGAATCGGTGTCCCACTGCTGGATGGCGCCCAGCCCCGGCGGCCCATGGTTCTCACAGCTCACCGAAATCTCCGGCATGAACCCTGGCAGGCCAAGCTCGGTCAAACGCGCCTCGGTGATCTCCAGCGCCTCCATCCCGTCGCGCATCATCGCAGGGGTAATGTCGGCAACGCCGTGGATCTCTTGCGCCTTTCGGACTGCTTCGGAGGCAAGCATCGCCGCCACGACCCCACGATTGTAGAGCACACGGCCATGCTGATCGCCCGCCCCCGCTGCGAGGCCTTTGGAGTAGACGTACTGCTCCAGATCGTCATAGAGCGGATAGTCCCGGCCGACCCCATGCATCGTGATTGCCTTATAGCCATCGGCCCCGTCGCCCGCGGGCAAAGTGTCGTTTTCCGAAGCCGACCACCAGACGCCGATAAACTTATCCATCGGGAACCGAACGCTGGCAGCTTCCTTGATGGCGACCTGGTTCATCACGCCCCAGCCCCACATCATCACGTAGTCCGGGCGCTCCCTGCGCACCTGCAGCCAAGTGGCCTTCTGCTCCTGGCCCGGGTGGTCGACCGGCAACAGCAGCAGCTCATAGCCCTCGCGCTCGGCCAGCACCTCCAAGGTGCGGATCGGCTCCTTGCCATAGGCGGAGTTGTGGTAGACCAGCGCCAACTTCTTGCCGCTTATGTCGCCGCCTTCCTCGGACTTGATGTATTTGATTATGATCGAGGCTGCGTCCCAATAGGTGCCAGGATAGTTGAACACCCATTCGAAGATCTTGCCGTTCGCTGCCGAAGTACGGCCGTAGCCCATCGAATGGATCGGGATTTGGTCGACACTGGCTTTCGGGATCAGCTGATAGGTGATACCGGTCGAGTAGGGCTGATAGACTAAAGCGCCCTCGCCCTTGGTCGCCTCGTAGCACTCCACCCCCTTCTCGGTGTTATAGCCGGTTTCACAGGGCAGAACGCGCGCCTTCACGCCGCCGATGCCGCCATCCCGCTCGTTCAGAAGGGTGAAGTAGTCCGCATAGCCATCCGCCAGCGGGATACCGTTTGGCGCATAAGGCCCGGTCCGATAGTCCAACGAAGGGAACACCAGATCCGCCTGCGCTACAGGCGCGGTCAGCGCCATCGCGAGGCCCGCCGCCCCCAGCCAAGTACCCAGTTTCATTGTCAAGCTACCTCCCTAGTCTGTCTTGACTTGTTATCCGCCCTGCCGGACGGCTGTAACCCCTCCCAACCTTAGTGCGGGAACGGCCAAACTCGAAGCTTCTCCTTTGCGGTGCGCCAAAGCGCGGCAATGCCGTGCGGTTCTTTGATGAGGAAGATCACGATCAGCGAGCCGACAATGATCAACTGTGTGTATTCCGCGATGTCCGTGGGCCAGCCGAGCGTGTCGACAAGCGCAATCTTCACGAAGACCGGCAACGTCGCGATGAAGGCCGCACCTATGAACGACCCAAAGATGGAGCCGAGACCGCCGATGATGATCATGAAGAGCACGTCGAAGGAGCGGTCGATACCGAACACCTCCGTCACTTCGGCGGCGCCCTGCCAGACCGCGAAGTAAAGCGCACCGGCCATCCCGATATAGAAGGACGAGATCGCGAAGGCCGAGAGCTTGGTGAGGAGCGGGTTCACTCCGATGATTTCAGCCGCGATATCCATGTCACGGATCGCCATCCAGGACCGGCCGATCCGCCCGCGCACTAGGTTCCGAGCCGCCCAACCGAAGACGAAAACGATCGCAAAGCAGAAGAGATATTTAGCCCAGGGCGCCGCGTCCGCCCCGGTCACCGGGACGAAGAGAAAGCTCCGCTCCGGCGCGGTGATCTGCCCGGTCGCGGAATAGTTGTAGAACCACGGCACTTTGTTGAAGAGCCAGACCAGAAAGAACTGAGCTGCGAGCGTCGCGACAGCCAAATAAAACCCTTTGATCCGAAGCGATGGCAAACCGAACGCCACGCCAACCAGGGCGGTGCACGCGCCGGCGAACAGGATCACGATTGACATGTCCAGCCAGGGCAGCGCTGTCATCAGCTTGAAAGCGGCAAAGGCCCCGACCGCCATGAACCCGCCAGTGCCAAGCGAGACTTGGCCACAATACCCCGTCAGGATGTTCAGCCCGAGTGCTGCGAGGGAATAGACCAGGAAGGGCAGCAGGATCGCATTGGCCCAATAATCGTTGACCACCGCCGGCACGACCACTGCCGCGATGGCAACCAGAGCCCAAAACCGCCAAAAATCGAAGGCAATTGGAAAGGTGGACTGGTCGTCGCGATAGGTGGTCTTGAACTCGCCGGCCTCTCGGTAGAGCATCTTCACAAACTCCAGTTACACGCTGCGGCGAGCCTGCTGACATGGGGCCGCAAGCCGTTCACATCGAAGGTGAAGCTGTAGGTCACGTCGTCGTTCTCGATCTCGAAGCTCAGTTGATCGGATTCGGCGAGACGGCGCATGAATGGGATCGCGCTCCGCCCGCTCCAAAGGCCGAGCGAGCGGGCATCCGCCGCTGCGCCCCATGCTTCCCACGGGGTGCGGTCGGTATCCAACGCATACGTCACCGGCGTCCAGATTTGTGTCAGCGTGTCTTCGAGCCCAATCGAGACCGACGACGTGTTCTTCCAGCAGCGCAACGTCAGGATGGGCGCCCAGGCATCGCCAGTGCGTCCGATCACCCGGGTGCTGGAGGGACGTGAGATATAGACATTATCGCGCCCCGTCTCGTCATCCGCGCCCACCAGCACGGTCCAGTCGCCGGATCCCCTGCCTTGGCCGCTCTGAACCGGTCCCGCGGTGTCGAGCAGGGCGAGATCCGCGCTCCGCTCTGCCTGCAGCGGCCCTGGAGCGACCGGGTCGTTTTCAAGGCTATCGGATTGCTGTTGCACCTGTCGGGCGGCGCGTTCCTGCTCGGTGGGTCGCCGGGCCGGGATCAGAAGCCCTCTCTGGGCCTCCGCCCGCCGCGTCGCTGCTTCGCGGGCTTCCGCCTCGCGCGCCGCAGCCTCTTGCGCCTCGGCTTCTCGCGGGACGGCTTCCGCTTCGGCTTCTTCCAGCGCTGCCCTGACGGCGGCTTCCGCGGCGGCAAGGGCTGCCGCTTCCGCCGCAGCATCCGCCTCGGCATAGGCTTGGGCAATCACCTCGGGCGCCACTTCGACGATCGTGCCATCGATCACGATTTCGGCCGCCGGCGGTGTCGGGGGCACCGGCAGCGCCTCCTCCGCAGGTTCCACAGCGGCGGTTCCCGTCTGCGCCTCTCCTAAGTCGCCCGGCGCCAACTCACCGGTCGGGAGCGTGGGCTCGGCCGTCACAGTGTCCTCCGGCGCGGGCTCCACGATATCGAGCGCAACCGTCCCCGACTGCCAAGGCTCGGCACCCGCATCAGGCCCCTGTTCCGTCGGCTCCACGGCCGCCGCCTCTGCCTCGTCGACCGGAGGGCGCGCGGCCTCCTCGACGGGCGCGGGCTCCCGCTCGACCAGCGAGGCTTGGGAGCCGAAAGGCGACGGAGCGAAGCCTTGCGGGTCCGGTGCCGTCGCAACCGGGTCCGGCGCAGGTGTCTGTCGAGCATCGCTGTGCTCGTTGGCCGTACCGACCTCCGCCTCCTGTCGCGGCTGCGCCTCGGGAGCCGTGCCCTGGTCAAGCGGCAGTTCTGAGAAGAGGTCGGTCAGCAGATCTACCTCTCTTTGCCGGGTAGCGCGCCCATCGTCGGACAGTGGGCTGGGGCCGCCGACACCGGTTGGTGCATCGTCCACTTCGCCGAACGTCCCAGGATCCGTCGGCGTCTCGGACATCGCTAGCCCAGCCAGAGCGCTCAGCCCAACGACACCATCGATCCGCGAGACAGGGATCAGTTGCGCGCTCACCGGGTCGAAGGAAAGCTGCGGCAGCAGCGTGACGCAGTCCATGACCTCGGCCAAGCTAACGATAAAGGCCCGGCGCGCGGCCACCGGATCGGCAGCTTTCTCGCCAACATCGATCACCCCCTCGAAGCCCTGGGGCTGACGCACAACCTTGAGATTGGCTGTCCACTCCATCCGCTCCCGCACCGGTGAGGCGGCGACAACGTTCAAACGGTCATAGAGAAAACAGAGATCACCCCGCAGCGCATAGCCCGCCTCGCCCGGTGACATATAGGCGAAGGTCGGCCCCAACAGCAGGTCGGTCAGGGTCAGCGCATCGACATCGCGGCGGAAGGCGCCCTGGTCCTGCGCGGCAGCAAGCGGGATCGCCAAGACGATGGCCAGCATCGCGCAGACCGTTTGGAGAGCCGTTCTGCGACCCCAACCGCGGCGGGCAGCACTGTCAGACGCGTTCGATGATCTTCTCACCGAACAGCCCTTGTGGCCGGAACAACAGGAAAAAGAGCGCGAGCACGTAGGCAAACCAGTTCTCCGTAGCACCGCCGATCATGGGCCCGAGATAGATCTCGAACAGCTTTTCGCCGACCCCGATTATGAGTCCACCGATAATCGCACCGGGGATCGAGGTAAAGCCACCGAGGATCAACACAGGCAAAGCTTTTAACGCAATCAGTGACAATGAGAACTGCACACCCGACTTTGCGCCCCACATGATGCCCGCGACCAGGGCGACGACGCCGGCGACCGACCACACCATAACCCAAATGCTGCGCAGGCTGATGCCCACCGACAACGCCGCCTGGTGGTCATCCGCCACAGCCCGCAGCGCGCGGCCGGCCTTGGTGTATTGCGAGAAGATGGACAGGCCGATCACCAAGCTCACCGCGACGAAGGCCGCCGTCAGCTCCAACTTATCGACGAACATATCCGTCAGGTCGATGATGGTGTCAGACGGCCCCTCCGGCAGCCCGACATCGAGGCGTTTGACATTCGCCCCCCACATCAGGTCGCCGAACCCTTCGAGCACGAAGGCAAGCCCGATGGTTGCCATGAAGAGGATGATCGGCGGCTGATTGACCAGGTAGCGGAGGACCAACCGCTCCACCAACCAAGCGAGGGCGACCATCACCCCGATGGTCAGGACAATCGCGATGACGGTCGGCAGGCCGGTCTTATCCTCGGTAAAATAGTGGACGTCCGTCCCAAAGATCGCGTTGATCAAATGCGCGAAAGGGATCTGGCCGGTCTGGAAGCCTACCAAAGTGAGCGCAGCGAAAAGCGCCAAGATGCCTTGCGCGAAGTTGAAGATACCGGAGGCTTTGAAGATCAAGACAAAGCCGAGCGCCACCAGGGAATACATCACCCCCGCCAGCAGGCCCGCAACCACCACCTCCCAAAAGAACGGATCGGTTAGGAAATCCATGATCTCATCCTCAATCGTGGCTGACGCCGAGATAGGCGTCGATCACCCGGGGATTGGCGCGGACCTCGCCCGGCGTGCCGTCGCCGATCTTTTGCCCGTAATCGAGCACCACCACCCGGTCAGAAATATCCATCACCACGCCCATATCGTGCTCGATCAGCGCGATGGTGGTGCCGAATTCCTCGTTCACGTCGAGGATGAAGCGGCACATATCCTCTTTCTCTTCGACATTCATGCCGGCCATCGGCTCGTCCAACAGCAAGAGCTGTGGCTCCGCGGCCAGGGCGCGCCCTAGCTCGACACGCTTCTGCAGGCCATAGGGGAGCCTACCCACAGGTGTCTTGCGGATCGCCTGGATTTCGAGGAAATCGATGATCTTCTCCACCGCCTCCCGGTGCTCAATCTCTTCGGCCTCAGCCCGCCCGCGCCAGATCGCCTGCCAGAACATGTTCTCGTGCATTTTGGTCAGGCGCCCAGTCATGATGTTGTCGAGCGTGGTCATGCCCTTGAACAGCGCGATGTTCTGGAATGTCCGGGCGATGCCCTGCTTGGCGATCTGGTGGGGTTTCATGGCGCGCCGCCTCGCGCCCCGGAACCAAACCTCGCCCTGCTGCGGGTGGTAGAACCCGTTGATCACGTTCAGCATCGAGGATTTGCCGGCGCCATTCGGCCCAATGATCGCCCGAATCTCCCCCTCCCGAATGTCGAAGGAGACGTCCTTGATCGCGACCACCCCGCCGAAACGCAGAGTGATGTTCTTGATCTCCATGACCACCTCGCCAATCTGGCGAGGAGCGATGCCGTGCTCGACCTCCTGATCCGCATAGGCGCGGTCGTCGCTGGCCACTTCGGCAACAGGATGGGACATGAGCGTGCTCCTCAGGCGGCCTTGGCGGCGGAGGTCGCCGGCGCCGCGGCGGGATAGGTCTTGGCGTCGCTAATCTTCAGCGTGGCACGGATCTCGCCCTTGCGCCCATCTTCATAGGTGACCTCGGTCGCCGTGGCGATCTCGCCGGCGCCGCCATACAGCGCGTCGATCAAATCGGTATACTTCTCGGAGATCGGGCGGCGGCGGACCTTGCGGGTCCGGGTCAGTTCTCCGTCATCGGCATCTAGCTCTTTGTGCAGGATTAGGAACCGGGTGATCTGGCAGCCCGAAAGCATCGGGTCGTCGGCAAGCGCACGGTTCGTCTCCTCGACGCTTTCCTTCACCTGCTCATAGACGTCCGGATGGCCCGCGAGTTCCTGATAAGAGGCATAGGCGATGTTGTTGCGCTCCGCCCAGTTGCCGACAGCGGCGAGGTCGATATTGATGAAGGCCATGCAGGACGGTCGGCCATCGCCGAACACAACCGCCTCGAGGATGGTAGGGAAGAACTTCAGCTTGTTCTCAATGTATTTCGGGGCGAACAGGGCGCCATCGGCCAGTTTTCCGACATCCTTTGCACGGTCCAGGATCCGAAGCTGCCCGGTGCGATCGTCCATAAAACCTGCATCGCCGGTGGCCACCCATCCCTCCGGATCCTTGGTCTCGGCGGTTGCCTCTGGGTTCTTGTAGTACTCCTGAAACACACCGGGCGAGCGGTAGAATACCTCGCCGTTATCACCGATCTTGATCTCGACGCCCGGGGTGGGCACGCCCACGGTTTCCAGCTCGACCGCATTATGGGGATGCTGGGTGATAAAGACCGAGGCTTCGGTCTGCCCATAGAGCTGTTTCAGATTTATCCCGATGGAGCGGTAGAACTCGAAGAGATCGGCACCGATGGCCTCCCCCGCCGTGTAGCCGACGCGAACCCGCGACATGCCGAGGGTGTTCTTGAGCGGGCCGTAAACAAAGAGCTCGCCCAGTGCGTAGAAGAGCCGGGTCCATGGCCACACGATCTTTCGTGCTTTTCGTCGTGCGGACATGCGGTTGGCGAGGCCCATGAAGGTGTGGAACAGCCAGCGCTTTGTCGGACCGGCATCCTCCATGCGGATCATAACGGTTGTCAGCAGATGCTCGAAAATCCTTGGCGGCGCAAAGAAATACGTGGGGCCAAGCTCGCGGAGATCCGACATCATCGTATCCTGGCTCTCCGGGCAGGCCACGCAGAAACCGGTCGTGTAGGCTTGCCCCATAGAGAAGATGAAGTCACCCACCCAAGCCATTGGCAGATACGCAAGCATCGAGTCGGTTTCGATCAGCCCGTCAAACTCTGCGGCCGCCTGGGCGGTGATCAGGATGTTCGCATGGCTCAACACCACGCCCTTCGGCTTTCCGGTGGTGCCAGAGGTGTAGAGGATCACGCAGGTGTCGGTGCTCTTCCCCTCCGCAACGAAACGGTCCACCGCAGCGCCATACTCGGCGTCCGCCTTGCGGCCGGCCTCCTGCACCTCCGCATACGGGTGCAGCGTTCCATGGTCGTAGTTCCTAAGCCCGCGAGGATCGAGATAGACCATGTGTGCAAGACCGGAGAGCCGGTCCGCAACCGAGAGCACTTTGTCGACCTGCTCCTGATCCTCGGCCACGACCATGCGGGCGCCGCAATGGTCCAGGACATAGGCCATCTCTTCGGCGACGCTGTCCTGATAGACTGGAACAGGCACGCCGCCGGCCATCTGGATAGCCACCATCGACCAATAGAGATGCGGGCGGTTCGTCCCGATCACCGCGACACGGTCACCCGGCGCGAGCCCAAGCGTCAGGAGGCCGAGGGCCAAAGCGCGGGTTTCCCCTTGGACCTCGCCCCAGCTCCAGCTTTGCCAGATGCCGAATTCCTTCTCACGGCTTGCCGGACGGTCGCCGAAGCGTTTGGCGTTGTCGGACAGCAACTTTGGGAAGGTGTCCTTATCGCCAGGCAAAGGACGGACAGAAGCAAGCTCCTGGCCAGGGGCGGTCAGGGTCACGGTAATCTCCTCCTCAGCGGACCCGTTCATTGCGGGCTCACTTGATTTGGCGGGGATCATCCCGCCCCTTCTCGCAATAGGAGCCGAGAGGACGTGATAGGTCAAGCCCGATGATCGGACGCCGAGGAGCACAGATTAACAGTAAGCGACGGGGGTAAAACGAAAAAGCCCGCGAGGCAGGCTCGCGGGACTGGCGACAGAGGGTACCGGGTCAGACCCGGCACCCGCCTTTCTTCGAGGAGATCAGCCCTCGATGGTCTTTGCGGCCGCTGCGGTCGAGATCGCAATGGTCCGTGGCTTCAGCGCCTCGGGGATCTCGCGCACCAGATCGACGTGCAGGAGGCCGTTCTTCAGCTCCGCTCCCGCTACCCGCACATGGTCGGCGAGTTGGAAGCGCCGCTCGAACCCGCGTTCGGCTATGCCGCGATGCAGATAGGTGGGCCGAGGCTCATCGGCTGCCTCCGCCTTCTTCGCGGTGACGGTCAGCGTGTTGTCCCGAACTTCGATGTTCAAGTCCTGCTCGCCGAATCCAGCGACGGCTAGAGAAATGCGGTAGGCGTTCTCACCGGTCTTTTCGATGTTGTAGGGGGGATAGCTCGGCTGCGCAGTGTCCGCGGACAGAAGCTGATCCATCAGCGACGCCATCCGATCGAAACCCACGGTCGAGCGGTACAGCGGGGAAAGGTCAACGGTTCTCATACTTCATATCCTCACGTTCAAGCGATATGTGTCTGGCCTCCCGTGCGGGCAGGCCTTCGGTTCGCGCCGACGCCATTTTGGCCGCCAGCAATGCGGATGTGGGGCTTTAGTTTCGGGGCTACAAGGGGCTGCAGCAAAGCGCTGCCGCAGCCTATTCAATTCAGTGCCGTCAATTCAGGGCGGCCAGCACGTCGCCGATGGCGGCATCGACCCGCACCGCAAACGCCCGCGCCTGACCGCGATCCTCACCCTTTGCCGAGACGACGCCGATCACCCGGTACTTCCCATCGATCTCGGCGAAAATCGGCGAGCCGGAGGCGCCGAAGGTGACATCACAGGCCAGCGCTAGGACAGCCCCCCGTTGTCCGATCAGGGTACATCCATCCTGTCGGGTCAGAGCATGGGCACGGTCGCGCCGATAACTGATCAGCGTCAGCGGAGAGGTCGGTCCCGGCGCTGCAGCCACCTGGAAAAAGGGCGCTTTTTCATTGGGGATCCGGTCACGCAGCCGGATCAGCGCCAGATCGCTGCCAATCTGCTTGTAGGTCAGCTGCCGACCATGGTGATAGCCTGGGTGAACGATAATCGTCTCGGCCTTGGAATGCGCCACTTTTTGCCCGCGACGCCAGCCGGCAACGAAATGCACGCTGTCGGGATGAAAGGGTTTGCCAGTCATCTCGTCGATGACGCAATGGGCGGCCGTCAATACCAGATCCTCGTCGATCAGGGTCCCGGTGCACATGCCGCGGGCCCCGAAATTCGCGACATTGACCCGCCCGACCGCGCGCCATGGCTTGTGCTCGGCCGATGTGAGCATGCGCCGACGCTCCAGATCCAGCGCATAGGCGTCGCCGAGCGGCACCAGAATGGCCAGAAGAAGGGCGCAGATAATCGGAAGACGGAAGCGCATCAGCATTATGCCAGCCTACACTGTTCGAAGGGTGTTGTGTGGGGATACCCCGCAACCGTTTCGAAAATGTGGCGAAGGCCGGGCCAGGGCCTCGCGGTGTGCCATATTTCGGCGGTCGAGCGGTCTCCGGAGCAAGAATGGCAGCACCGCCGCGACGAGCGTATTTTTGCATAAAACCGATGCCTTAAGGCAGCGCATGGCTGTCTTCCCCATGCCGCGGAGACACCGTTTTCTCGGTTCATCCAGGCGCCGACGACTGCCGCAAACGCGCAAGTGTTGCCGCTGCCAGACACGCGGCGGCGCCAGGTGCACGGTCCAAATGCAAATCGGGGTCGGTCAGCTCGAGTTCGGTGCATACGAACCGACCGGCGCGGACCACCCCATCGATCCGCGCATAAAGAGCGTCCTTGCAGAATTCGTCATGGATCCTCACAGCCGTCGCCAGCACGGCAGCGGGCGGATCCAGCCGCAACGTTTCCGGCGCGAATCGCGCGTTCACCCGAAACTCACCGCTCTTCGGCGTCTTGCGGACCGCGTGGGAGAAGGCGCCAGCGGCAAAGGCAAGGCTCCACTCGCCGTGCGCGATCTCCGGCAGATACTCCTGCACCATCATTGGCCGGCCCGGCGCCTCTTCGACGGCCTCGACGAGCGCTGAAGAGATCGTATCCGCATCGGCAATCCGCACCCCGACCCCGCTGCCGCCGAACGCAGGCTTCAGCACGACGCGGTCTGCACCGAGCTTGGCAAAGACCCCCGCCGCGGCGCCGGCCATGACCTCTTCCGTACGGGGGATTTCGATCCCGGCTGCGCCAAGCTCCCGCAAGCTGCGCTTGTCGTTGTTCCAGATCGCGAGGTGCGGAGCGTTCAGCACCACCGCCCTGGACCGAGACAGCCGCACGAGCCAAGCCGCGAAGCCGCCTGGATCGTCCTGGTAGTCCCAGGTCTGCCGCAACACCACCGCATCGCAGGCAAGGAACGCGTCAAAGGGATCCGCATTCCATTGCAGGATCCGCGGCTCTGCACCGAGTTCGGCCAAGGCCTTAATATAGGCGGCATTAGACCGCGACGGTTTCGGATGCGTCCGGCAAGCGGCCACCGCAATCACCGCCACTGGAGCGCTCCCCGACCGAGTTCGCCGCGTGGACCCGGCTTGGCCAGAGGCCGCGAGGCGAGTTTAGGAAAGCACCGCCCCCTACCGATGACGGTCCCCAGGCCACCAAAGCTCGTGTGGGACGCGCGGAGTATAGCCGATGGCACATCGCCGCTCTGCCTGGAGTCTGTCATCGCCAAGCAGGCCTACCGGACGCAACCGGCTGATCGGGCCGCTCCCTCCCCCCTCGTGGGGAAGGGCCGGGAAGGGGGGCCATCGGATTTCTATGCCGCACCGCACCGTATCCTCGCCGGTTTTGCCCTCTCCGACCTCGGACGGCTCATTGGGCCGCGTGCACAGTGTCGAGGAGCACTTGCACAAGGTTCTCGCGAGCTGAGCTCGCCCCTCCCATTCGCGCCGCCTCGATCGCTGCCCGGGCCTTAGCGAGATCGGCTGAGAGCAGCATGCGCTTCACGGGCCCAATCGAGGCAGGGCGCATCGACAACTCGCGGAAACCGATAGCGGCGAGCGCCAGGGCCTCGACCCGCCGCCCTGCGGCCTCGCCACAATAAGAGAGGCTGGTGCCAGCGGCATCGCACCGGTCGACCACCATAGAGAGCATGTCCAGGAAGGACAGATTCAGCATGTCATAGCGGCGGCGCACACGCTCGTTCTCTCGATCCGCAGCGAAGAAGAACTGCATCAGATCGTTGCCGCCGACCGAGATGAAATCGACGCTGCGGAAGAAGCTCTCCGGCGCGAAGGCCAGCGAGGGCGTCTCGAGCATCGCGCCGAGCCGCAGCCGCGCGGGCCGGGCATAGCCGAGCTTGGCGAGACGCTCCACCTCGGCCATCAGCATCTCGCGCGCGGCGTGATACTCGTCTGCCTCCGTCACCATCGGGAACATGATCGACAGCGACCGGCCCTTCGCGCCGCGGATCAGCGATTGCAACTGCATTCGGAACAGCCGAGGGCGGTCGAGGCCCACACGGATCGCTCGCCAGCCGAGCGCCGGGTTCGGCTCCTCCTCCCGCCGCATGAACGGCAGGATCTTGTCCGAACCGATATCGAGCGTGCGGAACACCACCTCGTTGTCCCCTGCCGCATCCAAGATCCGCGAATAGAGCGAGCTTTGGGCGTCACGCCCCGGCAAGTGACCGCGGATCATGAATTGCAGCTCGGTCCTGAACAGGCCCACGCCCTCGGCGCCGCTCTGACGCAGCGACGGCAGATCCGCCAAAATACCCGCATTCATCCGCAGCCGAAGAGTATGCCCATCCAATGTCCTGGCCGGTCGCTGACGCAGGCCGAGATAGATCTCACGCTCCTGATCCATGAGGGCGATCTTCGCGCGGAAGGCGTCGAGCACCGAGCTTTCCGGCCGCAGATGAACGCGGCCGCCATCGCCATCCACGATCATGCGGTCGCCGGCATTCGCATCCCGGGTGACCCGCTCTGCCTGAACCACCATGGGCAGGTTCAGCGCCCGCGCGACAATGGCCGCGTGGGAAGAGAGTGAGCCCTCTTCCAACACCACCGCTTTGATCTGATCGGCATGGTCGATCAGTTCGCCGGGCCCGATATTGCGCGCAACCAGGATCGCATCGGCCGGCAGCTCCATCCCCTTCTGCTCGGGATCGACCAGATAGCGCAGCAACCGATTGGCGAGGTCGTCGAGATCGTGGAGACGCTCACGCAAATAGGGATCGGTGACCCGCTCCATCCGCGCACGTACGCTCGACTGCACTTTCTCGACTGCCACCTCCGCCGACAATCCGCCGTCGATGGCCTCACGCAACCGGTTCGTCCACCCCTTGTCATGGGCGAACATCCGATAGGCCTCGAAGATATCGCGGTGCTTCGCGGCATCGCCCAGACCGCCCCCTTCGACCAAGGCGTCGATATCGCCGCGCATCATCGATAACGCATCGGCCAGGCGGCCATGTTCGCTCGCCACGTCCTCGGCGATCGGGTTGAAGACCACCAGCCGCGGCTCGTGAAGATGCACGGTCCCTTCGGCGATCCCGTCGGAGGCCGCGGTACCTGTGCAAAGGGCCGGGCCGGAACGACGCCGCGGGCCGGAGACGATGCCATCGGAGCCACGGAACGCGCCGGCCTCCGCCATCTCGGCGATGACCATGGCGACGATCTCCAATGCCTCGATCTCTTCGTCATTGTATTGGCGGGAGACGCGGTTTTGGACGACCAGAACACCCATTACCTCGCCGAGGCGCTGGATAGGAACGCCGACGAAGCTCTTGTAGATCTCCTCCCCGGTCTCCGGCAAATAGCGAAAGCCCGGGGCATTCTGGGCATCTTCTGTCGCAAAGGGCGCGGCGCGTTGCGCGATCCGCCCGACTAGTCCCTGCCCCACGCGCAGACGCGACGTATGGACCGCGTCCTTGCGCAATCCCTCCGTGGCGCAGAGCTCCAAGGTGTTGTCGTCACGCTTCAGATAAATCGAGCAGACCTCGGCGACCATGTTCGATGCGACCAGCCGCACCACTTGATCCAGCCGATCCTGCCCATTCGGGGCGGGGGCTTGATGGCCATTGACCTCCACGACTGAAGGATGGGCGTCGGCACCCGAAAGCACGGCCCGGAGCGCGCGCAGCAGCGTTCTCGATCCACCTTTCGACAAGGGCATTCTGCCCTCTCCCATCCCTCGGCGGTGCCGGCGGCACCCTGGGTTCCGTCAGCGCTTAGGCACGATCCAGCGCAAACGCTTTGTGCAAGGCTTGGACTGCCAACTCCATATACTTGCGGTCGATCAGAACCGACACCTTGATCTCGGAGGTTGTGATCACCTTGATGTTCACACCATCCGCCGCCAATGCCGCGAACATCTTTTGGGCAACGCCCGCATGGCTGCGCATCCCAATGCCCACCACCGACACCTTGGCCACCTCGTCATCCAACAGAAGCCCGGCATAACCGATCGCCTCCGCTGCGTCTTCCAAGGCTGCGCGGGCCGGTACTACTTCGGTCGCAGAGACGGAAAAGGTCATGTCGGTCATGCCGTCGGCACCGATGTTCTGGACGATCATATCGACATTAACACCGGCCTCTGCCAGCGGCCCGAAGATCGAGGCGGCGACGCCGGGGCGGTCGGGCACCTTAACCAACGTGATTTTGGCCTCGTCGCGCTGGAAGGCGATCCCGCTCACGACGTTTTGCTCCACGATATCCTCCTCGTCGCAGACCAGTGTTCCGGGCAGATCCTCAAACGCAGACAGCACCTGCAGCCGGACGTTGTAGCGCATTGCGAGCTCGACCGAGCGGGTCTGGAGCACCTTCGCACCGAGCGACGCGAGCTCCAGCATCTCCTCGAAAGAGATCCGGTCCAGCTTGCGGGCGCGGCGCTCGATCCTCGGATCAGTGGTGTAGACCCCATCGACGTCAGTATAAATGTCGCAGCGCTCCGCGCCCAGGGCCGCCGCAATCGCCACCGCTGTCGTGTCCGAACCGCCTCGGCCCAAGGTCGCGACGCGGCCATCCGGTCCGATCCCCTGAAAGCCTGCGATCACGGCGTGCAGCCCCTCGGCAAACTTCGCATTCAGGTTGTCAGTCCCGATCTCCTCGATCCGGGCGGCGCCATGGGCGGCGGAGGTGCGCATCGGCAACTGCCAGCCTTGCCAGGAGCGCGCCGGTACGCCGAGTTCCTGCAGCGTCAACGCCATTAGGCCAGAGGTCACCTGCTCGCCCGATGCAACGACGGCATCGTATTCGCGGGCATCGAACAGGCCGCGCGCATTGGAGCCCGGCGGCGATGCTGCACCATGGACGAGGTCGACGAGCTTGTTGGTTTCACCCGCCATCGCGGACACAACGACCGCAACCTCATAGCCCCGCTCAACCTCGCTGCGCACGCGTGCCGCCGCGCGGCGGATCCGCCCGAGATCGGCCACCGACGTCCCGCCGAATTTCATGACGAGGCGCGGCATCTGCCCGTCCCTCCGCGCAAATCGTGAAAAGTGCCGAAGCGGCGCCTCGCTATATCTCTCCGCCGAGCCACCCGCAAGCGACTGACATGCCCAAAAGGCCGGGAGCGATCAGTTCTTTGGCTTGCGTATCAGCGGCAAGGGAACGGCGGGGATGCCGTCTTCGCGCAGGCTCTCAGCCTCGTCGCGGGTGGCTTCCCCCCAAATGCCGCGCTCCTCCGCTTCGCCGTCGTGGATGCGCCTTGCTTCCGTCGCGAAGCCATCGCCGACATACTCAGACTTGCTGAGAACGGCGCGGCAGAGGTCGAGCATCGTCCGTGGCGTCTGCGGCACTTCCGGCGGCCGGGGGGCGGCGTCTCCGGCCGCGCCCTCGCCAGCTGCGGCCGGCGCAGGCGGTGGGGCGGGCGGAGGCGCCGTTTTGCCTTGTGTGACGGCAGGGGCCATCACCGCCTTCTCGACCCGGTTCGAACCGCAAACCGCGCAGCTAAGCTGCCCTGCCCTCGCCAATCGATCATAAGCCTGCGAGCCGCCAAACCAGGCCTCGAACGTGTGGCCCTCCGCACATTTCAACGCATACCGGATCATCGCAGCTCGCTTTGTTTTCCGCCGTTTTGCAACCCAACCAGTCCGGTACTTATGTGACGGAAGAATGAAAGCAATTGCAGGTCGTTCTGCCTTGGCGGCTGTGATAGCGTCCAACCCGGTTTTTGGCCAGCGCCCAAAGGTTACCTGCCATGGCACCTTGGTCTCTCGAGCATGTCGTCGTACCCGGCGCCACGGCGGCGGTTGCGGGCCTGCTTTCCGCCCTGCTGCTCGCGGACCCATGGGTCTCGGCGGCTTCAGCGGCAGTGGGCGCTATGGCTGGGGCGCTGTTGGCGGCGCGGCCAGAGGATGCACGCCCCCCAGCCGAACCGCATACGATGCCAACCCCCGTGGCGCCAAAGGTGCCGATTGACCCGAGATTCTCACCCGGCATGGGCCGCATGCTGATCGAGCATTTGCCGATGGGCATCATCATGGTCAACGAAGAGGGGACGGTTCAGTTCATCAACCCGGTTGCTCGGGAGTGGTTCGGCAGCCACCGGACGGATGGCTTCCACATGTCGGCCTTTCGAACGCCGAAGCTGTTGGACGCGATAGAGACGACTTTGACGGACGGATTGCGCGCGACTGTGCATTTCACGCTGTCGCGGGCCAAAGATACCTATCTCAGGGCCCATGTCCTGCCACTGACCAATATGCTGCGAGGGCGCGGCAGTGCCGGAAACATTGCCGTTTTGGCGGTGATCGAGGACCACACCCAAGCGCACCGGGCCGAGGAGTTGCACCGCGACTTTGTCGCCAATGCCAGCCACGAGTTAAAGACGCCGCTTTCTTCGATTTCGGTGATCGTCGAGACGTTGAACGGCCATGCCAAGAACGATCCGGCCGCGGCCGCTCGGTTCCTAGAAATCCTGGAACAGCAGACCGACCGGATGCGCCAGCTTATCGAGGATCTGATCTCCCTAAATCGGATCGAATTGAACGAGCGTCTGCATCCAAGCGATCCGCAGCCGATCAAACGGATCGTCTGCGAGACTGCAGAGGCGCTGCGGCCGCTTGCCGAGGCCGCCAGTATGCAGTTTAGCATCATCGCGCCTAGCGACCGACCGCTGGTCGCTGGCAACAGGGACGAACTTGTGCAGGTCTTCATCAATCTCATTGAAAACGCGGTGCGCTACGGCAAGCCAGGTAAGGAGGTGCGGGTGATGTACCTGGAAGACCCGCAGCGCCATGCCGGCCACGTGGGTATCGCAGTCGAAGATGACGGCCCCGGCATCCCGCGGGAGCATTTGCCCCGATTGACCGAGCGTTTCTACCGCGTCTCCGCTCCGCGGTCCCGGGAGTCCGGAGGAACCGGGCTGGGCCTCGCTATCGTGAAACATATCCTCAATCGCCATCGCGGCGTGTTGGAGATCGAGTCGGTGGTCGGACGCGGGTCGCGCTTCACGGTGTGGTTGCCGGTTCTTAAAGGAACGGAAGCGCCTGTGGATCTCGGCCCAACCCAGAAACGCAAGGTGGAAACCGCCGGGTGACCGACAAGGGTCCGCGGGATCCCACGTGTGGAGACCGCCCTGCAATCGCTCGATCCGCGCGTCATCAAATCGTTATAAATTCGTAGCGGCCATGTCGTTCCACCCGAGTAACGTCTGTCGCACCTGAAAGGCGGTTAACACGCTCAAAGGGTTTCGAGACGTTGAGACATCCATCGGACTGGAGATATCCCTTGATCAAGTTTCGCATCGGCGCGGCTGCTACCGCGTTGGCCGCGGTCGCTCTTGCCGGCCCCGCGGCTGCGCGCGACCAGATAAAGATCGTCGGCTCTTCGACGGTTTTCCCTTTCTCGGCGTCTGTTGCCGAAGCTTTCGGCAAAGCGAGTGCGTTCCCGACCCCGGTTGTTGAGTCGACCGGTTCGGGCGGTGGCCTAAAGCTGTTCTGCGCCGGCGTCGGCGTCGAGCACCCAGACATCACCAACGCTTCGCGCCGGATAAAGGCGAAGGAATTCCAGCTTTGCCAGGACAATGGCGTAACTGACGTCGTTGAGTCGGTGTTGGGCTACGACGGCATCGTCGTTGCCAACGCAAAGGCCGGCCCTGAATTCAACCTCACCCGCGAGATTCTTTTCAAAGCGCTCGTGGAAGGACAGGGCAACCCGACCAACTGGAACGACATCGACCCGTCACTGCCGGCACTGAAGATCGAGGTTCTGGGCCCGCCGCCGTCGTCCGGCACCCGTGACGCCTTTGAAGAGCTGGCCCTCGAAAAAGGCTGCAGCGATGCTGGTGCATCGGACGATATCTGCGACAACATCCAAGTTCGTGAGGACGGCGCCTACATCGATGCCGGCGAGAACGACAACCTCATCGTCTCGAAGCTGGAAGCCAACCCGAACGCGGTCGGCGTTTTTGGCTTTTCGTTCCTTGACCAAAATGCCGACAAGATCAAAGGCGCCGAGGTTGGCGGCGTGACCCCGAACTTTGACCTGATCGCCGACGGCTCCTACCCGCTGTCGCGCTCGATGTACTTCTACATCAAGAAAGCCCATGTCGGCGTCATCGATGGCATCATGGACTATGTCGCGGAGTTCGTGTCCGAGGATGCGTCGGGGGCCGACGGCTACCTGACCGAAAAGGGCTTGATCCCGCTTCCGGAGGATGCCCACCGAGACAACGCTGACAGGGTGATGTCCCAGACCACGCTGACGGGCGAAGAGTTTTGATTTAACGGTGCGGGCGGCGGTTCTCTCCGCCCGCACCAATGTCTTGCTGGGCGTTCGGGCACGTCGCGTATAGCTAACGACACTGCTGATTGGGGGGGGAAGGGCAAGGTGTTGCCGCACCTGTCCTTTTGATCTGTTGGGAGCCTGCCGATGCTGCCCTTCGTCGTTTTGGCAATCATGGTCATAGCCATCATTGCTTTTCAGCTATGCCGCAGCAAGGCAGTCGCTTCCGCCGGTGGCACGCTGGCATTGCTTCATTCCCGCCCGAGCTACCATGGCGTCTACAGCCTGCTCTGGGTCTTGATCATCGGTCTTGGCGTCTTCATTGCCTTGGATCTGATCGGCTTCGCGATCGTCGACAGCCTGATGAGGGGCGAGCTCGACAACCTCTTGGCCAGCACCGGCGAAACACTCCGACAAATCGAGAAGGATCTCCGGATCTCCGACGCCATAAAGATCGTTCGGGGCGGCTTGGCATCGTCAGAAGGGCCTATCCGGCTCGAACTGGCCGATTACTTCGCTGGGCTCGAAAGGTGGCGCATCGGTGTGGTCGCGGTCGGATCGCTCGCGGCGGCCGGCGGTGCCTTCTATGTCACCTACCAACAAGTGGCAGTCGGTTTCCGGGCGCGCAACCGCTCCGAGCGGATCCTGCGCAGCATCCTCTGGACCGCGGCAGCCATCGCCGTTCTGACCACCATTGGCATCGTGCTGAGCCTGATCGGCGAGACGATGCATTTCTTCTTTACTCAGATCGACGGCCGGTTCGACGCTTTTTTCTTCGGCACGACTTGGTCGCCGCTCTCCGGTGTGCACTCCGGCGTGATGGATCCGACGAAAGTCGGTGCGATCCCACTTTTCGCCGGCACCTTGATGATCACCATGATCGCAATGCTGGTCGCCGTCCCAATCGGTCTGTTCGCCGCGATCTATCTTTCTGACTTCGCCTCCGCCTCGGCGCGAGCGTGGGCTAAGCCGATGTTGGAGGTCCTGGCGGGCGTCCCAACTGTGGTTTACGGGTTCTTCGCGGCGATAACCGTGGCGCCCTTCATCCGGGATTTCGGCGAGGCGGTTGGCCTTTCAGTGGCCTCTGAAAGCGCCTTAGCCGCTGGCATCGTGATGGGCATCATGATCATCCCCTTTATCTCGTCCCTCTCCGATGACGTGATTAACGCAGTGCCGCAGAGCCTTCGGGACGGCTCCTACGGCCTCGGGGCAACGAAGGCGGAGACGATCCGCAAGGTCATCCTGCCCGCGGCCCTTCCGGGCATTGTCTCGGCGGTTCTGCTGGGCATGTCACGGGCTATCGGCGAGACGATGATCGTGGTGATGGCGGCGGGCCAGGGTGCCAACCTCACCTGGAACCCGCTGGAGGCGGTGACGACGGTAACGGTGCAGATCGTGATGCTGCTGACCGGCGATACCGATATGGCAACGGCCAGCGGGCCGGCCTTCACATTGGGCTTCACCCTGTTCTGCGTGACGCTGCTGTTAAACGTCGTGGCGCTTCGCATCGTCCGCAGCTACCGCGAAATGTACGATTGAGGGAGCTGACAGATCACTGTGACCATCGAACTGACAGAGCTGTCCGCTCAGCACACCTCGGACGCGGCGGCGAGACGAGCTCGCAGCCGGCATTGGGCGGAGTTCCGGCTGAAGGCCTACGGGATCATCGCTATCTCACTGGCGGCGGCGGCGTTGGTTATCCTTGCCTCGACGATTGTCGTACGGACCGTCGGCACGGTCTATGAGTACTATATCTCGATCGATGTCGAACTCGACTTGAGGGAGCGCGACCTCGCCCGGATCAACGACCCGGACCCGCGTATCCGGGCCGATCTTCGCAGCGTCATCCGCGACGGTTTGCGCGGCACAGTGGAGGGCGATCTGGGACGGGCCGAACGCCGGCAGCTCTTTGCGCTGACCTCCGGCGACGCGGGCTTCGAGCTGGGCGATCTGGTGAAGGCAGATCGCCAACTGCTCGGCGAGACGCTCCGCTTCCGCGCGCTGCTGGACGATGAGGTGCAGCTCTATCTGAAAGGCAAGATCGGCGAGCTGCACGATGCCGGCAGCTTCGGCACGGTCACACCGCGTAAGATCGAGGGCTCGGACGAAATCGAACTTGGGCTCTCCCCGCTCGCCCTCGCCGAGGGTCGGGCGATGCTGCAGGAGGCGCGCGCTGCCGCCGCAAAGCTGGAGCGGGCGGAAGCAAGCCGCCAAGCGGCGGCCGTCGCACAGACGGAGGCGGACATCGCTGAGGCGACCGACGCGTCGCAGGAAGAGAAAAAGCGCCTAGAGGATCTGTTATCACGCTTCACAACGGCGCGGGACGCGGCCAATGCGCGCGCGGACGCACTGCTCCGCAAGGCCACCGATCGATCCGCATACTTCAGGCTTACCTCAGGCGATCCGTCGATCATCCTGCGTCTCAATGGCGGCTGGCTCAAAGTCACCGCACTGAGCCAAGAACGCCTGGCGGGGATCGAACTGGACCCGCTAGACAGTCTCGATCCGCCGGACGAGGGCGACTGGCAGGCGTTGCTGTTCGACCGGCCGGAGAGCGAGCGGAACATCTCGGACCGCCAACTCGTCTGGCTGGAGAATCTCGAACGGTCAGGCACCCTCGACCGGGCCTTCAACTGGCGCATTCTGTCTCAATCCGACAGCTCCAACGCCGAGCTTGCAGGGATCTGGGGGGCGCTGGTCGGCTCGTTCTGGACCATGATGGTGACCTTCCTGATAGCCTTCCCAGTGGGCGTGCTGGCCGCCATCTACCTGGAGGAGTTTGCCCCGAAGAACCGGGTCACCGACCTTATCGAGGTGAACATCAACAACCTCGCGGCCGTGCCGTCGATTGTATTTGGCCTCCTCGGCTTGCTGCTTTTCGTCAGCGGGTTGAAGTTCAACGTATTTGGGATGGAGATCATGATCGGCGGGTTCGTGCCCCGGTCGTCGCCGATGGCGGGCGGTATGGTTCTGGCACTGATGACGCTGCCAACGATCATCATTGCCGCCCGTGCATCGATCCGCGCGGTGCCACCGTCGATCCGCGATGCAGCTTTGGCAATTGGCGCGTCGAAACTGCAAACCGCCACCCACCATGTGTTGCCGCTGGCCATGCCTGGCATTATGACCGGCACGATCATCGGGATGGCGCAGGCGCTCGGCGAAACGGCCCCCCTGCTGATGGTGGGGATGAACAGCTTTATTCAGGAGCCGCCAGCCTCGCCCTTGGAGCCGGGCAATGTGTTGCCAACGCTGATCTATCAGTGGAACAACCACTCAGAGAGGCTCTTCGACGACAAAACCGCCGCGGCGATCTCGATCCTGTTGATCTTCCTGGTGGCCATGAACGCGCTGGCCGTGCTGCTGCGCAAGAGGTTCGAGCGGCGCTGGTAACGGCGCCTGTCTCTGACTGACAGGAATTGCAGAGAGCGAAAGCATGGACAGCCGGATCAAAATCGCCTCGAAAAATGTCAACGTCTATTACGGCACGACGCATGCCATCAAAAACGTCAGCCTCGATATCGAGGATCGGGCGGTCACCGCCTTTATCGGCCCGTCCGGTTGCGGGAAGTCGACCTTTCTGCGGTGCCTCAATCGCATGAACGACACCATTGATATCTGCCGGGTGACCGGGGATATCGCCTTGGACGGCACCGATATCTACGGGCGAGAAGTTGATCCGGTGCAGCTCCGCGCTAGGGTCGGAATGGTGTTTCAGAAGCCAAACCCGTTCCCGAAGTCGATCTTCGACAATGTCGCCTATGGTCCTCGGATCCATGGACTCGCACAGAACAAGGCGGATCTCGACGCCATTGTCGAGCAGTCCCTACGCCGTGCCGCGATTTGGGACGAGGTCAAGGACCGCCTGGACGAACCGGGCACCGGGCTTTCGGGCGGGCAGCAGCAACGCCTTTGCATCGCCCGGGCCGTGGCGACCGCGCCAGAGGTGCTGCTGATGGATGAGCCCTGCTCTGCCCTCGACCCGATCGCCACGGCGCAAGTCGAAGAACTGATCGACGAGCTGCGCCAGTCCTATTCGGTGGTGATTGTCACCCACTCGATGCAGCAAGCCGCTCGGGTCAGCCAAAAGACGGCGTTCTTCCACCTCGGCGACATGCTGGAATACGATGAGACCAGCAAGATCTTCACCAACCCGGAAAACGAAAAGACGCAGCAATACATCACCGGACGCTTCGGGTAATCGTGCCGACGGCGCGGTTCGTTCCCGCGGCAAGCGACCCGGTCGCGACATGGATCGTGCCGACATGACCAAGCATATCGTCACCGCCTTCGACGCGGATCTCCAAGGGATCAGCGCGCGTATCTCGGAGATGGGTGGTCTGGCTGAGGAGCAGCTCGGCCAAGCCCTGGAGGCGCTGCGGACCCGGGACAATCAATTGGCCGAGGAGGTGATCGAGGCCGATCAGCGCCTTGACGCTATGGAATTCAAGCTGGAGGAGACCGCGATCCAGATGCTGGCGCTGCGCCAGCCCATGGCGGGGGATCTACGAGCAACCGTCGCGGCATTGAAGATTGCCTCGACGCTGGAGCGGATCGGCGATCTGGCGAAGAACATCGCGCGCCGCAGCCGCTACATGAACGAGCGTCAGCCCCTGCGCGTGCAGGCTTCCATCGCTCGGATGGGGCGGCAGACCCAGGTGCTGCTGGCGGAGGTTCTCGACGCCTACACCGCCCAAGATACCGCCCTTGCCGTCTCGGTGTGGAAGCGGGATATCGAGATCGACGAGATGTACAATTCCCTGTTCAGGGAATTGATCACCTATATGATGGAAGACCCTCGGGTTATCGGGCTTTGCTCCCAATTGTTGTTCGTCGCCAAGAACCTGGAGCGGATCGGCGACCACACGACCTTCATCGCAGAGATGACATATTTCGTCGTCGAGGGGCGCCCCCTCGGCGATAACAGACCCAAAGGCGATCCTTTGGGGGAATTGCCGTCCGCCCCAAGCTGACAAGGGGCCTCGATGGACGCGGGGGAGAGGAGAACGGGCAATGTCCGCTCGTGTGTTGGTGGTAGAGGATGAAGAAGCGCTGAGCGCACTTCTGGAGTACAATCTCGGCAAGGAAGGGTTCGAAGTGCGGATCAGTGCCGATGGCGAGGATGCGTTGCTCGCGATCGAGGAGGATCGGCCGGACCTTGTGCTGCTCGACTGGATGCTGCCGGGGTTGTCGGGGATCGAGATCTGCCGCCGGATCAGAGCGCGGGGCGAGACCCGGGACACGCCAGTAATTATGCTAACCGCCCGGGGCGAAGAGGAGGACCGGGTCCGCGGCCTAGACACCGGCGCGGACGATTATCTAACCAAGCCCTTCTCGGTGCCGGAGCTGACCGCCCGGGTCCGCGCGCTGCTGCGCCGGTCCCGCCCAACCCTGTCGGCTGAGGTCGCGACCTTTGGCGACCTGGCTCTTGACCGGGAGACGCGGCGGGTGCGGCGCGCCGACCGGGAAGTTCATCTCGGCCCGACCGAGTTTCGCCTGCTCGACTGTCTTATGCAGCGCCCTGGCCGGGTCTTCTCCCGCGAACAACTGCTAGATCTCGTCTGGGGCCGCGATGTCTATGTCGAGGCGCGCACAGTCGACGTGCATGTCGGTCGGCTCCGCAAGGCGCTGAACCGCCGCGGCGAGCGCGACCCGATCCGGACGGTTCGGGCTGCGGGCTACGCGCTGGACGAGACCTACAACGGCTGAGGCGACGTTCGGGTGATCAACGGGAGGCGCGAGCGCGGTCACGCCTCGTCGACATCGGCTGAAACGCCACGGCGACATGGTACTGGCAATAGGGTTTGCCAGGCACGCAGTTCAGTCCGCAGAACCGAAAGTTCTCGTCGGTCGGATCGCCGATCGGCCATTTGCATGTCCGCTCGGTCAATTCCATCAGTGTGAGATTGCGTGCGATCTTTTCGATCTCCACCAGGGTCGCACGGGCCTCTTCTTCGTCCTGGGTCGGCAAGCCGGGCGGACGCGGCTGCCCCGGGTCGCGCAGGCCGTTGCTACCGTGCCGGGCCACGGGCGGCAAAGGCGCGACGGGTTGCTGCGCTGCCGGCCGCACGGTCGACGTTTCTTGGACGGGAGGCGTCGGCGCGGAGGGCTGAGGCGCGACACCGAGCGACGCTTGGGGACGGAGGGGCGTGGTGGGTTTCGGTGGCACCTTTGCGTCAGCTTCCTCGGCGGGGCCGGTACCGGCCGGCGCACCTGTGCCGCGGTTCGAGAGACCCAGGCGATGGACCTTGCCGATAACCGCGTTGCGGGTCACGCCGCCAAGCGCCTTGGCAATCTGGCTGGCGCTCATGCCCTCGGCCCACAGCTCTTTTAGCTTCTCCACGCGTTCGTCGGTCCAGGACATTCGGTCTTTCCTCTGCTCTTGCCGCTGCGGATCGGATGTGCCAACGCCCGTCGCACGCGTGCGGTGTGGCGTCACACCCGACGCTCTCGCACATCCATTCTAAGTTTCTGTGATTGCGATACAAGACTTGCCAGGGAGGAGAACGACATGGCGCAGCATCGCGGCATGGGGGTGAGACGCTTCGGCACCGTCAATTGGCTGGGGTTACGGACCCTCTATGCCCGCGAGGTCCGCCGCTTCGCGATTGTCTGGAGCCAGACGGTGCTGGCGCCAGTGGCGACGTCGATCCTGTTTCTGCTGGTCTTTACCCTCGCCTTCGGCGCCCGACCGGGTCAGGAGAGCGGCGTCAGCTTCGAACACTTCCTGGCCCCGGGCATCCTGATGATGGCGGTGATCCAGAACGCGTTCGCCAACACCTCGTCCTCGATGATCGTGGCCAAGGTCCAGGGCAACATCGTCGACACGTTGATGCCGCCGCTTTCGGCTGTAGAGCTGCTGGCGGGCTATGTCCTCGGCGGCGTCACGCGGGGCGTCGTCTGTGCCTTGGCGATCGGGTTGCCGGTGTTCCCGGCCATTGGCCTCGGTCTCGCGCATTGGGGCTGGGCCCTTGTCTTCTGCCTGGGCGGCGCGTTGATGATGGCGCTGTTCGGTCTGCTTGCCGCGATTTATGCGGACAAATTCGACCACCTCTCTTTGATCACCAATTTCGTTGTGACGCCGCTCAGTTTCCTTTCCGGTACATTCTACTCGATCGACATCCTGCCGGAGCCGTTTTGGACCTTGAGCCACCTAAACCCGTTCTTTTACCTAATTGACGGGTTCCGGTTTGCGGCTCTCGGCGAAAGCGATACGGCCCCATGGATTGGGTGCCTGGTGATGATTGCCATCAATGTCGCCCTGGGCTTCGTGGCGTGGCGCTGGCTCGACCGGGGCTACTGGCTAAAGGCGTGATACAACGCCGCTGAGCGAGAGAGATGCGGTCTCGCGCCTGGAACAACCGAGGGCGCGCCCGCCACCTCCCTCCACCCACCCACCCGCGGGAGGTGGCGGGCGCGCGGTTGGCGAGGTCTACCGACCGCCCCAAACCCCTGCGGCGATTGACATCCATCCTGGCAATCCGCGATAAGAAAAGACGCCCCGTGGCCGGCCGCCGACGGGGCGGTTTGCATTTTGAGCGGCCGCACAAGCGCATAAAACTTGCGCAAAACATGAAGGAGCCACTCCGGTGATCTCGCCCGTCATGCCGACTTACGCACGGGCACCGATCGAGTTCGATCGGGGCGAGGGATCTTGGTTGATCGCAACTGACGGCACCCGTTATCTCGATTTCGGCGCCGGTATTGCAGTCACAGCCCTCGGCCATGCCCACCCGAAACTCGTCACCGCGCTGGAAAACCAGGCGCGACGGGTTTGGCATGTCTCGAACCTCTATGAGATCCCGGAGCAGCGACGATTGGCCGAGCGCCTGGTCGAGGCGACTTTTGCGGACACGGTCTTCGTGACGAATTCCGGGGCCGAGGCGATGGAGTGCTCCATCAAGACCGCGCGGAAATACTGGTCGGCGACCGGCGAGGACCGCGTGGAAATCGTTACAATCGAGGGCGCATTTCACGGCCGCACGATCGGCGCCATTTCGGCCGCTGGCGCCGGCAAGCTGGTCGATGGCTTCGGCCCGATGTTGCCGGGTTTCCGCCAGGTGCCTTTCGGCGACATCGAGGCTATGCGGGCCACGGTTTCGGACCGTACGGCTGCAGTCTTCGTCGAGCCGGTACAAGGCGAAGGCGGCATCCGTCCCCTGGAGGCCGAGTATCTGCGGGAACTGCGCAGGCTTTGCGACGAAACGGGCGCACTGCTGGGCTTCGACGAAGTGCAGTCGGGCATGGGGCGGACCGGGCATCTCTTTGCCCACGAGGCCGCGGGGATCACGCCCGATATCATGGCCATCGCAAAGGGCATCGGCGGGGGCTTCCCGCTCGGCGCCTGCCTTGCGACCGAAGAAGCGGCGCGTGGGATGACCCCTGGCACCCACGGCTCGACCTATGGCGGCAACCCGTTGGCCTGCGCGGTGGGACTGGCGGTGTTAGAGGAGGTGCTGTCCGAAGGTTTTCTCGACGATGTGCGTCGCAAGGCCGGGCGTTTGATGCAGAGCCTTGCGGGCCTTGCAGATGCGCATCCCGGCGTGATTGCGGATGTCCGGGGCGCGGGCCTACTTTTGGGTCTGAAACTCGTCGACGGCACCGCCCCTGGGAAACTGGTCGAGGCTGGTCGCGAGGCGGGTGTTCTAACCGTGCCGGCAGGCGACAATGTCGTGCGGATCCTGCCGCCCCTCACGGTGACCGAGGACGAGATCGGAGCGGGTATCGAGCGTCTCGACCGGGCGCTCACCGCCATGGAGCGGGAGGCGGCGGCGTGAGGCATTTCCTCGACATCGATGCGGTGCCCCCGCAAGATCTCCGCGGGATCCTGAGCGATGCCAGCACGCTCAAGACCCGCCGCGCGGGCTTGCCGAAGCTGGTGCCGGATGAGGAGCAGCCGCTGGCGGGCCGCATCGTCGCGCTGGTGTTCGAGAAACCGAGCACCCGGACCCGCGTCTCCTTCGATGTGGGCATCCGACAGATGGGCGGACAGACCATGATCCTGCCGGGTCTCGAAATGCAGTTCGGCCATGGCGAGACGGTGGCCGACACGGCGCGAGTGCTATCGCGCTATGTGGATGCGATCATGATCCGCACTTTTCGGCCGGAGACTTTGGTGGAGATGGCGGACCATGCATCGGTACCGGTCATCAACGGGCTCACCAACCGATCCCATCCTTGCCAGATCATGGCCGATGTCATGACCTTCGAGGAAAAGCGCGGTTCGATACAGGGGGCAAAGATCGTCTGGGCGGGCGACGGCAACAATGTTGCCGCAAGCTTCATCCAGGCCTCTGCCGCCTTCGGGTTCGATTTCGTGTTCACGGGGCCTGAGACCCTGGACCCGGATCCCGATATCCTGGATACAGCCCGCGCTCGCGGTGCCGATGTCCGTGTCGAGCGCAACATCCTTGCCGCGGCGGATGGGGCGGATGCAATCGTAACCGACAGTTGGTTGAGCATGCATGACGATATGGGCAGCCGCGAGCGACGTCATAATCAGCTGAAGCCCTATCAGGTCACGGCAGAGGTGATGAGCCGCGCCAAGCCCGATGCTCTCTTTATGCACTGCCTGCCTGCGCACCGGGAAGAAGAGGTTACGGCTGAGGTTATGGACGGGCCGCAATCGGTGGTCTTCGACGAGGCGGAGAACAGGTTGCACGTCCAAAAGGGCATCTTGCGCTGGTGCCTAGGCGCCTGATCTTCACGCTCGGTGTAGATCCGAACGGCGGGACCAACCTCCCGCCGTTCTTTCGTTCGATCCAGGAACTTACCCCCGCTGCTTACGAACAGCGTGGATTTGGCTGACACAGAATGCAATAACGACAGCGAAATTGAAGGCCATCAGTGCACCGACGAGCGTTCCAGCGTCCATTGGTCGAATCCTTTCTGGACGATTGACATCATGAGGCGCCAAGTAGTCGACTGATTAGGCTATCAACGGTGCTTGGTTTTCTATCTCGACATGTGGAAAGAGAAACTCGCGTTGTACGCACAGAGTTTCTGCTTAGATTTCTGCGCTGCAAAATGCGCTTGCGTAAAACGGGCCGAAAGATGGCTCATAAACATGTGCCCATTTCGACTGGACGCCCAGCCTGAGAAGAGAAGCTTTCGGATATCCTAAGGCACAAGCTGAGGTCCTACATCACTCACTTGCCCGGGTTTCGACTGTGATGGATGTGGCTGACGAGGTCGATTTCGCGTTCGGTCATTCGACTCCGGTTGGCGCTGCCGGCCCGGACGCCGGAGCCAGTGCTGATGATGTCCAGGAGCCCGCGCCGCGGCATTAGGCCGTTTAGGGGTGGCGTTGTCGGTCACGTCTCACCCGCCGCCCGATGACCCGTTGGCGGCAGTCGATGCTCGCCGGCGCCTTGGAGCCGAGGGAAGGGATTGCGACGTCGTGCAGAACGGTGGCGTCCTCGAGCATCCGCGCCTTACCGGACTGGCCCGTCGAAAGGACACTGATGTCCTTCTCGCGGGCCTTCGCCGGCGTGTCAGGCCAGATATCGGCTGCCGACTTTCCTTCGCTGAGGGCTGCCTTCTCATGCTCGGAAAACTCAACCCACTGAAGCGAACTCGCCAAGGTGACGTTCGGCGTTGCGCTGCTGGGCGCCGCGACGAGCGTGCTGTCTATCATCGGTCCGGACATCCCGATGGCTCCCGTCTTCCGAAGCGCCGCGCCGCTACCAGTCCTGGGAGACGGCCTTTTCTGGCAAGATCTCGAAATGTGGAAGCACCGCGATGCGCAGCCCGCTATTCGAAGCGGCCGCTTGCCTGATCTCAGAAGCGCGTTCCCGCCGAGAGCCAAGCGGCGGGTGCGTTCGACCGCTCACTCGGAGCAATGGCGCGAGCGATCTTACCCATCGGGACGGAGGCGGGTCGATCTCGGAAGAACGGTCGGGACGATGTCAAGGCGCGTAGCAGATCCCCCAAACGACATTCAGAGGCGGCCAGCACCGGATGCCATGTTGATGCGAGCCCCGTGTTCCATTTTGCAGAGCAGCGTGACCTCAGCGGACCGGCCACCCTCACCGCCTGGCAATGTCGCGATCAGAGAACTTCCGCTGGTCTTCGCCTCGGCGTTCGCGCCAAAGAGCCGCGAACACACCCCTGACATTCTCGCTGACACCTATGGCGAAAGGAAAGTCGCAGAAGTCGATGGCTTCGAGAACCCGATCCTCGCAGAACCCCAAGAGGTTGCGAGTGTGATCCCGGAAGCCGGGGTGAAGCAATGGCGGCGACCCGCCGTGTCGGGAGGGTTTGAAACCTCTCTGCCCGGCCGAGGCTTCTTACCGCGGAAAGCAGCCGCGCCGGAGTGTCCGGTTTGCCGGACACAGCAACGGCGCCCTGCGTTGATGTCGGCCGATGCCGCCGGATAAGCTGGCGGGAGAGCCGTGGGCCCGGTGACCGCGGATGCAGAAAGGCGCGTCATGATCCGCAATCCCGTTCCCTGGCCCGGCGGCGCCCGCTGTGCTGTCGCGATCACCTTCGACATGGATGCCGACAGCATCCTTCATCTGGCGCATCACGCTTCGGCCGACACGCGCCTCGCCGCTATGTCGGACCTCCGCTATGGGCCCCAGATCGCGATCCCCCGCATCGTCGACATCTTCGCGGAGTTCGGGCTGACGCAGACCTTCTTCCTCCCCGCCTGGTGTATTGAGCGCTATCCCCGTGCGGCGGAGGCGATCCTAAAGGCGGGGCACGAGATCGGCCATCACGGATATCTCCATGAAGAGCCGAACAAGCTGAGCCGCGCGGATCTGCGCGCCTGGATGGAACGGGCCACCGAGGTGATCATCCAGACCACTGGCGAGCGGCCGCGCGGCTACCGTGCCCCGGCCTATCAGTTCTCACGCGACAGTTTCGATCTGCTGGTAGAGGGCAGGTTCGGCTATGACGCCTCGCTTATGGGCGACGACGTTCCCTATCTGCTGCAGGGCGCCGAGGGTGATGTTGTCGAGCTGCCCTCCCATATGGCGCTCGACGACTGGCCGCATTTCCAGATGTCGCGGGACTTTGGCTATCGCGTCGCGATGAAGCCGCCAGACCAGGCGCTTGCGATCTATACGGCCGAGTTCGATGCGATGTGGGAGTATGGCGGGTTATGGGTTGGGATCTGGCACCCGTTCCTGACGGGCCGCCTGTCGCGGGCGGTCATGCTGCGCGCTCTGATCCGCCATATGCTGGACAAAGGCGATGTGTGGTTTGCGCGGCTCGACGAAATAGCGGCGCATGTCCGGACGCTGATGGCCGAGGGGCGATGGACGCCGCGGGCGGAGGCGATGCCGCCCTATGACGGCCCGATCCCCGAGTTGGGCGCGGTACCGCCGGCGCGGGCGGATTAGGCTCGATCTGCAACGCCCTTTTTTCTGCCGCTGAGAGGGCACTGGGCGGGCTCCCCCGCCAGTCGCGGACAAAGATCGCGCCCGCCGGTCGGCGCGCGGGTGCGAACCGGTTGAGCGAGCGCTTTCTGACCCGATGGCATTGATGCTGGCGCAAGAAGGTTTTGTTCGGGAAGCACCGGGCGCAGCTTCCCGGAGCGCGCCAATAGAGGGCTGCGCGCCGCCCTACCCCTCCACCGCGAAATGCTCGATCAGGAAGTCGGTTAACAGCCGCACCTTCGCCGACAGATGCCGCGAGGGCGGATAGATCACCTGCAGCATGCGCTCCGGCAGCGCATAGTCCGGAAGGATCCGTATCAACTGTCCCTCCCGCAGCGCCGACCGGATCGCATAGCCGGGCAGCACCACAACCCCAAGCCCGGCGAGCACCGCCGATCGCAATACCTCCATGTTGTTCGATTGGATCAGCGCCTCGCCCATCATGAAGCGCACCGGTCCTTCGGGGCCAGAGAACTGCCAATATCGCGGGCTGGTCCCGCTCGCGAAGTACAACAGCGCATGGGCCTTCAGATCCGCCGGGTGCTGCGGCGTTTCCCGGGCCGCCAGATATCTCGGCGAGGCGCAAACGATGTAATCGAGCGCTAGGATCCGGTGATCGACAAGCGTCGTCTCCTCGTCCGGCTCGGCGATCCGGATCACCAGATCGTAGCCCTCCGCGACCGGGTCGACCAGGCGGACATCTAAATTCAGCTCAACCGAGACGGCCGGATGGCGACACATGAACTCGGCGATAAGGGGGGAGACGTTGAACTCGCCGAAGGGTAGCGGTGCCGAGACGCGCATCCGCCCCACAGCCTCGTCATGAACCTCCGTGACGCAGACCTCCGCCTCGTCGAGATCGTCGAGCACCTTACGCACCCGCTCGTAAAAGGCCTGACCGGAGGACGTAGTCGACACCACGCGTGTCGTCCGGTTCAGGAGTTGCACCCCGAGGCGCTCCTCCAACGACATGACCAAACGGTTGACGGTGGAGCGGGATTGCCCTGCTTCCCGCGCCGCCGCAGCGAAACCTGACAGCCGGGCGACCGCCTCGAAGGCGCGAATTTCCGCAAATCGGTCCACGGATGCAATGTCCTGAATCTAGGACAGTGTGTCAATTTCCCGGAAGATTGTCGTCCAGGCCAAGCCCAACATATTTCGACGCGGGAACGCAATCGGATCGCTCGCGCAAAGCGGGCACCCAGTGAAAGGGCATCCCCATGACCGCGAAACTCGAAGTTCTGACCCCGTCGAACAGCCAGCTGATCTTCATCGACCAACAGCCGCAGATGGCCTTCGGTGTGCAGTCTATCGACCGCCAGAGCTTAAAGAACAATGTCGTCGGCCTGGCCAAGGCCGCGAAGCTTTACGGCATCCCGACCACAATCACCACGGTCGAGACCGACAGCTTCTCTGGCCACACCTACCCGGAGTTGCTCGCCGTGTTCCCGGATCACCCGATCCTCGAGCGCACCTCTATGAATTCTTGGGACGACCAGAAGGTCCGCGATGCCCTTGCGAAGAACGGGCAGAAAAAGGTCGTCGTCTCCGGCCTCTGGACCGAGGTCTGCAACACCACGTTCGCGCTCAGCGCCATGCTCGAAGGCGACTACGAGATCTACATGGTGGCCGACGCCTCAGGCGGGACCTCCATGGATGCCCACACCTATGCCATGGATCGCATGGTGCAGGCGGGCGTGGTTCCGATGACCTGGCAGCAGGTGCTGCTTGAATGGCAGCGGGATTGGGCGATGCGTGACACCTATGACGGCTGCATGGACATCGTGCGCGAGCATTCGGGCGCCTACGGCATGGGCGTCGACTACTGCTACACGATGGTCCACAAGGCGCCGGAGCGGGTGGAGCACGGGCCGAGGATCGACCCGGTCGCGGCGTGACGTGCCGCAGTGCCGGCCCGCGTTAGCGACCGTGCAGGCCGGCAGACTTCACGAAGCATCGGGGCCTTTCTGCAGCGCCTGCCGGTAGGCGGTGGGCGTCAGGCCGATCTCCTTCCGGGAAGCCGTGGTTAGATGAGACGGGTTGGCGAACCCCCAGAACATCGCGATCTCGCTCGCCGCCAGGGCGGTGTCGGTGAGGGGCGTGCGCGCCCGGGCGGTGCGGCGCGACAGTATGTAGTCGCGCGGCGCCATGCCGAAGGTCTGTGTGAAGGCCCGCGAGAAGTGGGCGCGGCTGAGCGCGACCTCCGCCGCGAGCGCGCCGACCCGGATCGGTCCGCCGAGCCGGTCTTCGATCGCTTGGGCCAAGCACCGCGCCAAGGCCGGCGCGGCGGTTCCGGCAATCCGGTTGAGCCGCCGCGGCGCGATCCGGATGACGAAGTATTCCTGCGGCGTGTCCTGGATCACGCGGATCGTCATATTGGGCGGCACCAATCCGGTTCTGTGCGCTTCGGTCACAACTTGAACCAGCGGGCCCAAGCCGACGCCAAACCGGCCCTTCGCACCGTTGAACATGTTCACCAAGACATAGAATGGCTGCTTGCACTGCAGCTTATAGTTGATCGCAGGGCACAGGTGGTACCCAACCCCCGATGTCTGCGCGGTCAGGCCCTAGCTTGGGCTCCGGATCAGAGGCGCGCCGCTGACACTGACCAAGCGGTCACTGGCAACGTCGATGCCGCAGATGCGGGTTATGCTCAACGGACCGCTCTTCATCGCGCACCCATGCAAGGACTGCTTGGCCGATGGAAGTCACTGGTCTGTTCCGAACTTACGTGCGAGAGGCAGGGCAAAACTGAGCTTTATCAGCCTTTTACTCGTGACGGCGTAATGACAGGGCAGCTGCCATGACCAGTACCCGCGAAAGGCTGAGACCTGAAACTTATGCGCTTGTACTAAACGATTTCCAGCCGGCGATGTATCAGGGCGTGCAGAGCCACGACCGCCTGACGGTGATGCACAATGTCCAGGCGCTGGCCCGGGCGTCCCGCGTCTTCGGCCTACCGACGGTAGTGACAACCGTCGCGAAGGACAGCATTTCAGGACCCTTTATGGCCGAGGTGACCGAGCTTTTCCCTGGTCTCGAGATCCTCGACCGAACCTCGATCAACGCCTCGCTCGAAGGGCAGTTCCGTGCGGCCATCGAGGCGACCGGGCGCAAGAAGATCATTCTTGCGGGCCTCTGGACCTCGGCCTGCATGACCTTCCTCAGCCTCGACATGCTGGCTGAGGGCTACGAGGTTTATGTTCCGACCGATGCCTGCGGCGACACCTCGACCGAGGCGCATCAACGCGCGGTCTCCCGCCTGGAGGCGGCTGGCATGGTGCCGATGACCGCGTTCCAGACGGTGTTCGAGCTGCAGCAGGACTGGGCCCGTAGCGCGACCTATGGCGGCGTGATGGATATCACGCACCGGCATTCGCCGTACGGCATCCAGGTCGGCTTCTCGAAACGGGCCCTGGGCGAACACGCCTCCGAGGCGGGAACGCAGGCGGCCTGACTGTTCGGCCGGGGTCGCCTGAGGTCCCGGCCCTCACCGATGGAGAGAGCGATGCGACTGACACGACGGAGTTCTCTGGGGCTCGGCGGGGCCGCGGCGGCATCGATGATGATGGGGCCGGCAGGCGCTTTGGCGCAGGCGGATACGGCCGACCTTGTGCTTTTGAACGGTAGGATCACCACCATGGACGCCACGCGACCGGAGGCCAGCGCCCTTGCCATTCGCAACGGCGTCTTCGCAGCGGTCGGAGCCGACGACGAGGTCCGCCCGCTCATCGCTCCCTTCACCCAGGTGATCGACGCCCGCGGCCAACGCGTGATCCCCGGCCTCAATGACAGCCACACCCACGCTATCCGCGGCGCAGTAAACTATAATCTAGAAGTCCGCTGGGACGGCGTGGACAGCCTGGAGGAAGCGCTGCATCTCCTCCGCGAACAGGCCGAACGCACGCCGGAGGGACAGTTCATCCGCGTCGCTGGCGGCTTCAGTGAGTTCCAGTTCAAGGAAAAGCGCCTGCCGACGGTGGCGGAGCTGGACGCCGTTGCGCCGAACCACCCGGTGCTGATCCACCACCTCTATAAGCTCACGCTCCTGAACACCAAGGCGGTGGAATGGTACGGCTATGACCAGCCGGGCCGGCCGACCTATCCGGGCGGCATCGTCGAGCTCGACGCCGGCGGCGGCGCCACCGGGCGCCTTCTTGCCGCGCCCTCCGGCCTGATCATGTACAAAACGCTCGCGGCCGCGCCGAAGCTGTCGATCCGCGACCAGATCAACAGCGCCCAGCGATACTTCGATGTCCTGAACGGCCTCGGGGTCGCCTCAGTCTCCGATGCCGGCGGCGGCGGGATGGAGTTTCCAGATGCCGACCCCTACAAAGTGATACGCTGGCTGCATGGCGAAGGGCTGCTGACAACCCGCATCGGCTATCACTCCTTCCCGCAGCACAAGGGTCAGGAGCTTTCCGACTATCAGCGCTGGACGGCCGAGACGCCAGCGGGCCAGGGCGACGACCTGTTGAAATTCGTCGGCGCGGGAGAGAACCTCGCCTGGGCGTCCTATGACTACGAAATCTTCGCCGATGCCCGGCCGAACATCGACGATGGGGCCGAGGACTACCAGCGCAAGATTATGTCCGTGCTGGGCGAGGCCGGCTGGCCGTTCCGCCAACATGTCACCTATGAGGAAACTGGCGACCGCCTGCTACCGGTATACGAGGATGTCGCGAAGGGCGCCGGTCTGACGCCGGGCTGGTTCATCGACCATGTCGAAACCTTCAGCCAGCGCAATCTGGAACGGATCGCCGCACTCGGCGGCGGCATCGCACTACAAAACCGCATCCAGTTCCAGGCCGAGGACTTCGTCGCCAATTACGGCATAGAAGCCCTGCGGACGACGCCGAACTTTCGCGCTATCCTGGACCTAGGCGTACCGGTTGGCGGCGGCACCGACGCGACGCGGGTGACGTCGTTTAACCCCTGGTATTCGATCCAGTGGATGACCACCGGCCTCTCCCGCGGCGGGCTTCGGATGTACGACGACGCCAACCTCCTGACCCGGGAAGAGGCGCTGAGGATCTGGACAACCGGGTCCGCTTGGTTCACCGGCGATGCGGGGCGGAAAGGCGCGATCGCACCGGGCCAGCTCGGCGATTTCGCGGTGCTCGACCGGGACTATTTCGCGGTGACGGACGCCGAAATCGCCAAGCTGAAAGCGGAGCTGACAGTGCTGGGTGGCGAGGTGGTCCACGGCTCCGGCGCCTTTGCGACCCAGGATCTGCGGCACATACCGCCGGTCAGCCCCGCCTGGTCGCCCGTGATCCTGCAGGGCACTGCCCTCTGATCTCATGCAGTGCGGGGGCTACGGCTCCCGCACGCCTCCTACCTAGCTAGGGATCCAGACCATGCCGGACCTTTTGCTCTATAACGGCAAGATCACCACCTTCGACCCGGCCAAGCCGGAGGCGAGCGCCGTCGCAATCGCTGATGGTAAGATCGAGTCCACCGGCAGCGATGCCGAGATCATGGGAACCACCGGTGGGGCAGAGGCCATCGATCTCGGCGGACGACGGGTCATCCCGGGGCTGAACGACAGCCACACGCATATCATCCGCCAGGGCAACAATTTTGCGATGGAGCTCCGCTGGGACCATGTACCCTCCCTCGCCGACGGGCTCGCGATGCTGAAGGCGCAGGCAGAGCGGACGCCTGCAGGGCAGTGGATCAGGGTGGTGGGTGGCTGGTCGGCCGACCAATTCGCCGAGCGCCGCCTACCCACTATCGACGAAATCAATGCCGTCTCCGCCGACGTCCCGGTCTATGTTCTCCACCTCTACGATCGCGCCTGGCTGAACAAGGCAGCGCTTCGTGCGCTCGGCATCGACCGCCATTTCTACGAACCCTTCGTTTCCGGCCGGTTGGAGCGGGACGATGGCGGCAACCCCACCGGATTGGCGCTGGCACGGCCGAACGCACAGCCGCTCTACGCGCTCCTCGACATGGCGCCGAAGCTGGACTTCGAGAGCCAAATCCTCTCGACCAAGCACTATTTCCGGGCGCTGAACGGGCTCGGCCTTACCTCGGCGCTCGACTGTGCTGGCGGGTTTCTGAACTATCCGGACGACTACGGCGTCATCACAGAGTTGAACCGCCGGGGCGAGCAGACCGTGCGCATCGGCTATCAGCTCTTCGCGCAGCGCCCACTGTTCGAACTCGACGACTTCAAACGCTGGCATGACATGGTCAAACCCGACCAGGGCGACGCATACCTCAAATGCGTCGGCGCCGGCGAGATGCTGGTCGCCTCCGCCTATGACTTCGAAGACTTCTCTTACCCTCGCCCCGAATTGCCGAAACGGATGGAGGGCGATCTGCGCCCGGTGCTGGAATTCCTACTCCAGAACCGATGGCCGATCCGCTTTCACTGCACCTACGAGGAAAGCGCGCATCGGCTGCTTAGGGTGCTGGAGGATGTCGGCCGCGATCAGGGGCTGGAGGAGTTGAACTGGATCTTCGACCACGGCGAGACCATCACGCCCCAGACCATGGATTGGGTCGCACGGCTCGGCGGCGGCATCTCCTACCAAAACCGTATCGCGTTCCAGGCCACGGCCTACCGGGACCGCTATGGCGAGGATGCCCTGCGCGCGGTCATGCCAGTGAAGCAGATGATGGCCTCCGGCGTGCCGCTCGCCGCAGGGACCGATGCGACCCGCGTCTCCTCCTATAATCCTTGGCTTGCGATCCACTGGGCGGTGACGGGCAAGGGCCGCGGGGGTGATGTGATCTGGGCCGAGGACAACCGCCTCAACCGAGAGGATGCCCTGCGCCACTGGACCGCCGCCGGCGCCTGGTTCAGTCGCGAAGAGGGGCTGAAAGGCCAGATCATGCCGGGACAACTCGCGGACATCGCCGTTCTCGACCGCGACTACTTCGCGGTGGCGGAAGACGAAATCGCCGAAATCACTGCGGACCTGACCCTCTCCGGCGGCCGCGTCGTGCATGCGAAAGGCGGGCTCGCCGCCTATGCGCCCACGCCCCTGCCAGAGCTGCCGGACTGGTCGCCCGTTCCCGTATTCGGTGCCCCCGGTGCGCCAATCCTCGCGACGCAGGAGGCATAGATGCCCTGGAGCGCTTACGCAGTCGCCGTCCTGATACTCTTGGCGCTGCCTGCGGACGCCGAGGAACCGCTGCGCTTCGATGGACGGATCGAGGCATTGCAGCGAGCAGAGATCGCCACCCAAGTCGACGGGGTGGTCACCGCCGTCCTCTTCCGCGGCGGTGAGCGCGTGGTCCCAGGCGACCCCCTCTTCCGTATCGACCCCGACCGCCTGGCCCTCGCCGTCGAGGCGGCGGAGGCCGAACGGGCAGAGGCAGACGCCAATCTGGCCCAAGCACTGCAGGAGGCAATCCGGACGCGCGATCTCTCCGCCCGCGGCATCGCCACCGACCAGCGGCTCGAGGCGGCCGAGGCGCGGCTGATCGGGGCGGAGGCGGCGCTGGCCCGCGCCAAAGTAGGAGTTGCCGAAGCGGAACTGAACCTCGACCGCGCGGTAATCAAGGCGCCCATCGGCGGGCTGATCAGCCGGCCGCTCATCGCCCTCGGCGCCTTTGTCGAGGCGGAGGCCGGCCCGCCGCTCGCGACCATCGTCGATCTCGACCCGGTGCTGGTCGCCTACAATGTGCCCTATGCAACGCGGTTGGAGACATTGGCGAAGCTCGGCACACAGTCGATCGATGCGCTGCTGGCAGCTCTCGACCTCACCCTGATCCTGCCCGACGGCACGCGGTATCCGGAGGCGCCGACACCGGAATTCGCCTCCGCCACCGTCGATCCGGAGACCGGGGCGCTGACCATCTGGGCCTCTGTCGCCAACAGCGATGCTGTGCTGCGACCCGGCATGGCGGTGCGTGTGGAGTCTCGCTTCACCGCGGCGAGCGAATAGGCGCAGATGGCCACCGCGACCCAACCGCCCGAAACGGCCTCGCCGCTGGCGCCCCTGCGCAACAGGGTCTTCGCAATGCTCTGGGTGGCGACGGTCGCATCGAACATCGGCACTTGGATGCATGATGTCGGCGCGGGCTGGCTGATGACGACGCTCAGCCCTAGCCCGACCATGGTCGCCCTCGTGCAGACGGCGACGACGCTGCCGGTGTTTTTGCTGGCGCTGCCTGCGGGGGCGCTGGCGGATATCGTAGACCGGCGCCGGCTGCTGCTGACTGCGAACATCGTGATGGCGGTTGCGGCGGCGGGCATGACGGCGCTGGTGGCTCTTGGGGCCATGACGGCGCCGCTGCTGTTGCTTTTCACCTTCGTACTCGGCGCGGGCGCTGCATTCATGGCGCCCGCCTGGCAGGCCATCGTCCCGGGCCTGGTGGGCCGCGCCGACCTACCCGCCGCGGTGTCGCTCAACAGTGTTGGCATCAATGTCAGCCGCGCGATCGGCCCCGCGCTTGCGGGCGTGCTGATCACCGCAATCGGCCTCTGGTCGCCCTTTCTGCTCAATGCCCTCAGCTTCCTCGGCATCATCGCCGTCCTGTGGCTCTGGCAGGGGGAACCCGCGCGCGCCGCGAGCACCCACGCCGAGACGCTGCTGCCGGCCATGCTCGCCGGTCTGCGCTACGCGCGTCACAGCCCCCCGCTGCGGCGCACGATCCTGCGCGCGGTGGCGTTCTTTGCCTTCGCCTCTGCTTATTGGGCGCTGTTGCCGCTTGTGGCGCGTGATGTGTTGGGCGGGGGTTCTGCAGTGTACGGCCTCCTGCTCGGGGCGGTCGGCGCGGGCGCGGTCGGCGGCGCGCTGTTGCTGCCCAGTTTGCGCAAGCGCGCGGGGGTGGGGAGCATCGTGCTCGGCGGCAGCATCGGCACCGCAGCGGCGATGGCGCTGATGGCGGCAGCCGGCAACGTGGCGCTCGCCGCTGCCGCCGGGCTGCTGGCGGGCGCGAGCTGGATCGCCGTCCTTTCCAGCTTCCATGTCGCTGCGCAAACGGCGCTGCCGAACTGGGTCCGGGCCCGTGGACTGTCGCTGTTCCTGACCGCATTCTTCGGGGCTATGGCCGGCGGCGCGCCAGTCTGGGGCCTCCTCGCGGAGAGCTATGGGGTCGCCACCGCGCTCCTCGCCGCAAGCGGCGGGCTCGTCGCCATGGCACTCATGGTCAGCAGGATCCGCCTCGACAGCGGCAGCAGCGATCAGCAGGCGGCGGCGCTGCACTGGCCCGCGCCGCCGATGATCGAGCCCTCCGCAGCGGGCGACGGGCCGGTGATGGTAACGCTGGACTACCGCATCGCCCCTGAAAACCGCGCTGCCTTCCTCACCCTGATGGAGCGCCTCCGCCCCTCCCGTCTCCGCGACGGGGGCTATGGCTGGCATCTCTTCCGCATCGCAGAGGAGGCCGATCTCTACCGCGAGATGTTCATGACCCACTCCTGGGCCGAGCATCTGCGCCAGCATGAGCGCGTGACCGAAGCCGAGCGCAGGTTGCAGGCGGACATCCAGGCTTTGACCGAGGGGGCCGAGGGCGCCTTCGTGCGCCACCATTTGAGCGCCGATGTTATGTCAGGAGAGCCATAGAACGAACCGTCATCAGAAGCGGCAGCTCGAAAGGAGCGTGGCGGAAACGACTGCTTCCTAGAGAGACGGTTTGGCCCATGCGCCGCCCTAGCGCTTGCCGAGCCGATACCGCACTCTAAAGCGAAGCTCAAACTTCGCCAGAGCTATCGCTCAACCCCATCCGTCTCCCGCAGCTTCGATCTGTCCTGCTTGCGGAGCAGGCCAAGCGGGGGCCAGGGCGTATCGAGCCGGGCCTTAGTCTCCGGCGCGATATCGCAGACGATCGCCGTCGCAGCCGTGTCGCCTCTGTTGAACACCCAATGCACGGTGTTCTCGTCCTCGACCATGCCCTTCGAGGCAGGGGTGTAGAGCGTCTCGCCGCTTTCCCGCCCCTCGATCCACTCCCCGGTGATCACCTTGACCAGCCCAGGCCGGTTTTCGTGGCCGTGCTTCGCGATATGTCCGCCCGGCATGATCGTCACAGCGCGGAGCTGCAACTTATGCCCGGTCAGACCCACAGTCGTCTCGATGGAGGAGGGCGGCACGATCCCCAAGGCCTCGACCTTCAGATCTTTATGCTCGGTCGGCGGAGCCGCTGTGGTGGCCGCCATCCCTCCCGCAGCCCCAATCGCCAAACCGCTGAAAAGCGTTAGAAAAAACGCGCTATGGCCGCTCGTAAACCGCTTGATGTTCATGCTATCCTCCATTGGAATGCCTTAAGAAATTTACCGCTGCGCGCGATGGCCCATCAAACGCGTGCTTTTCACCGGAAGATGAGCGGAGTTCACCGGCCATGAACCGACGCCTGCCCCCCTTGCCCGCCCTGCGCGCCTTCGAGGCCGCGGCCCGCCATGTCAGTTTCCGCCGCGCGGCAGAGGAGATCCACGTCACGCCCTCTGCCGTGAGCCATCAGGTAAAGGCGCTAGAGGTGCATTTGGGCACCGCCCTGTTTCTGCGCGATCCGGGCGGCCTCGCCCTCACCGAGGCCGGGCAGGACTATTTGCGCGCAGTCACGCCGCTGCTCGACGGGCTCGACGCGGCGACCCGGCGGATCGCAACCCGCGATCCGGATGGGCCTTTGCGGGTGCTCTCGACACCCGGTTTCGCGGCGCGCTGGTTGGTTCCCCGTCTGACGCGCTTCCCCGGGCGGGATCGGGTGGAGATGATCGTCTCACGGGGCGCGCCCTGCACGGATTTCGCGACCAATGGCGCCGATGTCGTGATCCATTGGGGAGACACACCCATCGAGGGCGCACGCGTTATCCCGATGATGCAATCCGGGCGTTTCCCGGTCGCCAGCTCAGCGATGATAGAGCGAGAACAACTGCGCCGGCCGGAGGATCTGCTCCGCGTGACGCTGCTCCGGGACGAGGTGCTGGACGGGTGGGAAGCCTGGCTTGCCCTGGCCGGCGTGGCGCACGAACCGCTCCGCCACGGGCCACGCCTGCCCCATTGCGAGCTGTCGCTCGTGGCTGCCGAACAGGGCCAGGGGGTGGCGCTCACCTATGGGGCGATGGCCGACCTGGCCTTAGCGGATGGGCGGCTCACGCGGCTCTTCGATGTCGAGACGGCCCCGATCACGATCTATTCCTTCGCCTATTCTGAAAGCCGGCGGGCCTGTCCGGATATCCGCGCGCTGCAAGACTGGATGTTCGGCGAAATCCCAGCCGAGACGGTGCCCAGCGCCCCCCGCCACGCCGCGGAGTAAGCCTCAGGCCGCCGCGAGCGCACCGGAGAGGCCCCGATCGATGAGTGCTACGGTCTCCGCGACGCCATAGAGCGCGATGAAGCTGCCAAAGCGCGGGCCTTGGCTGGCGCCCATCAGGACCTCGTAGATCGCCTTGAACCAATCGCGCAGGGGATCGAAACCGTGTTCGTTGCCGACTGCGAAAACGATGTCCTGAAGCGCCTCGCCATCCGCCGGCCCTTCATAGACCGACAGCCGCGCCCGCAAATCCACAAGCGCGGCCCGCTCCATCTCCGTAGGAACGCGGAAGGCCTTCGTGGGCGCGACTTTGTCGTTGAAATAGCGCACCGCATGATCCGCAGCCGCATCCAGGCCGGGATGCGTCTCGGGTGAGGCATCGGGCGCATAGCGGCGGATGAAGCCCCACAGCACTTCCTTATCCTGAGCCGACGCGGCGGAGGCGAGGTTTAGCAGCATCGCAAAGGACACCCCGAGGTCAGAGGCCGGCACATTGTGCCCGTGGATATGCCAGGCGGGATTTGCCAGCCGCTTCGCCAGGTCTTGGTCCCCATAACCGCGCAGATGCTGGTGATACTCGTCCACAGCCTTTGGGATCACATCCCAATGCAGCCGCTTCGCCGTGCGCGGCTTTTGGAACATGAAGAGGCCCAGGCTCTCTGGACTCGCATAGGTGAGCCATTCCTCGATCGAGAGTCCGTTGCCCTTGGACTTGGAGATCTTTTGCCCCTCCTCGTCCAGAAACAACTCGAATACGTAATGCTCCGGCGCCGGCGCGCCGAGGGCCCGGCAGATCTTGTCATAGACCGGCGCGTTGGAGGCATGGTCCTTCCCGAACATTTCGAAATCGACGCCGAGCGCCGCCCAGCGCGCACCAAAATCGGGCTTCCATTGCAGCTTCACATGCCCGCCGGTGACCGGCAGCACCGTCTCCTCGCCATCCTCGTCGTCGAAAGTCACAGTGCCCTCGGCGGCGTCGACATGCTTGATCGGTACATAGAGGACCCGGCCGGTCTTGGGCGAGATGGGCAGGAAGCAGGAATAGGTCTGCCGCCGCTCCTCCCCCAGCGTCGCCAGCATCACCGCCATGATGTCGTCATAACGCTCCGCCGCCCGGCGTAGGACTTCGTCGAAACGGCCGGATCTGTAGAATGCGGTGGCGGAGATGAACTCGTAGTCGAAACCGAACCGGTCTAGAAACGCGCAGAGCCGGGCGTTGTTCTGGGCGGCAAAACTGTCATGGGTGCCGAACGGGTCCGGTACGGCGCTCAGAGGCTTTTGCAGATGCTCGGCCAAGGCTTCCGGATTGGGCACATTCTCCGGCACCTTGCGCATGCCATCCATGTCGTCGGAAAAGCAGATCAGCTTGGTGGGGATGTCCGACAACGCCTCGAACGCCCGGCGCACCATGGTGGTCCGCGCCACCTCGCCGAAGGTGCCGATATGCGGCAAGCCCGATGGGCCATAACCGGTCTCGAACAGCACATAGCCCTTCTCAGGCGGCGCCTTGGCGAACCGTTTGACGAGCTTGCGCGCCTCCTCGAACGGCCAAGCCTTGGCAGTCATCGCCATCTCGCGGAGCGCGCTATCGGTCATCGCCAACCTCTTCCCATCGACCCGCGGTCTTTGACCGATCGGGGCTGCGCGGTCAACGCCTTGGCAGAGCTGCAACCCCTGCGAGAAGACCTCCCGCATGGCGCGACGAGGCGCGACAAATCCGCCACAGGGCCGCCCTGACGATCACGGCAAATTTGAGGCAAAAGTTTGACTAAATTTGACATATTCCTAAAAACATGGAGGTTTGCGGCGTAGCGGATCAGCCGAACCGGCCCCAGAACCGGTCGGTGCGACGGCGCACATGCGTGACGCTTGGGAAGGGAAAACGATGGCCGATGTGATTGGCACCAATATCGAGGACGAGTTGCGCGGCACGGTCGACGCGGACACCGTAATCGCCCTCGGCGGCAACGACATGATCCGCCCATTCGGCGGAGATGACGAGGTCGATGCCGGACGCGGCAACGATACGGTGCTCGGCGCCACCGGTAATGACACAATCTTGGGCGGCCAAGGCAACGACGAAATCCAGGGTCAGGCTGGTAACGATGTCCTGTTCGGCGACCAGGGCAGCGACCGGGTTTTGGGCGGCGACGGCCTCGATACGATCAGCGGCGGCCTCGGCAACGACTCGATCGATGGCGGCGCCGGAGATGACGACCTCGCCGGCGGCGACGGCAATGATCGCGTCGTCGGCGGCAGTGGCAACGATATCGTCGGCGGCGGCGATGGCAACGACCGCATGTTCGGCGGCGAAGGAAACGACACGCTCCGCGGTGGCGACGGCAATGATGTGTTGTCCGGCAACGAGGGCAACGACCAGCTCTTCGGCGGATCCGGAAACGACCGGTTGATTGGCCGCGAAGGACGGGATCAGCTGTTCGGGGGCTTCGACAACGACCGCGTTTTCGGCGGCGCGGGGGCGGACCGGCTCTTCGGCGACGAAGGCAATGACCGGCTGGTCGGCGACGAAGGCGCCGACTCGATTGTCGGCGGCGACGGGAACGATTTTATCGAAGCCGGATCCGGTGCCGACCTCCTCAGCGGCGGCGACGGGCGCGACACGTTCGTCTTTACCCAAGGCCCGGACCGGATCATAGACTTCAGCACCGAAGACCGGGATCGGATCGACCTGACCGAGACTGCGGGCTTCGTACTGGCACGGGAGGCACGGCTCGCGGGGCTGAACCTCAACCAGGGCGATACCGGCTTCGACGTCGTGATCGCCAACGCCACCCAACAGGGCACGAGCGTGATCTTCGAGCTGGGCCGCCAGGTCCTGACCGTCGACGACATCTCGATCGAAGACTTCAGCGCCAGCAACTTCATCCTCTGACGCCCTGCGGCAACTGGGGCCCGACGCGCCGAGCGCGGGCCTTGCCAGCCGAACGGACGCCCCCTAGCTTCGCGGCGACTGAAACACCGCGAGGCCCCCTCCCAATGGCAATCGACGCCCTGAGCCCACAAGACGCCCTGGTGGGCGTGATGATCGCGACCGCGGCCGCGGACGAGCAGATGACCGAGAGCGAGATGCAACGCATCACTGCCTCGATAGATCTGCTGCCCGCCTTCGACGGCTTCGACCGCGACCGCATTCCGAATGTCGCAGCGCTGGTTGCCGATCTGTTCGAGGAGGAAGACGGCATCGACGCCCTGGTCGGCCTGGTCGAGCAGGCTCTGCCCGATCACCTGCGCGAAACCGCATATGCGCTGGCCTGCGATATTGCGGCGGCCGATGGCAAGGTCGCGATGACAGAGCTGCGGCTCCTGGAGATCCTGCGTCACGATCTGCGCGTCGGGCGCCTCGCTGCCGCCGCCATCGAGCGGGGGGCCCGGGCCCGCCACCAAAGGCTGGAGCCACGCTGAGATGACCCTGCGCCTCCATTGGTCGCCGGACAGCGCCAATCTGCCCGTCCGCGTGGCATTGGAGGAGCTGGAACTGCCTTATGAAACAACGCTCGTCGACCGAACCAAGGGCGAGCATCGCAGCGCGGACTATCGTGCGCTGAACCCACAAGGGCTGCTGCCGGTGCTACAGGACGGCGATCTGGTGCTGTTCGAGACCGGTGCCATCCTGCTCCATATCGCCGAACGGGCCGGACACCTCGGCCCCGATGGCCCCGCCGCGGACGACCCGGCTGCCCGGGCGCGGTGCCTGCCTTGGCTGTTTTGGGTTTCGAACACGCTGCATGCCGATCTGCGCTGCGGCTTCTACTCCCATCGCTGGATCGGGGACGAGGGCGTGGCGATGCTCCGGGCCGGGGTCAGCAAACGCCTCATCGCGCATATTGCGCTGGTCGAGGAGACTTTGTCGCGCACCGGCGGCCTGGTCGCGGACACGCCCACCATCGCCGATATCTACTTAGCGATGTGCCTGCGCTGGATGCAGATTTATCCCCCCGGCCGGCATCTCCTCCCATCGATGCCCGATGGTCGAACGAAGGCGTTCCTGGCGAGGCTGGAGACGCGGCCGGCTTTCGAACGAGCCTTCGAAGCGGAGTCTATCCCGAGCCCCGGCCTCACGCGGCCGCGCCGCCCGACTCTGCCGCCCGAAGCCGTGATCGGCTGAACCAACTCCTACAGCCCACAGTTCGCTGGTCACCGACGGATCACAAAATCGCCAGCGTTTGCTTAGATAGGTAACGAAGCGTTGATCAGTTGCGGGAGATGGCAGCCGGTGCGTGCCCTCGATATCCTTATGCGCGACCCGAGGCATGGACAGATCCTGGCGCTGTCCTGCCTGATCGGCGCGGGGGTCTTGGCCCTATCCTGGGAAATGCCGCTTTGGCGCCCCGTCACCGCCATCTCGGCGGCGCTGGCCGTTCAGGCGCTTGCCTCGTGGATCGTGAAAGTTCCCTTCGATTGGCGCAGCCCGCTGATCACTGCGGGCTCGCTCACTCTTCTCCTCCGCACCGACGGACCGGCGCTGCTGTTACTTGCCGCAAGCCTCGCTATTGCGTCGAAATTCCTCTTTCGAGTGCGGGGGCGGCATATCTGGAACCCGGCAGCACTCGCCATCGTCGCGGTCACGGCCGCAGCACCTGGCGCCTGGGTCTCGCCCGGCCAATGGGGGACCGAGGCCTGGGTGATCCTGGCCGCCGCCGGCCTTGGCACCTTGGTCACTGGTCGCGCTCGGCGGGCCGAGGTGCCTCTGTTGTTCCTTGCCGCCTGGGCCGGGCTCAGCGTCGGTCGCGCGCTTTGGCTCGGCGACCCGATGGCCGTACCGCTGCACCAACTCCAATCCGGCGCGCTGATCGTCTTCGCCTTCTTCATGATTTCCGACCCGATGACGCAGCCTTGGCATCCAGGCGCCCGGGCGGCTTGGATTGGGCTCGTAGCCGCGCTCGGCTTCGCGCTGCAACACGCTTGGATCGTCGATGCTGGGCCGCTCTGGGGCCTGGTTCTCGCCGCCCCATTGGTGCCGCTTTTCGACCGTCTCCTTCCGCATCCCAGCGCGGCTTGGCGCCCGACCGCCCCGCGCCCGAGCACAGGAGTGCCCGCATGACCCGCCGAACCCGCCGCGCCACCGCGCCGTTCGCCCTGTTGCTTGCTGCCATCGCGACCCCCGCCATCGCCTTTTGCGGCCTCTATGTCGCCCGCGGCGACGCCGATTTGTTCAACGAGGCGTCGAAGGTCGTTATGGTCCGCGACCAGGACCGAACCGTGATCACCATGGTCAATGATTTTCAGGGCGAGGTCACCGACTTCGCCCTTGTGGTTCCCGCGCCCACGGTGCTGGAACGCGAGCAGATCCATGTGACCGAGAATGCGGTGGTCGACCATCTCGACGCCTTCACCGCACCGCGCTTGGTGGAATACTATGATCCCGACCCATGCGGTCCAAGCGTGCTGGAGGAGGCGCTCGCCTTCTCCAACGCCCCCTCCGCCGCGCGAGGCGGCATCGCGCGTGCGCGGGTTGATGCGCTCGGCGTGACGGTCGAGGCAGAGTATCTGGTCGGCGAATACGACATTAAGATCCTGTCGGCGGAGCAGTCCGACGGTCTCGCAACATGGCTCAGCGAGAACGGCTATGGCCTTCCGGACGGCGCGGCAACGGTCCTCGGATCATACATTGCGCAAGACATGAAGTTCTTTGTGGCGAAGGTGAACATCGAGGAACACGCCAAACGGGGCGGCGGAACCCTTCGCCCCCTGCAAATCGCGTTCGAGAGCCCGAAATTCATGCTGCCGATCCGCCTCGGCACCGCGAACGCACAGGGGAGCCAGGACCTCCTCCTCTACGCCCTGACGCGCACGGGCCGGGTCGAGACCGCAAACTACCGCACCATACCGTTGCCCACGAATGTCGAGATCCCATCCCACATCAAGTCCCGCTTCGACGAGACCTACAAAGCCATCTTCGCCAACACCGTCGCGCAGGAGGGCGGCGCGGCCGTGGTGATGGAATACGCCTGGGACATGGGCTGGTGCGACCCTTGTGCCGCCGATCCGCTGACCGTGCAGCAGCTTCGCGAGCTCGGCGTCTACTGGGTGCAGCCCGGACGCTCGGCCTTCGGCGGGGGTCAGGATGTGTATGTCACCCGGCTCCACGCCCGTTACGATGCTGAGAGCTTCCCAGAGGACCTGCGCCTTATCGCGACCGGCAATCGCGAGAACTTTCAAGGCCGCTATGTGATGCGCCATGCCTATACCGGCAAGGCGAGCTGCAGTGCCGGCGAGGATTATCGCCGCGACCTTCCGGCCAGATTCGAGAAAGAGGCGCAGACCCTCGCCTCGCTGACCGGCTGGGACATCGCAGAGATCCGCGCAGATATGACGGAAGCCGGCCTCGACGTAACCGAGCCGCCGGAGCCGCAGCCGTGGTGGAAAACTCTCTGGCAAGACTGATGCCACCCGGTCAGGCTGCAACCGCCCGGAGCGCGGGCGAGAGCCGCCGGGAAAGGCGTACTCACCGCCCGCACCGCCTCCGCGCAAGCGAAGAGCTCCCATGATTGCGCGCCGCCTCAGGGTCCGGGAGTGGGCGATGCCGGGCCCGTGATCGCTGGCCAAGGCTTGCTCCACAGCTTCGTCGGAGTTGCAATTCCATGCCGTGAGGCGCGTCCAGTCCACCATCGCGTGGCGCGTTTCCGTCCCAACGCACCGCAACGGCAGCGCCTTTCTCGAAGCGGACGTTCGGCGCCCTGTCCGGTCTGCTGGAAACAGCTTTGCCAGAACATCGAGGGGCCGGCCTTATAGAGCAGGCCCTATCGCCTGCAAAGGGCACCTTCGATCGGGTTGAAATCGAGGCTGCTGGACGACACGACCTTGAGCGCCACGCGGGCGCCGGCGTGAGCCGCCCCGCAACATTGCCCTACCGCCGGCCCATCTCCACCAACGAAGTGTCGCCATCGGCGAAGGCCGGGCCGGGTCGCGTCTAGGATGCGCCAGGCGCCTGGCATCAGCACCGCTTTTCCGCGCCGCTTTCCGCCTTTGCAAACAAGCATCGGTAGGACGCCCTTCTGGCGGTATTCACAGCAGTTTCTCAACCCCTCCTACCATCGCCTGGCCATGTGGCCTTCGGGGGCGTGGGAAAGAGTACGCCTCGAGGCAGCCGTTCAGCCAGGCGCAGAGCGCATCGAAGCTCCTCCCGGCTATCGGCGCAGCGTAGGGTCGTTGAGAGGGCAGGTTGCCTGCTGCCAGACCGTTCGCCACAAGCCGGTCAGGTTTGGTTTGCCGGCAGTCGATATCGCGGTCGGCGCAGGTGCGTTCGAACCCGTGAGCGCGAAAAGGTTCGCAATTGGCGTGCCTTTATCGGATGTCGACCGGCGCCGGGTAGCCGCCGATGGGCTGGGTGATGAAGATGCGGATGCGACAGGGCGTCTTGGCCACGATCCGACGCGGTCGTTCGCGATGCTCTGATGCAGCACGTCGAAGGCGAGCCTTTCGATGTCCCGTCGATGGCCCAGTGCAGGTGAAAACGCCTTTCCTCGCTGTGACCCTCTGCGATTTTGGTGCGGCGCTAGGCGGCATCGCGCGACCAGTAGAAACGCAGTCCTTGAGGCCGACAGGATAGACCATGAAGGCGGCCTTCGACTTTCTGCCCTCAACCTCTAACGGCCTGCTGGGGCCGCTTTGCAGGTGTCGCACTCTGTCGTCAGAAGCACTTCTTCCGCCAAATCGAACCACCTCGCCCCTTCGAGCGGTGGAGACGGTGCGATCTGGCCGGGGTGTGGGTCTGTCCCGGCTGTGGACGGGAATGCCCATCTGAACGGCTCCGATCTTTCTGGAGGCAATCCGACCAATGGCGGGCCGCGGCCCTCACTCACCATCTAAGGCGGATCCGCTACCTCGGCAGGCTCCGCCTCGGCCAGCCCATGCAGCGCCAAAGACGAGTTCACCCGCGCCGTCGTTGCACGGAATCTCCGGAGGCTCCTAGAATTTTCTTCCTATAGAAGCACCGTCGCAACGCGCCTATCCGTCAAAGCACGCGCCCGGGAGATATCGCTACTTTCGCCAGCCACGTCTTCAAAAATACGTGCAAGTCGGCATCATGAGATCGGCAGCGGGTCTTCGGGCTCAACCGCGCATCGCTTCTCTCCTTCGGCGGGACCGGTCGCGCGTAGGCTCCGCGGTGAATGAGCGGGGCCTGAGATGCAGGAGTAGAAATGGGGCGGGCGTTCAATGCAGACGAACAGCTAACCGTTACCAAACTTCTCCGGGCCTCAAATGCCGCTCAGCTCTCTCGGGTCCGGGTGCGTCAACGCTGGTTCTGGCAGCACTACCGAAACCGGGGTGTCCGTGCGCCAATCGCGATCACGCAGTCCGCCGGCAAGCAGTGTGTTCGGATCTCGCCGCCTTCTGTCTCAATGGCACGGAGTTCCGGCCCGGTCGATGAGTAGTAAGCTCCGGATCTAAGCGCCGCCAACAACGCCTTCGGCTCGTTCGCCTCGGCCTTTACCATCACCCAGCCGCCGAAAAGGCCACCACTTGCATCGCCCATCTCCGCCCCTTGCCAAAGGGGGGCGCAGCGGAAAGCGATTGCGGTTTAGCGACGCGAGGCCGGCGACGGCCGCAACTTACGAGCAGGAGGGCTGCCCCGACGTATCGGTTGCGCGCACAACGCCGAAATCGTCGACTTGGAGGTAGAACTTACGCTCCTCATGGCACAGCGGACGTTCATACTCCGCGACCAGCACGACCCATCGTCCATCGGGCCCGGGCTTCACCCATGCGTCGAGGCGCTTCGCCGCCGCCGGTCCGTCGAGCAGGTAGTACCCTTCCTCGGTCGCAATCGAGGTGACCTCCTGCAAGGACATGCCGGGGCGAATATCGCTCGACAATCGCTCGGACCAGGCAGTGTGCGTTTCGAAGGTTCTCGACGAACAGGCCGAGAGCAACAGGGCAGCAGCGATTGCAAGCGCTCGATAGGTCACCGCGACCATCCTTCCATGCTTCCGAGGGGACACAATCGCGGCGGCAGACCGGCGCGTTGCAGCACGGCCGGCGCGTCGCCACCCCTCCGCCCATGGCCATTAGGTGAGAACGGCGGCCGACAGACGGCGTCTTCTGGGCCGCACTGTGACTATCGCGCGACAAGCATCGCTTGCCAATCATGGCAATTCTAGGGCAGACGGCCTGCGAGCTTGCGATGCAGCGCAGCAGACTTTAATCGCCGTGGATTGGAGCGATGGTGTGGTGGTATGTCTCGCGTTTCTATGATCGCCCTTCAGATCTGTGTCTTGGCCATCGGTGCGATCGCCATCTGGTCAGGTCCGTTGTCGACGCCGGTCTTCAGCACCGCCGCCCGGCAGCAGGCGCCGCTGGAGGGCGGGGACAACACCGTCGCGGAAGTCATGACGCAAACCGACGGGCCCTGGGGTGCAGGCGCCGCCCGTTCGCTCTTCGAGGTCAAAGAATACCGGCTTGCCATGGCGCAGGAATGGCTAGAATCCGCCCAGGCCGCGACGGGCGCCGAGCGCATCGGCCGCGCCGAAGTCGCCGCACAGCATGCCCGAGCGTCGCTGCGCTCCGGGCCTGCCAACGGGTATGCGTGGCTGACCCTGGCCTGGGCGGAGTTCTTTGCTGATCGACGGGTCGAGGCGTGGGAGGCGTTGCGGGCTTCGTGGGAGTGGTCGCCCTATGCCGGCAACCTGTTTCTAGCCCGGGCAATCCTCGCGAGCCAATGGTGGCCGGAGTTGAACGACGCAACCCGCAACCGCGTGATGGAGGAGCTGTGGGTCGCCCGCCTTGTGCAACCGGAGGCTCTTGAACGGGAGCGCGCGCGCAATGAGCGCCTGGACGCAATTTGGCGGTTGGTATGGGCCAGAGATCGTGCGCGTCGAGGCGTGGGCTTCGAATGACACAGCATTGCCGCAGCCTTCTATGCCAGGATCATTCCTTCGACACCGTCATAGGGCTCTGGTACAACTCACGGAAATCCTTCGAGGTCGGAGAACGTCTATGAAAAGAGCCCCTGCCACCTGCTCGGTCCTGACAGCCCTCGCGCTGATGGCGATGACCGGCTGTGCCGTCGCACAGTCGTCGGAGCCCGAGGTCACCGAAGCAGAGGCGGAGAACGCCGCACGGTCGGTCGCGCGGTATTGCAAGACGTTGGTTACCCGAATGGACGATATCATCACCGATCAGTGGGCGACGCAGGATCTGCAGGAGCTAGCGGCCGTGTGGGACAGTCTGGACTGTCACCGCGTGTTCGGTGTCGACGATCGGGTGCGTTGGCTGGTCCGCTAATATTGGCCAGCGCGACCCCTCGGGACAGCACAAAGCACCGGCAAGGTCGGTGAGGAACCGGAGAACGGTCTCATGAAACAAGAACGCCAGTTCCCGGCAGAGAGCCGCCTCGCGTCCGACCCTGCGTCGGGTGGCAAAGACCCTGATATTATCAGCATCGGCGCGCTGCTGGCGACGGTGTGGAGGCGCAAATGGGTGGTTGTGGTCATCATGCTGATGTGCCTGGGCACCGCCTTTGTGGCGCTAAAGAAGATGACGCCGAAATACACATCCACCACGCAGATCATGTTGAACACGCGCGACAAGACGGTGATCGACTTCCAGAGCGTGGTGTCTGGCCTACCGGCGGACGCAAACCAGGTCGAAGGTGAAATCGCCGTCATCACCTCCAACCAGCTTTTGGAACGGGTGATCGAGAACCTCCGCCTGGATCTTGACCCGGAATACAACGCAAAGCTCCGCCCGGAGCCTTTCGTCAAAGCCTGGATCGAAAGCTCGAAGGAGTGGGTGCGCGGCCAGCTGCCCGCGGATGTACAGCTCGCCCTCGGCCTCGAAGAAACGCCAGAGATCACGGATCCGGAGATCGAGACAGAGCAAGAGCGCCAGGAAGTCCGTGGCGCCCTCGCCAAAGCGCTGTCCGTGAACCAAGTCGGGCTCTCGGTGGTGATCGCGATCAGCGTGACGGCCGAGGATGCGCGGAAGGCCGCTCTGATCGCTAACACCGTGTCCGATCAGTACCTGATCGATCAGCTCGAAGCGAAGTTCGAAGAGACCCGCCGCGCGACCGCCTGGCTGAACGAGCGTGTTAGCCACCTGCGCAGCGCCGTAGAACTCGCCGAGGGCACGGTCGAGGATTACAAAGCCGAACTGACCGAAGGCGAGGGTCAGGCGATCGAGATCACAACCCAGCAACTCGGTGAATTGAATACCGAACTCATCGCCGCGCGCGCCCAGCGCGCCGAGGCGGCCGCCCGCTATGAGCAGGTGCGCCGGCGGGTCGAAAACGGCGGCTTCGGCGCCGCCGCACAGATCGTCTCTTCGCCCCTGATCTTGGAACTCCGCCAGCAATTGGCCGAGGTCGGGCGCCGTCGCGCTGATCTCTCGACCCGCTACGGCGACCGCCACCCGAGGATGATCAATATCCGCGCCGAGATCGGCGATATCAACGGCGCCATCAGCCAGGAAGTCCGAAAAATCGTCGAGGGCTTGCGGAACGATCTCGAGGTCGCAGACGCGCGGGAGCAGACGCTGAAAGACAGCCTCTCCGATCTGGAAGACAAGGCCGCAACGCAGTCGAAGGGCTCGGTTAGACTACGGCAGCTCGAGCGCGAGGCCGAGGCGAGCCGGCTGATCTACGAGACCTTCCTGACCCGGTTCAAGGAGACCTCCGAGCAGGAAAGCCTGCAGGAGGCCGATGCCCGGATCATCTCAAAGGCCGTACCGGCGCGCCAACCGTCTGAGCCGAAGAAGGGCTTGCTGCTCGGCCTCGCTGGGGCCGCAGGCATGGCCATCGGGCTGGGACTGGTGTTTGTGCTTGAAGTGCTCAATAACACCTTCCGCACACCGGCCGAGGTGGAGGATGTGACCAACACCACCGTGTTGGCGAGCTTGCCCGTACTCGGGCGCCGCCGCCGCCGGTCCCACGTCCTGCAGCATATCGCGGACCGGCCCAATTCGGCGCTGGCGGAGGCGGTGCGAAACCTACGCACGTCGTTGTTCCTAACCAATATCGACCAGCCGCCGCAGACAATCATGGCCACGTCGTCGCTACCGGGCGAGGGCAAATCGACGACCTGTATCCTGCTCGCCTATATGAGCGCGCAGGTTGGCAAGACGTCGATCATTGTGGATTGCGACATTCGCCGCCCGACACTGCACGACACTTTCAAGATCGCCGATCAGCCGGATATCATTTCGGTCCTCGATGGGTCGGCGACCCTCGACGAGGTCATCTGGAAAGATCCGGAAAGCGGTTTGTCGGTGCTGCCGGCAATACGTCCAGCCCCACAGGCGGCAGACATCCTGTCTTCCAAACGTTTCGCCTGGATGGTCGAGGAATTGCGCAAGCGGTACGATCTTGTGCTGCTCGACACACCGCCGGTGCTGCTGGTCTCAGATGCGGGCGTTGTCGGCAAATTTGCGGATACGGTGATCTACATGGTCCGATGGGACCACACGCGGCGCGACACGACCCTTTCCGGCATCAAACAGCTCCGCGACTTCGGTCTACGGCTGTCTGGAACCGTGCTCACCCAAGTCGAGCCGAACAAGGCGTCGCGCTACTCGTATTCCGGCTATGGCTATGGCCATTACGGGACGCGAAACCACTACTTCAAGAACTGACCTTGGAGAATTGAAGAGCGGCGGGGCATGAATGCGCCGCCGCGTTAGACGGGTCTTCACCGGACCAGACTCCACATCTACCGCGGCGCGACGGTCGAAGGGCCACGGATCTCGGTGCATTGACCCCGCGCCATTGCTGGTGCCGGCCCAACGGCACACTGCTGTGCCGGTGCGGCCTTCGACAGATCGGATCGATGCTTGTTGGACCGTTTGGCGGTTTTGCGATGCTTCTGTCCGTCTCCTTCATGCCGCCAGTTCTGAGCCTTCGGGGCCGAGGTGGGCAGCGCAGGGGTACTTTCCGCCGAGGGCTAGGCGGGGCGGCCCGTTGCTGTCGCCGGCGATCCATCAGCCGATGCCCGCGCGTACCTCCGAGCCCGTCTGGAAAGCGTCGACGGAGACGCACGCGTCTTTGTACAATCGCCAGAGGCGTTGGGGGAACAGGGTGCCGAGCCATCTGCCGCAGCCGTCCGTCGAGATCCTCATCTCCGCTTCGGTTAGGCCCTCGGTGAAGACGGAGCTGTTAATGGGCAGCCTTGGTCGGTGGTGACGATCCCTGGCGTGCCGCCGCGGACCCTCTGACAGCTTCCATGCCGCCGGCAGCCGCGCCTGCCACCGTGCAGGCACCTATCGCCTCCCACGCTCACCCTCCGGGTGCCGACGGGCTCGAAACGGCGGCTCCTGCGCCAGGGCGGCCTTCTGCAGGAGAGCGTGTTACCGAGAGCTGGCCGATCTTCGCATGCTGTTTTTCGCGCTCGGCTGCGCGGTCGCGGCCTCGCCGTAAAAGACGCCGGTCATGCCCTCGATCCACTCCGGCTTCGAGCGGTCGATCTGCGTCCGACACACGCGGTGATTTATCGGCAGGTCGGCTATCGTAGCCTCGCCCCCGATCGCCTCCGGTCCCCCCTCGCTTTGAACTCGGCGGAATACCGTCTCCGTGTCCCTAGCACTCGATCCGTCCGTCTTTGCTCGTAGATCAGGCGTCGCGTATTGCCCTGATTTTACGAGCCATCTCTTATTTTCCAGAGTGTTCGGTTGGTGCCGAGAGCTGGAGCGCTCTCCGACCCGATTGCATCGCTTCTCGCGCTCTAGCCTATGGTTCGGGTGCATTTCCACGACGCCAATCTGAGTCAGATTGGCTGGAAAGTGCTTTAGTGCCGCTCGTCGTCACGAACTGGGACGCCGCGAACGCTCTGCGCCCAACCGACGCCGAGGATCATCGCCAGCATCGCCGCCGTCGCCGGCATCTGCAGACTGAAATCGACGACGCTGTGCAATGCCCCCGCCAATAGCACCGCCAGTGCCAATCCAGGGGCCGCTCGCATGCGCCGCCTTTCGCGCACACCCCGGATCAAGCGCAGCCCGATCAAGGCAACCGCCAGCAGGAGCGCCAGCGTCGCCGGAACGCCCAATTCGAACGCGTTCTCGAGATAGGCATTGTGGGCAAGATCCCACTCCGCACGGCCAATATCCGGCGTCGCATAAGGGCGAAACGCGTCCTGGAACGAGCCGAGCCCATGCCCAAGCCATGGAGCGGCCTCGATGCCTGCCATCGTTCGTTCATTCACGGCGAGCCGGCCATCGGTCAGCGGGTCCGTGAGCAGGAGGCGCTGACCCAAACCGCCCGCCACCAGCGACGCCGCGACCAGGGGTACTATCACCGCCGCCCAGATGCTGAGCCGCCAAATACCGCCGCCGCGCGCAAGAATTATCGCCAAGATCGTCGCGATTCCGACAAGGCTGACCGCTGTTCCAGCGCGCGACTCCGTGTTGACGAGGGCAACGGCGATGACGAAGAACGATACCATGTAGACCCAGCCGCCCTGGATCAGCATCTCGAAGAAATCCCGCAGCGCCCGACGTTTTGGTCCGCCACTGTCGCGATGGCTCGAACGGAGCCGAAAGCCCAGGGTCGCAAGACAGGCCATTGCCCCGAAACCAGCATAGAGCGCATAGGCATTTCGGTTCACAAAGCTGGCAGTGACCGAGGTTTCGTAGAAGGGTTTGCCGACGATGGGGTTTTGCCCAAGGTTCAACGCCAACAGCCCGAAGAACGCCAGGATGCCCGAGAAGAGCGCAAAGACTGCGATGAAGGCCTTGGCGCGCTCCCGATCAGCCGCCCCACGGAGCGCAACCCAGAAAATCGCCGCATAGCCGAGAAAGCGCAGCACACCCTGCCAGGTCATGCCGGGATCGGCCGAGATCGAGCCATGCACCCCGGCGACCTGCGCCCAGGCGGGATGCGCCCAACTTTGCAGCGGCGCCGGCAACGCTTGAAACGCGGCCCAGGTGACAACGCCCAGATAAAGGATAACCACCGGTGCCAAACGGCGCCACCGATAAGCGGCACGGCTGTCCTGCACATCCAACACCACCTGTGCGGCGAACAGGACGAGGGCGACGACCGACAAAGTCAACCAGGACACCGGGCGGTTCGCGCCGAGGGCCAGCGCCGCAACCAATACCGCAATCGCCGCCAGCCAAAACAACGCCCCTTGCGCGTCGGGCATCTCAAAGTCGATCTGCGGCAGAGCGGGGCGCCGAGCCTTCGCCGGCGCGGGCTCCTCCGCCTCATCAACCTCGGTGGCGAAGGGTCCGGCCGCCAGGTCTGTCATAGCGCCGGGCGTAGCCGCATCGTCGCGGCCTGCAACCCGCCGCGAGAAGGCCATCAGAATTTTTCCTCGACCAAGCTCATCGCCGCCCAACCCTCGGCACCGCTAAACTCACCCTCGAGGATGACGAAACGCCCCCACCCGGCCCGTAACTCGACGAGGGCGAGTGGGGTTCCGGATCGTAGAGTCGTGATGATCGGCTCCGAGGTGCTGGGACCGGTCCGGGCGTTTATCAACGGCAGTGCAACCTCGTGGGTCGTGTCGGGGAGCGGCGCGCCCAATTCCGAGACCCGGTTGTCCACGGTCAGTTCGGGCTCGGCCGGAGCCGTACGCTCCGACAGATCCTCGTCGCGTTGGCGTGGTGGCGGCGGGACTGGCACGGCGTCGCCCGTGCGATCCTCGGTCCGAGATGCCTGGCGCGCCAACTCCGCTTCCGGCAGCACGCCCTGCTGCCTGTTGCCCTGGCCAATCGGCGCATTTGGGATCTCAGGGGTCGCCGTCGGGCGCGGGCGGGGAAAAGCCGGGAACCGCGCGATCGCATCCTCCGGCTCCTCGGAGAGTTCGCCCTGCGGTTGTGGTTCATCAGGCTCTAACGCCGCAGAAGGCACCGCCTGGGCATTCGGCTCCGGCAGAACCGATTGCCCAATCGATCCCGGCGCCGGCTTGAAACGTTCCGGCCGGTCGGCTCGCTGCGGCTCGGGCCCTGGCACCGGCTCAATCGCCAGCTCCGCCTCTTGCTGCGGATCGGCGGGCGCATCAGTACTTGTCAGAGCATCCTCCTCCGGCGGCGGACTGGTGGATGCCGCAGACCCCAGCTCCGCCGCATCGCCAACGGGAACGGGTGGCGTCGCCGAGGGCTCAAAGCTTTCCGCCGGTGTCGCCGCGACGGCGAGATCCGGCTCCGGCACATCGATCGCCGAGCCTTGGGATTCCAAATACGCAATTTGCCAGCACTCTGGATCTTCGAGTCCGGAGGAGCAGATCGGCCGAACCTGGCCGTAAGCGGCACGCGGCGTCCCGCCGCGCACCAGCATGGCCCTGAAATCCCAGTCTCCCCCTTCAAGGCGACCACCCACGACGATGTCGGAGAATTCGAAGGGGCGCGCCTCCCGCAACATGCGGTAAAGCCCAACCCGCGCCGATGCGCGTTGAAGTTCGGCGGACGCTATGGCGCGCTCGGCCGCCACATCGCGGGTCGACCACCACCACCATCCACCGCACAACGCCGCGGCGACAACTACCAGGAGTACAACCAGTCTCATCCTGTGCCCGAGATAATAACGCTACGCTTCGGGCGCCACACGCGCCGAGTGACACTGTCGCTCAAGCGCCGGAGCGGCGCAGCGCAGATGCCGCTATTCTTCAAGAATTTTCCGAAGCGTTGCGCCACAACCTCTCTTTCTAGCTCAACCTTTCGAGACGTTTGCGCATGCTTTACAAATCCAGAAGAGCAGTTCAATAGTGAGGCGCAAAAAAGTCGCCCTCACATCCAGGAGATGTATCTGTGTCTAAGCTTTTGCGTATTTCTTCGGTGTTCGCCCTCGCCGCAGGCATGGCGGTTGCTGCTACCGACGTTAAACTCCCCGTACAGGTTTCGAGCGTGCTCGAAACCGCTGGCGGCGCGGCCGATGTGGCTGCTTTGATGGTCGACAACCCTCGCTACGCAACGGCCATTCTCTCGGAGGCCAACCTACTCGGCATCGCTGCACCATGCTCCGTCCTGGGTGAGGCAGTGACCGTCTCCACTGGGACCGACACCATCTCGCGCTTGGTTTTCGCTGCCGCGCAGGCGGCGCCCGACGATGCTGACATTTGCGCAGCGGCGGCGTATGATGCGGCGAATGGCAACGAGCGTCCTGGTCTTTCGGCTGTGATTGGCGCAGCGGCGGTGAATGGCACCGAGGCAACGTTGATGACTGACGAGCAAGTCGCCGTCGAGGCGGCGGAGATTGCAGCGGCATTGCGCGTTCTGTCGGTCGACCGCGACACGCTGATCTCTTCGGCTATCGCTGCGGCGACCGATGGGGATGCGGACACCGAAACAACGGTCCTCGATGATGCTAACGCGCTCGAAGGTGGTGATATTGTTACCGGCGATGCGACCGAGGAGCGGTTTGGCGGCAGTTTCTCCTTCGATGGCTTCGTCACCATCCCGAGCGAGGCTCAGAACAACCCAAGCGGGAACTAGATTCGACGGCAAGGTTTCGAACAAAACGGGCGGAAAGCCTGCAATTCGAGGGGCAAGACAGTGAAATGGATCGGAGTTTTGGCGGCGGCAGCGATCATCGCGCCCGCCGCCGGCTACGCACAAGGTCAGCGAGACGGCACGGGCATCCGGGCGGGCAGCTTCATCATCAGCCCGGGCTTCAAGGTCACTCAAGGCTTGGACAGCAATTTCTTCCTCGAAGAAGACGATGCGACCTTAACTTCCGTTTCGCGCCTCGCTCCACGGGTCGGTGTCGAATCCGACTGGCGACGTCACGCCGTTCGCCTCGATTTTGGGGCGGAGTACGGCATCATAAGCCAAGACTTCGACGACAATTACCTCGACTATAACGCCCGGTTTCGCGGCGTCGCTGACTTCACTCGGGACATTCGATTGAATGGCGAACTCGGTTTCCGCCACGGTCATGAGCGTCGCGGTGAGGACGACGTGCCGATCGCAGATCTCGGCGCGGTTACAACCATCACGATCGAGCCGGTCGAGTTCGACGAGATCAAGGCCGGTCTAGAAGGCGACATCAATCGTGGCCGGTTCAGGCTCGCCCCCTTCGGCGAGGTCGTGCGGCTCAATTTCGATGACGCGGCCACAGTGATCACCGATCCTGGCGCCAACCTGATTTCGGAAGGCGTGGCAAATCAGGATGACCGCGACCGGGTTGAGGTAGAAACTGGGGTCGAAGTCGGCTACGCGGTGCAAAGTGGATATGAAGCCTTTCTCCGTGGCTCCTACTTCCTCGCGGAATATGACGAGTTCGACGACGCGCTTGTTGCAATCCCGGGGGGCACGCGCTCGCTCTCGCGCGACTCCGATGGCTTCCGGATCCTGGCAGGCACGAAAATCGATCTGACGCGGCTGATCGAAGCCTCTCTCGGCGTTGGGTTCGAGCAGCGCAGCTATGACGACGAGGCGCTGGAGGATTTCAGCGGCGTCTCGGCGGATATCGATGTTGTCTGGGACGTCACGCCCCTTACAAACGTGTTTGTGAACATCAGCCGCGAGATCGAGGAGACATCGGTCTTCGGAGCTACGAATTTCGTCGATACAGGCGGCTTCGTTGGCGTCACCCACGATCTGCGCCGGAACCTGAGCCTCCAGGCGTCGCTTTCCTATGTTTTTCGGGAGTTTGATGGCGCCGCCGCTATCGTAGGCGCGCCAGTGGGTGGCTTGGATCGGGAAGATCAGCTTTTCGACGCGGCCATTGGTGCCGACTGGCAGGTCAATCGGCGACTGACAATTTCGCCACGGTATCGGTTCGGCTTGCGCGAGTCGACCTTGGCAGACACCGACTACATTGCCCATATCTTCGATGTCTCCGCAGATCTGAGGTTCTAGCGTCAAGGGAGTGTCGTGATGGTTCTTCGCTGGTTTGCTGCGATCTTGTTCGCAGCGATGGTCATTCTGCCGCTGGAAGGAGTTGCCGTCGCGCAAAGTCAGGCTGAAGCTTATCAGTTAGGAGCCGGAGACCGTTTGCGGATCGTTGTCTTCGACGAGGAGGATTTGTCGGGCGAGTTCGAGTTGGACAGCACCGGCAACTTTTCGATGCCCTTGATCGGGACGGTCGACGGACTGGGCCTGTCGCCGCGGCAGCTGGAAGAACGAATTACGACCCGCCTGCTCGACGGGTATCTGCGGAGCCCACGGGTCAGCATCGAGGTTCTGAATTATCGCCCCTTCTTCATTTTGGGCGAGGTCAACAACCCAGGGCAGTATCCTTATCAGAGCGGCATGACTGTGTTGAACGCGGCCGCTATGGCAGGAGGTTTCACTTTCCGCGCCGATGAAGATGACATCGAAGTACAGCGTGGGGAAAGCGATGCGTTCGAAGCGCTCCCGTCGACCAGCATTCAGCCCGGCGACATCATCCGGGTAAAAGAGCGTTTGTTCTGAGGTGCCGCTTAAGCCATTGATTCAGCATAGAAAAGCCCTATGAAAGCCCGGGGCTTCGGTGTTTAGCGGCGCTAGCGATGCTGCTCACCCAGCCCGGCCTTCTCACGGTCAGCAGTAATCCAATAGGATTGCGCCAGAAAGTCTCGCAACTGCGGCGCTGCACGCAAGGTGCAGAACGCTAGGATTAAGAGCCCGTGTAGTGCGAGCATCATCGGGTCGGCGAGTTCGGTCAGCAAGACCAAGCCAAAGGCCGTGACAAAGACCATCAACCGGATCATACGGCCCGGCACGTTCAGCTTCGGCGGCGTCTTGGCGTATCGGTAGACCATATAGGGTACCCATGCCCGAAGGATCTGGCCGATGATCAGGAGCACGCCCGTCACCAAGGTCGGCAATACCAGAGCAAAGAGCGCATACTTGAAGATTTGCAGCGGCAGATACAGGAGCGTACGTGTCGCCTTGTCGATCCGGTTATAGATCCAGAAGGTCCACCACGCAGCCAACAGTCCGCCCATCCAGAGCGTCCAGACCATCAGCATCTCGATCGTACCGCCAGCAGATAGCCCCAAGGCGGATGCCGGCGAAAGCGCCATATCGACGCCTGTAGCCCCAGCCGCCGCAACCCCGGCCAATCCGAAGAACCCGGCCCAGATCCACGCCGCAGTGATGTCGAACTTTTCCGCATATTCTGGATAGCGACGGGGCACTTTGGGCTCTGCCTCATAGGCTGCCGCCACCCTGTCGTTGTCGAAATAGCCAATCTCGTAGATTGCCCAGAAAGAAAGATGCAGCAGCGTTGCGCAGAGCACCGCCCCCAAAATGGCCTCGTTTACAACCGCGAAAGCGAGGAGCACGACGATGAGATCCTCACCGATCACATCGCGCATGAAGGTGTTTTGGCCTTCGCGCTTGCAGTTATTGAGGTAGTCGAACGGCGCATAACGGTCGCGAAACGCGGGTTCAAACCGAGCGTCGGCCCATTTGAGCAGAAAGCTCTGAGAGACCCTGTCTAGAAGATCCCGATCCGCGTGGTGGTCGGTGACGAAGACAGCTCTGTCGAGCGCCTCCCCGCCGACTGCCCGCTCCGCTATCCGACGTTTGCCCAAGGCGCGCCACGCCCAGCCGCCGAGGAGCGGGGCTGCCACCAAGCGTGCGTCCAATCCCTCCACCCGCGCCAGGAGCGGACGCAAAATGATGCCAAAGCCATTGCTAAGGATCCACCGTTGCTGCGCGGGGCTGGCGCGCACCGCCGCGAGGAGCGGCTCGTTCAGGTGATCTAAGCCGAGACGCGGCGCCCTTTGGCGCCAAAGCGGCAAGGTCCAGGGAAACAGCACTGTGATCGCGAGTACACGGATCCAATCGCGGTATCGGCGTTCCCCATCTCGCCAATGGAGAAGCTTCCACGGACGGACCAGATCAATGAGACATAGCAAGAATGCAGCCAGTGCCGCGGGACGCGCCGATGCGAGGTACATTTCGGTCGAGTTGCGCAACCACAGCGTCTCGTCATAGTCGAGGATAACCGGCGTATCGATGGCCGCTTCACCAAGTGTTTCTTGCAGGTGCGAGAAACGAATCTCTCCTTCGGCCCGCTGGACGAGCCCGTGCTCGACTGCCTCTGTCACGGTGTACCGCTCCTCGGAACGCTTTAGGTGGATGCAGATTTATCGCAAGCGGCAGAAAGCGCACCAACTATTGGCCGGTACTGGAAAATTATCTTGCTTCGTGACCGGAAAACCTTCCCGACCTGCCTCAGTTGCCACATTACGTCGCATTGTTGACCTAATCTCTCACTAGCGATGTCAGGTAATCAAGCCAAGGGACTGCACAGAAAGCAAACTCTTGAAAAATGAGAGTTAACGCTCCCTAAAACTACACCGTGTGGGAGTATTCGATCTGTACTGTTTGGTAGTTGTCTGCGCCCTAGCGTTTCGTTACCCTTTACGGAAAGTTCGCGTGTGCAGCATAGATGCCGCTGGGTGACGAGAAGGCGGCGTCAGCTCATGGTCCGAGTGAAGTGACGCGTAACAAAAATCCGCGCCGGAGATCGGCGCTTCGAGGGGCCGACACCAACCAAATGACCGCCCTTGAAGAGTGACCTTCCGTGTGCCCGGAAAGCAGGGGCGCACGCATGACGGACCATACTTCAACGAGGCTACTCCAGTGACAACGCCGCCGACCAAGAAACACGAGCCGCTGACGAAAAGTCGCGAATTAGTACTGATTCCAAAGGAGAGGCTATCTGTCCGTCAATTCCATCTTTTAGAGATGAAATCGGACCTCTCTGAACAAACTAATAAAATTAACCGTAACGCAATGAGTCCTTGCCACTGTGTCTCCAATGCATGGAGACCGACATGAAGGCTTTTCTTGCCTCACCTGACACACTTGTACTTGAAATTGAAACTGGGCTCGCAAGCGCGCCTGGGGCGATTGAACTGCCCGCAGGGCATGATTACGAGTTGAAATTCGGAGCTTATCACAAAAATGGCCGGGCCGTCGGCTGGCCTAGCGGCGAGAACAACGAATACCTGCAACCATACGACCAGTTCCAAAAAACCACCTTCAGCGATTTTTTTGAGAATACCGGCGGAGGTGAAAGCCAGGCAGACCAGATCTCGAGCTGGCGGATCACCGACGGCAACGGCAACGAGGTTGGGATCGCCTCACTTCTGCGCAAGGACATGGTGATAGGTAGCGCGCAGACGGGCAGCTGGTCGTTTGAGACCGAGATGCGCCACTACGTGACCTTTCAGCTGGATGACCCTGTCAACCCAGATGAGGAGCTGACCATCACGCCCGTGGGCGGCAGCAATCTGCCGAGCATCACGCTCGATACCGGCGACGACAGCACAACGAACGGAGCCATTCATGTCGTTCAGACGGGTCACGAAAGCGATGACCCGGTAAAGGCCGCTTACATCAATTTCCGTTACGGCGCCCATGATGATGGCACCCGAAGCGGTGAGACGCATCTCACGCTGGAGCCCGGCACCGAGTTTGCGCTGATTGATATCGATACGGGCCGTGCGGTCTACGATGGCACGGTCGAGCTGTCGGATGGGCCGCTGAAGACCGATCTCCGCGACGGCCCCGTTTATGTGGCCGATTTCTCAGACTTTCAGCAGGAAGGCACCTATCGGGTCGAGGTCGACGGTCTCGGCAGTTCTTTGAGCTTCGAAATTTCCGACACGCAATGGAACGACGCCTTCTACGTTGGGGCCCGCGGCTTTTATCACAATCGCAGCGGGATCGAGCTGGAGGCACCCTATGCGGATTGGGAGCGACCCCGCGCGCAGCATCCCGATGACGGGTTCGAGGTAATCCAGTCGGGCGCCACGCTAATGGACACGTTCATGGGGCTGAACCTCAAGAACCAATCGTCCTTCGAGCAATTGCGCCTGCAAGCGACCGATGTCGTCTATACGGATGTCTTCGGAGGTTGGCACGACGCTGGCGACTGGGACCGCCGGATCCAACATCTGAGCGCAAGCCGGGACATGATGAAGCTCGTCATGGACCGCCCAGAGTTCATGGAGGCTTTCGACCTCAACCTACCTGAAAGCAACAACGGCATCCCCGACTTACTGGACGAGGCGCTCTGGGGTCTCGATGTGTTCCGGCAACTTCAGCACGACGACGGTGGCGTCCCTGGCGGCATCGAGTCCGACGACCACCCGATCGCGGGGCAATCGAGCTTTACCAACATTCAGAAATGGTACGCGTACGCGCCCGATAGCTGGTCAAGTTATGAATACGCTGCCACGGCGGCGCGCGCGGCCACGGCCTTGGAGCCTTATGACAGTGCGCGTGCCGATGTGTATCGGGAGAGCGCCGAGAAAGCTTTCGCCTGGGCAGAGAACAATCTGCCAGGCTATGCCGCCAACCACGAGTGGGTGCAGGACGCACGCAACCTTGCTGCGGCAGAGTTGTACAGGGCGACCGGCGGCCAGGATTATCGGGAGCTGTTCGAAGACACCACAGTGTTCTCGAAGACCCAAGGCGCAGCGTGGAAGCAGTTTGAGGCTGGGGAGGTCTATCACGCGACCGACCGTGCCAAAGATGCTCAAATTGCCACCAACTGGGAAGAGGACCTGCTGTACAGAGCTGAACAGCTGGTCGATCAAAACACAGGGGATTGGGGCCAGATCCTTTACAATCGCCCTTATCGCTGGGGCAACACCTCGAACAACCCGCTCGTCTCTGCCGATCTGCTGGTGATGGCCCACGAGGTTTCGAACGACGCCAAGTTTTTCGATGCGATCGTGAACGACACCTTCTTCGGGCTCGGAGCGAACCCAAACAATTGGGTCTACACGACCGGCCTGGGCCACAACCCGGTGACCGAACTGACCTTCGTGGACAACCACTTCCTGGGTACGGACGAACCGCCGGGGATAAGCGTTTTCGGCGGCTTCGATCCCAAGACTTTTGGCAATATCTGGTGGATGGATCAGTTCATCGATCCTTGGCTCTACAATGAGGATCTCGACGATCTGCCGCCCAGCGACACCTATTTCGCTTTCCGTTTTGCTCCGCAGACGGCTGAGTTCACAGTCGACTCGACCATGGCGAATGCGACGATCGTTTGGGGGTATCTGGCCTCAACGGATCGGGATGGCGCGGTTGGAGCGGAGGCGGCTCGCGGAGCGTCGTCGTCGAATTCGGCGCCGCCACCGGAGCCAGATCCCGAGCCAGAACCAGAACCGCAGCCGGAACCAGAACCACAGCCCGTGCCAGAACCGCAACCCGAGCCGGACCCAGAGCCGCAGCCCGAACCAGAACCGCAGCCCGAGCCGGACCCAGAGCCGCAACCACAACCGGATCCCGCGCCGGAGCCACAGCCTGATCCGGAGCCTGAACCTCAGCCAGACCCCGCGCCAACTCCGGAACCACGACCTGAGGACTCGGTCGATTTCGGCTTCATGGAGCAGATCACAGCCGAGGAAGCATTGACGGCAGCACTTCAAGCAGGCCGACCAACCACCAGCGGCAGCCAATCAACCTTGTCGGGCGGCCAAAACACCGGCGACCATTTGGTTGCCACTGGCGACGGTCAGAGCATCTACGGCCTCGGCGGGAACGACGTGATCGTCGGATCGAGCTCGCGAGAGACAGTCTTTGCCGGGAAGGGCGCCGATCTTGCTCTGGCGGAGGCCGGACGCGACCGCCTGTTCATGGCCGAGGGCCATGACACGGCCTATGGCGGCAGCGGTGGAGACACCATTTGGGGTGGCGACGGCGACGACACGATCTTCGGTGGCACCGGCAATGATCGGGTCTTCGGCGAGCAAGGCGACGATACAATCTATGGCGGCGGCGATGTCGACCGATTGTTCGGCGGCGAGGGCGCCGACATTCTCGTCGATGGCGCAGGCTATGACACGCTTCGGGGAGAGCAAGGGGACGATATCCTGATCTCCCATGGCGATGGCGACCGGCTGATCGGCGGGGACGGCGACGATCTGCACGTCTTCCTCGCCACCGGCAAGAAGATCGAGGGGACTGTCGCAGACCTCGAGGCAGGCGATCGGATTCAGATCATCGGCAGAACGCTCGACGACCTGACCATGTCGAACCGCGGCGATGGCGGCGTGACCATCAAGGGCGACGATCTCTCAATCCACGTCTATGGAGACGGGGGCATTGCGGAGGTCAAGGCGGCGATTGTCGGCGACGAGATGAGCACCGGGCAGGCCGCGCTGGCGATCGAGCTGATCTCCGTCAACAACGACCGGAATGCGCGGGTCATCACGGCGCCGGGGGATTTGGTCGCCTTCGAGATAACCGTGAGCAATTCGGGCACGGCCTCGCTCGGCAATCTGCAGGTCGCCGAGCAGCTCACCGGTTTTAGCCAAACCATCGCCGATCTGGCGGCCGGGGCATCGGAGACCTTCGTCGTCGTCTATGAGGCGAGTTCCGACGATCTGTCCGGCAAGCCTGCCCTATTGGCAATGGCCGAGGTTTCCGGCGCGGGTTTCGCGACCGATAGCGCCGAAAGCGAGGTTTCGGTGCTTGAGGGGCCGTTGCCCGATCCGACCCATGGCGGGCTACCGGACATCGCGTCGGAGCAGGCTGTGTTGCAGGCGGCCTTATCGACGGCGCCAGCGCCGTTCTCCGAGGCCGGAGCGACCCTCGGCGGCGACTGGCAGGCTGACGACCATCTGGTGGCGACTGCGGCGACGCAGCGGATCTATGCCCTCGGCGGCGACGATTTGGTGCGCGGTGCCAGTGGCGCGGAGACCGTTTTCGCCACTTCGGGCAACGATATCGTCCTGGGCGATGGCGGCGCCGACAAGATCTACGGCGGCACCGGCGCCGATGCGATCTATGCCGGGCTCGGAAGTGACCGCGGCTTCGGCGGGGCCGGCGACGATATCCTCGTCGGCGGCGGCGGCGAGGATGTGCTGAACGGTGAGGATGGCGACGACATCTTACACGGTGGCACCGAAAATGACCGGATCTATGGCGGCCAAGGGGACGACACCATTATCGGCGGGGCCGGCACCGACACGATGCTGGGCCATGAAGGAAGCGACGTCATCTTTTCGCATGGTGAAGGAGACCGCCTGCTCGGCGGCGCGGGGGCCGACACCTTCGTGTTCCTAAGCACGGGCGGTCCCGTAAGCGCCACCATCGGCGACCTCGATTCGGAGGATGTGATCGACCTCGACGACCGCCAAGCGGCCGACATGGCAGTGCGAGATTTGGGCAATGGCAGCTTCGTGATCGCGGGCGACGATATTGCCATCACGGTGGTAGGCCCAGGCTCTGCCGATGAAATCCGCGATCAACTGCTGAGCACATAAGGCCTGACGCCCAGAAACAGACGTTCCCGGGTAGCGGCCCAAAGGCCGCCGAAGTCCCGCAACAATCGGTGGAAGTGGCCCTGACGCCGGCCTTTTCCACCGAGCGACTGCGTCAGCCCGGCAGCACCTGCCGACGCGTGTGACGCGCGATCAGATAAAGCGCGTGGGGCGTCGTGGTTAGGTACCGCCAAAACAGCGCTTTGGGCTTTGTCAGCATCCGGTGGAGCCATTCCAAGCCGGCATTCTGCATCCAGACTGGCGCGCGCGTGTAGTCCCCTGTGATGTAGTTGAAGCACCCGCCGCAGGTGATCACCCATCCGGCGCTGAAGCGTTCACGCCAGCGAATCGCAAAGGCTTGCTCTTTCGGTTTGCCGAGGCCGACCCAAACGATATCGGCGCCGGACCGGTTAATCTCGTCAACCACCGCCCCCTCCTCCGCCTCCGAGAAAAAGCCGTCTCGTGCCCCGGCAATCCTCAGTTTGGGGTAGAGGCGCTCAAGCTCCTGCCGGCATCGGCGGTTCACATCGGCGGTCGCGCCGAGGAGATAGAAGGACAGCCCCGCATCGATAGCCGCCACCGCGGCATCATGGATCATATCGGTGGTTGCCGACCTCTCCGGAATGGTGGCGTCGCAGAAGTACCGCGACACGACCGTGATAAAAGCGCCATCGGCATGTACGACATCCGCCGCGTCGAGATCCTGACGAAACGCCTTGTCGGTTGCATAGAGCGACAGGCCATGCCCATTCACGTCGGCGATGATGCGTGCCCGACCACCCGCTGACATGCGAGCTCGGCAGTCCGCAACCATAGCATCCGACAGTGTCTGTCGCGAGGCGACGGCAGCACGGACGCCGCCGATGATCACATGGTCTATCGGCGTCCAGGTCGTGTTCTGGGACATCGCTCGCTGCCTCTGCCTGGCCTCAGATTGCCCGGAACAGTAATCCGTAGCGGTGCACCGTGGAAAGGGGATCGGCAACGGATTGCAACAGGTTGCGAGCGGTTTCGACATCCAGGTCACATCTGGCATATTGCCGGTGCACAGTCCTTCCGCTTTGCGTTATGTTCCGCGCAGCGTGAGTGGGATGTTCGTTTAAGGAGACCCGGGTGCATCTCGTCAGTGGTTACCAGCTGGCGCCGCGGTGGCGGATCAGCGTCGAGGCATTGTTGGTCCCGGCGATTATCCTGGTTGCGCTCTTCTTCTACTCAACCGAATTCCTCGAGCTCGTCCTCCGCGCGATCAACCTCGGCGCTGTGACGCAGATCTTGTTCTTGGGCACATACGCGCTTTTCCTGGTGCTTACCCTGCGGCGTTGGCCGATGGTGGCGCGGGCGAGCGTTCGGGTGCCAACGATGATTGCGCTGATCGCTTTGGTCCCGATTTCAACGCTTTGGAGTGTGAACCCTTCTGAAACGGTTGAACGATCTGTCGCGCTGGTTGGCTCGACCCTGGCCGCGATTTACATGGGCTCGACGCTCAGCATCCGACAGATCGTGCTCCTCTTCGGGCTCGCGGTGACCGCAGCGGCGATTGGCAGCCTGGTCTTTGCCGTTGCGATCCCGTCGCTCGGCGTGACGCCGCACTCGGAGGCCGCCTGGGGGGGAACGTGGCGCGGGCTCTATCTGCATAAGAACGGTCTCGGGGCCGCGATGGCCTTCGCAGCCTTGGTGTGCCTGATCGCACGCGCCCAGGCCGCGGGCCTGACCAAAACGATTCTCACGGTCGGCCTCCTGGTGTCGCTGTTTATGCTCTTCAAATCCGAGTCGCGCACCTCGCAAGGATTGTTCTTGGTGTGCGCTGCGATCGCGGTGCTGGGCATGCTCGACAGGCGTGCGTTGCAGGTTTGGGCCGTCTCGCTGGTCGGGTTCGGGCTGATCGGCTTCGCCGGCCTCTATATCCTCCTGGCGACCGGAATCATCGAGGAGATTCTGACATCGCTGGGCCGCGACATCACCTTGTCGAACCGGATCCCGATTTGGACCTACACGTGGGACAAGTTCATCAGCAAGGCGTTCTTCCTGGGCTGGGGGTATGAGGCGTTTTGGGATAAAGACACGCTGAGGTTGCGGATCTTCGACTCGCTGCTGAACTTTATGCCCGCCTACTCCCATAATGGCGTTTTGGAGGTGTGGCTTGGTCTCGGTGTGGTCGGCGTCTCTCTTTTGGGTCTCACGATCCTCGCCTATATGCGGAGTGCGGCGATCTACATCGTCCGATTCCCGGACGACCCGAACATCGTAGCGATAACGACCTTGTTCGTGTTTGTGCTGCTTTCGAACTTTATGGAGGGGCAGTTCCTGGCGCGGAACAATGCGATTTGGATCCTCTATGTGACGTTGCTCATCGCGGTGACGCGATTTGCCTATCAACAACGCGTGCGTGGCCCGACCGAGAGAAACGGCCATGCCTAGCGTTTTCCCGTGTTCTTGCTTGTAGTGGTGGCAGGTATGCTGAATTCTCCTCTCTGGTACGCTAACGCCGCCTATCGACCGGCGGTCCCTAAGGTCGTGATTTGTATTGCGAGCTATCGCCGGCCGGTCCTGCTTAAGGCTCTGCTCAAGAGCCTGGATACGCTCGTCTTCACCGGCCCGGAACCAGAGATTGAAATCGTCGTCGTCGACAATGACAGCGGCTCGCCGCTGGAGGAATCGCAGGGTCCGATCCAAGCCTGGAGCCGCCACAAACTGACCTATGTGGTCGAGCGGGTTCGCGGTGTCGCCGCAGCACGAAACCGTGCCTTGGCGGTAGCACCCGGCGATGCGGACTTCATCGCGTTCATCGACGATGACGAGCAGGCGACGCCCCACTGGCTCGACGCGCTTTTGCAGACCCAGGCTGCCACCGGCGCGGTCGCCGTCCAGGGTCCGGTGCTGCCGAGCTATGAGAGCACGCCCCCCGATTGGATCGAGGACGGTCGGTTTTTCGAACTCGGCCCCTATCAAGACGGTCAAGAAATGGGCAACTTCGCCGGTACCAACAACGCACTGGTATCGAAGGCGGCGATCGACCGGCTGACGCTGCGCTTCGACATGCGCTTCAACCTCACCGGCGGCGAGGATCAGGACTTCTTCGACCGTCTCGCGTCGCAATCCGGTGGGCGGATCGTGGCGTCGAGCGAGGCTCTGGTCCATGACGCGGTGCCGGAAGTGCGGATGAATCTCGGCTGGATCCTTCGCCGCTGGTACCGCATGGGCAATACGCTGGGCACCATGGCGCTGCTGCGCCGCAAGGGCCGCGGTCTGCGCTTCGCCAAGGGCTTTGGCTGGATAGGCTACGGTCTCGCCCGCTCAGCCGGCGCGCTTTTCGTCTCCCGCGCCCGGATCGCCCGCGGCCTGGCTCAGGCTGCGTTCGGTGTCGGCATGTTGTCGGCTTATTTGCGCCTGGAACATCAGGAATACAGCGCCGAGGCTGTGGCGGCGGAACGGAAGGCCGCCCGCGTCGCCCCGGCCACCGCGATGAGAAGGAGCAGATAGCGGATGAAGGTCGGATTTATCGGCATTGGGGTCCAGAAAGCTGCGACCTCCTGGCTCCACGACGTCCTAATGGAGCACCCGCAAGCCGCGATGAGCGACCCGAAGGAACTCGATTTCTTCACGCGGACCTATGACCGCGGCTATCACTGGTACGAGCGGCACTTCGACGCCGCGCCGGCTGGCGCTTTGATCGCAGGCGAGTGCTCGCCGTCCTACATCTATGACCCAGCGGCACCGGAGCGGGTTAAGCTCTATAATCCGGATATGCGGCTGATTGTGATCCTGCGGGATCCGGTTTCGCGGGCCTTTTCGAACCATCTGCACGAGATCCGCACCCGGGGCATCCCCGACACGATGAGCTTTGAGGACGGCCTGAAGATCAACCCGATGTATCTGGAGCAAGGCCGCTACGCGACACATATGGCGCGCTGGCTCAAGGTCTTCGACCGCGAGGCGCTGCTGGTCCTGGTAGCGGAGGACATCGCCGAGGATCCGGCAAGCGCCCTCGCCCAAGTCTATGCCCATATCGGCGTGCCGGAGTTTCGCCCCGACGCCCTGCATGAGCGCCGCCATGAGAGCGTGCAGAACCGCAACGAGGGACTGCAGGCCATGCTGAAATTCGGTGGCGACCGGCTGCGCGGTCTCGGGCTCGGCAAGGCGTTGGAGCAGGCGAAGAAAATGCCCGGGCTCAGCCATGCTCTGGCGCTGAACAAGCGCGATCTGCGCCGAGAGATACCGAAGATGAAGCCGGAGACGCGGATCGAGTTGGAGGCCTATTTCGCCGACGAGATGCGGTGCCTTCCCTCCCTGATCGGGCGCGATAGCCTTCCATGGCAGACCTGGCAGGCAACTCAGCGAAAGGGTGCTGCGTGAGCGACCGGCCCGCTGCGGCGCCGGCGCTGGGGATCGTGATCGCCGCCCGGAACATGGAAGACTTCATCGGCGAGACCCTAGACAGCATTGCTCACCAGACACTGCAGTCGCTGGAAGTCGTGGTCGTCAATGACGGCTCGACGGATGCAACGGCGGCGATCGTGGCCAGTGCGGCCGAGGGTGACCCCCGCATCCGATTGATCAGCGGTCCCGGCAATGGTGTCAGCGCAGCCCGCAATCGCGGCTTGGCGGAGATCGCGGCACCGCTTGTCCTTTTCCTCGACGCGGACGATTTGCTCGGCGCGGGGGCGTGCGAGCGACTGGTCGCAGCGCTGGACGGAGCGCCAAAGGCGATCGCCGCTATCGGCTGCATCTGCCGCATCCGCGAGGACGGCGCGCTGATGGATCCCGACCGCCCAGCCCCGAAATTTCCGGCGAAACCAGGTTTAGAAGCGCTTCTGCGCAAGAATTTCATCGTCAATGGCGGATCGATCTGCATGCGCACATCGGCGGTGCGCCGGATCGGCGGCTTCGATACGCGTCTGAAATTTGCCGAGGACTGGGAGATGTGGTGCCGACTCTGCCTCGAAGGCGGGCTGGTCACACTCGAAAACCTGGTCGCGCTCTACTACCGGCAGCGGGCCCGCGGCGCGAACTACACCGCCCGGATCGACCCTTACGCACGGCGGATCGAGGCGCTGGACATTATTGCGGAAAACCCAGATCTGCGCCGCCGACTGGGCGGGGAGCGGTTGCTAAAGCTGTTGAGGGACTATCGGATCGATACGTTTTGGTCGGGCGTGCGCAACGAATTCACGCTGGGCTCGCGGCTCAAAGCACTGCGGATCGCCGCACTCGGCGCCGTTATGTACCCGGACAGCGTCATGCGCCCGCAATTGATCCTGCGTTTCGTCCGAAGCCTGCTGCCACAGCCGCGTACCGCGAGCTGACTCATTCCGCCGGCGTGCCGCTCGCGACACGGCGCGACAGGGCATGGGTCAGCGAAGGGTTCAAGACAACGATCGCCGCCGCATAGACTGCAGCCCCGACTGCAATCGACGCCCCAACGGTGGCCGCGGCCCCCCCCATGGCGGGCAACAGTTCGATCGCAGCCACCATAGCGGCGGTCGCCAAGCCAGGTGCGGCTGCGGATCGCCACAGATCATTTTGCCGGAACGCTACCCGCTGGGCGACATAGCGCATCCCAAGCGCCGCCATTACCCCGTGAGAGAGAATGAGCGCCCAGATGACAGCGACGACGCCAAAGCTCGCCGCTGCGACGATTGAGCCGAGATTGACCACCAGCGACAGGCGCGAAAGGATCAAGACAGGGCGGTAGGCTTCCGTTGCGATCAGGAAGGCCATGGCAACGCGCCCGGCAGCGAAGGGAATGCCGAGCAGGCAGAGCAGCGTCAAGAGACCCTCAGCCTCCGCCCATTGCGGACCCAAAGTGAGCTGCACCACCTCTGGCGCGATGGTCATCAGGCCGAGGAAGGACGGCAGCGCCAGCGACATCGCGACCATGAGGAAGAAGCTTCGAGCATCGGCCAATGCCTCGTCGCTATCCGCCCGCGAATAGGTCGAGAAGGCGATATTCGCGAGGGATGAGTTCAGGATCTCTGCAACGGTGTCGATGTAGCGCCGGGCGAGGAAGTAGCTGCCGAGCGCGGCTTCGCTGAGGAAAAAGACCAGGACCATAACCTCGCTGCGCCCGCCCACGAAGAACATCGTCTCCGACACGAAGATCGGGCGCAGGAACTTCCTATGCCGTGCCCACTGGCCGCGCGGCAGCCGCGGGACCATGACACCGCGCGCGGCGAAGGCGAGCCCGATCGCCTCTACCAAGAACGTGACCCCCTGATAGGCCAGCACCGCGTAGGGTCCATAGCCCGCCTGTGCCAGCCAAAGGCCGAGACCGCCGCCGCACAGCGTCGCCAGCACGCTAACCATCGCGATGTAGCGGAACTTGAAGTCGCGCATCAGCTGCGCGTGGTGCGGGCTTGCCGACGCTTTGATGAAGGTGAGGACGCAGCCGAGCACCAGCAGTTCGGCAAACTGCGCGTCTCCCTCGGCCCAATGGATGGCGGCAGCGACCGTCAGGCAGAGGCCGAGGCCGACCGTCGCCAGGCCGTATGCCAGCGCGAGGCAGAAGGCGTGATCTTCGCGGCTGAGATCCTCGACGAGGATCAATCGGCGCCGCAGCACGTTCAGGATACATTGTTCGAAAAAGAAGAAATAGACCAGCACCGGGGCCACGACGCCGAACGACTCCGGCCCCGCGAAGCGCGCGATGAGAATGACGAAGACAAAGCCAAAGAAGCGCTGGCCCAGCCGTTCGATCACAGCCCAGAATGTGCCAACCGCGCGGGAGGCTGGGCTCATCCCTCACCTCCGCGGGCAGCGGCGCCTACTGCGTTGCGGCCGTCACTGCTGCCCATGGCACTACCCTTTTGCACTGGCCTTAAACCGTCTGTCACAGGTCCCACGACTCGCCGAATAAGGTCCGTCAACATTTTGTTCGGAGCATGAAGATTTCCTCTCCAGCTCGCCCAAAAGGCGAACAGGCCCAGACTGGCCCACCCGACATCATCGGGCTTCCCTCTTGCCCATAGCGATAGGTCGGAGGAAGTCGTCACCGTGATTCTAAGGCATTCTCGACATCCCTAGGGCGAAACTGTGGCGAAGATGCCCCAAATTGGGCAAAGAGCGCGATGCCAAGCTGGGGGAAGCCTCAAGCCAGGCATATTTTATCAAGCAAGAACAGTGCGTTATGAAATCTCAGGCTGAAAGCGAAATATGGCGGCCGCTGGGAATCCAGCGGCCTCACGTTATCATCTCCGAGCGTATCGTTGATAAAGTGTGAGCGTTCCCCCCATGCTGAGACATTCGGTTGTACCTTCCCTCCTCGCGGTCTTCGCCCAACGCCCTGGTGTCAGGACATTGGCGGCCGCGGTCACTCTTGGACTGTTTGCCGTCGGGCAGCCCGGGCCCGCCGCGGCGGCGAATTGGTTCTGGAAGGCGGTGCCTGCCGCCAAAGACGACGGCTCTCGCTTTGCGGCGCTACAAGTGGTGGCCGAGGCGCGGGCGGACGGGAAGCGGGTCTATGGCTCTCGAAAAAATGCGGCGCGGGTGCTGACACGTTGGCGCGACGAGATCGAGGCAGCCGCCCGCGCGTCGAAAGTCTCGGAGGCCTTGATCGCAGCCGTGGTGATGGTCGAGTCCGGCGGCAACCCCAGGGCGGTGAGCCCGGCCGGCGCGCAGGGCTTAGGGCAGCTTATGCCGGGAACAGCGCGGCGCTATGGTGTGCGCGACAGTTTCAAACCCGCTGACAATCTGCGTGGCGCAGCGCTGTATCTTTCGGATCTGATCGAAATGTTCCGGGGCGATCTGGTTCTTGCTCTGGCGGCGTACAACGCCGGTGAGAACGCGGTCCTGCGCTTCAATGGCGTGCCGCCTTATTCTGAGACTCGGGCTTATGTTCCAAAAGTGCTTGGGGCATTCCAGGTCGTAGGGGCGTTTTGCAAGACAGCACCGCGGTCTGCACGCCGACAGTGCAAACTGCCCAGGCAAATCAACTAGTGCGCGAAATAGATGTGGGTTAGCCAAAACGGCGAACCGAAATCAGCCTCTTTGGTCTCATTTTGCACCTGCGCTGTTGGCAAGCAGGAAGAAAGGATTTAGCTTAGGTTAAAGATGTTTGCACCTGCGAAATAATGCAATTTGTAACAAATCGCGAGGGCTCCGTTGCTTTGCGGCAACCATGATTAAGGGAATGTCCTGGATCGGTCCAAGCGCTCCGAAATGAGGCGCATTCCGCGCCAAACTTGGGCAAGAAAGAGGCGTTAGGGAAGTGTAAGTTATAAGGGAGCGGGCCGATGCTGCGCAGTGTTTCCGCAGCCTAGGATCCGTGAAGAGTGGTGTCATGGTGTCGTTGAGGTCGGTTCAGAAGATGACTGTCCCTGCGACGCCGGAAGCGTAGAGGTGCGGTCGTTAAGACCGGCGTGAGTGCAAAGGAACAGTGAGCGATGCACGAAACGACGCGACATGAAGCCCGGATTAACCTCCCGGAGCGTCTTTCGATCCAGAGGATGCCGCTCTTCGGCTCGAGCCGGGCGGTGGCATCGACGATGCTGTTCAGCGATATCTTGGCGATTTCGATCGCATTTGCCGCGGCAATGTTTGCCACGCAGTTGGCAAGTCCTGTCGCCGCTGGCGGAACCTTTGATCCGATACCGATCCTGGTGCAGCGCGCTCCCGAATTTGGTGTCCTCGCGGCGCTGACCGTCGCGGTTCTCTCCTTCGGCGGGTTGTACCGGCGGGAAAGCTGGGAGATCGAGGAGATCCGCAAGATTTGCCTCGGCATCGGCTTGGTTGCGGTGTTCGACGTCGGTCAGCGCTTCACGCAGCAGAGCGACAGCACTTTGGTTTGGTCTCTCGTCGCATGGCCGATGGTCGCGGCGACTGTGCTGTGCTCCCGGATGCTGCTACGCGCAATGCCCTCGGTGCGCCTCGCTATGACGTCCAACATGGTAATTGTTGGGTCCGCGGTCTCACACGAAATGCTGCGGAACCAGTTGCGTAACAGTCGGGCGAATGCGTTTCGGTTGCTGGGCGAACTGCCGATGCATCGACTGGCAACCGGATCGGACGAGATTCTAGATGCTCAGCTTCGCTCCATCGCGCTTGCTGCAGACATTCCAGTCGATGCACTGCAGATTTTGCTCGCCCCATCGGCGGAGGAGCAGCCTCTCACCGATACCGTGATCGAGCGTTTGAACAAGATGCGGCGCCCGTTCACATTGTTGATCCCCTATGACGGACTGGCTCGGCGAGAGCTGACGCTCCACAAAGCGATCGGTGCGGACTTTGTGGTGGGACAGATCACGCACCCGCCGAGCCGAGGTCTTGAGCAGCTTGTGAAGCGAGCAATCGATCTGGTGCTGACGACAATCGCTCTCGTCGTCCTGAGCCCGCTGCTGATTATGCTGTCCGCGCTTTTGATGACGGAGAATGGTCCGGTGTTCTTCGGCCAGATGCGGGTTGGTCGTGACGGCCGCCGCTTCCGCTGCCTGAAGTTCCGCACGATGTTGCCGAATGCCGAGGCGCGGCTGGCAGACCTGCTCGCATCCGATTCGGACGCCCGGGCAGAGTGGGCGGCACATCAAAAGCTCACCAATGACCCGCGCATCACCTCGGTGGGGCGTTTCCTAAGGGCGACGTCGCTCGACGAGTTGCCGCAGCTCTTCAATGTGCTTCGCGGTGAGATGAGCCTGGTTGGACCGCGGCCGATCGTGGCACCGGAAGTCGTCGGGTATCCGAGCGATCACGCCTATTTCCACAGCCCCGAAGGCGACTATTATCGGCGTTGCAAGCCCGGCATTACGGGTCTGTGGCAGGTATCGGGTCGCGCGCGAACGAAGCACGACGAACGAGTGCGTCTAGACCGCTGGTACGCGCGCAACTGGTCGATCTGGCTCGATCTGGTGATCCTCATCAAGACGTTCCGGGCGGTGATCGCGCGCACCGGCAGCTGACTCCGCCCGAATCGGAGGAATGTTGGAGCAGGGCAGCATCCGTTGCCCTGTTCTTTTTTTCCCGCCTAAGGCGTCTACGGCCCCGCGTGGCCTCGTCAAAGATGATAAAATGTTCAAAGTGGTTGAAAATTATGACATAATCTTGCGCCGCTCGCCTATCCTTTACCGTAATGTTTTCGCAGCGTCGTCAATAGGCATACCATGACGATCAAATAAATGCTCGTGGCGTCGGCCGATGACAGGGTGGGTATGAGAAAGGCGATCTCATTTGATAGGACGGCTTTAGGTGCAGCTGCTGCAGCGGCTTTTCTCGTGACAGCCCTGCTATCGGCGCCAGCGCCGGCTTTCGCGGAATGGTTCTCCGAGACAAGCGTTCCATCCGCAACCGCAATGGCCGAAGGGACGAGACAGCTTGGGCCCAGCGCCTACCGGACCATGTGCCGCCGTGAGCCGCATCTCTGCCGGGCCGATCGCAGAGGCAGCCGCTCGAAATCCGCGATAGCAATGACCGACGCCCACTGGTCCACAGTGTTACGGATCAATGCCGACGTGAATGCTGCAATCCATCCGCAGACGGATTTCGAGCTCTATGGCGTGAAGGACCATTGGACCGCAGGCGTGGACCTCGGAGATTGCGAGGAGTACATCGTAACCAAGAAGATGCGGCTGATCGAGGCCGGCTTTCGGGCAGACCAGTTGCTGTACGCGGTGGTTCGCGGATTCCGCGATCCTTACCATGCTGTTTTGGTCCTGCGAACGACTGATGGCGACTTCATCCTCGACAACGAGGTCGATCGCGTCTTGCCGTGGGAAGAGACCGGGTACGACTTCGTCATCCGCCAATCCGCCAGCGACCCCGGCAGTTGGGTCCGCATTATCGGCCGCGCCCCTGCCAACCGGGGCAAGAATATTGCTCAGCTGCAATGAGATGGCCTGACGATCAAAGGTTGAGCGTAAACCGATTGGTTACGAATTTCGACCAATCTTTCGCAATGTCCACTCCACTCTTGCGCCTCCTCGGTCTTGGATACGGGCTTGCAACTGCGGCCGGTGTCGGGCTTTTCGCCGCTGGGGCTCCGCTTTGGATCGGTCTGCTCTGCACTTGGTTGGGCGGTGCGGCGCTGGTTCTTCTCCTGGGGGCACTTATCGCATCACGCAGCGATCCCGCACCAACCGTGCTCCGCGGTTTTGCCGGGATCGGCGACGGCGAGCGGTCGAGCCCGAAGGGCATGGCGAACCCAAGCCTCTGATTTCGCTGGCCCCCGGTGGATCTGCCTCTGTGCCGAGGCGGCATACCGCGAACTCGCGGCCCCCTTCCTCACGATATGCCGTTAAGTTGTGGTCCTTCGGCAACCATCGATCAAAACGGGTATTTCCGAGTGTCTAGAGCCATTTGATTGACGCCAAAAAAACACATTACAGCCACATTTCGGAAAGGCTTTGGAAATCGGTTACTTATCCGTGGATCAGGCTCACGATTCGCCATAACCTCAGGTCATGCTGGGCAGCACCAGCCTATGATGTGTAATTGAGTGCGGGAGCCAAAGGAATGGTCAAGTCCCCCAAGAAGTTTCTTCTTCTCGGTCTCGGAGGTTTTATTGGCAGCCACTTGGTCGGCCGCCTAATGACTGACCCAACGCTTGAAGTCGTTGGCGTTGATCCTTGCGTAACGAAGATTCAGCATCTGCTGGACCGGCCAAACTTAAAAATTCATCAGCGTTACCTCGACGATGTACTTGCTGATGGCACGTTGGAAGCTGAGATTCGCGAAGCGGATATCGTTATTAATTTGGCGGCGATTTGCAATCCGGCAGAGTATAATACCCGGCCACTTGCGACTATTAAGTCAAATTTGTTTGACGCAATCCCTGTCGTGGATCTTTGCGCGAAGTATAACACCTGGGTGATCCAGTTTTCGACCTGCGAAATCTACGGGCGCACGCTGTCGAGCTACATCGAGGGCGACAATTACTCAGATCCCGCGCTGTATGTGCAGAATGAGGAGACGACGCCTCTGGTAATGGGTCCGATCGCCAATCAACGCTGGTCTTACGCGGCGTCAAAGACCGTGTTGGAGCGTTATGTTTACGCTCTCGGCGACGAGATGAAGATGCCGTACACCGTCATCCGCCCCTACAACTTCTTCGGGCCGAAGATGGACTTCATCCCCGGCCGGGATGGCGATGGCGTGCCCCGGGTGCTCGCCTGCTTCATGACCGCGCTTCTCGATCGCGAGCCCATGAAGCTGGTCGATGGCGGAAATGCTTTCCGCACCATCACCTCGATCCATGACGCCATCGACTCAATGATGCTTATGTTCGAGAAGCCGGAGCAGGCACAGTTCCGCATTTTCAACATCGGCAATAAGGCGAACGAGTTGACGGTATCAGAGTTGGCCGAGCGTATGCGGGTTATCTATGCTGAGGTCAGTGGCGATCCGACCTATCGTGACCACCCGATCGAGGCGGTGACGTCCGGCGACTTCTACGGCAAAGGCTACGAGGATTGCGACCGCCGGGTGCCGGATATCGGGTTGGCCGAGACCCTGCTCGGCTGGAAGCCTCAGCATGGCATCGATGGGATCCTGCGCGAGACCATCCAGTACTACTATGATGCCTATTCGGAGAAGCCGCGACAGCTGCGGGCCGGCTGAGAAGATATCGATCGTGATTGGCGGCCGGGGCCGGAGAGTGGGCCCCGGCCCTGTGCCTTTTGGAGCGAAGCAAAACAGACGCGTTCAGCTGCAGAAAGCGCGCGGGTCGTCGCCAGTGGCGAACGACGCATTGCATGAGGTCACGGTAAGATCGCCGTCGACCGGGCTTGCATGGACGCGAGACGCTCGGTCATCCGCCCTGTCGGCGCCAAGCCCACCGCGGCAAGCAGTTTCGCCCAGCGATGCGCCCAATCATGGCGCAGCAGCGACTGGGCAACATTGACCCGGGCCATCGCCTCAAACACGTCCGGGTCAGCGATCAGCGCCACCATCTGATCAACCGCTGCCTTAGGATCGTCTTCCAGCGCGACGACGCTTTCCGGCCAACCCAGATACTCTTCGAAATCGGGCGAGCGCGGCCGGGCCCCGATCGCGACGGCGCCCCCGCACATCCCCTCGAAGTAGCGGGGGCCCCAGACCATCTGACCCTCGGTCTCGTCCTGCTTGTTGAATTTGGCGTAGTCGACGAAGAACAGCTTCGACCGCGTTATCATTGAGGCGAGCTGGCGGCGGTGCTCTCGGTGATCGCTAACCTTCATCGGCATGGCGAAGGCGGTATAGAGGTAGAACAGCCTCTCCGCCTCGAACCGATCCACCAGCAGTTCGTGCAGTTCCGGCCGCCGGCGTCCCATGTAATAGAGATCGATGACCCTCTCCGCAGCGGGGCGGAGCGACCCGAAGCGCTCCATATCGACGGCACAGGGGATGTGGATCACGGGTTTGCCAATGCGTTCCGAGAGCGGTCCGACCGTGTTGGGGAAGGACACGGCGACCACATCGAAGTCGCTGAGAACGTCATAGAGGCGGCCAAGGATCGGTAGCGTCGTGAGCCAAATCTCCTCGATCAGGCAGACCTTCAGTTTTGCCCGCTCACGCCAATCGGGAATCGCGTCCAGGACGACCAGCTCGTCAGGGTGCTGCACAAAGCACGCGAACAGGTCGACGTCGCGCCCGATCGGACGGCGTTCATGGCCCGAGGGCACATGGCGAAACAAGGCACTGTCGCGCCCCACCCGCCGCCGCGCGCGGTACCAAAAACCGTAGGGCTCCGCGGCCGTGGTTGAGAGGATCTGCGCATCCTCCACTTCGGCCACCACATCTTCGAACTCGAACCAAGCAGTGTGCCAAATGAAATGGAGCCGGTCTCGCTGCGAGAAGATCACGACATCGCGTGGATCGGCCGCGGTTTCGGCCTCCGCCGCCGCGACGGGTTGCGCCTCGCGCTGATCCATATGCGCCCCCTTGGCCTGCCAAACCCAGCCACCGGCCATCGAAATCGCGGCCCAATTGGCCCGCGCCGATCGAAAATCGGCGGTCGAGCTATCCGGCAGCGAGGTTACCGAAGATGCGCGCAAAGGGAAGACACCGCGCGACCACAGGCTGCCGCAGAGTCGACCATGTGGCGCCGTCCGCCCGTGAGCCCTATTCTCTCGCCATGACCGAGCAGGGGTTTGACGAAGAAGCGCTGGCCGAGGCTTATCGCCGCGCTCTCCGGCACGAAAAGGCGGGGGCATTGTCGCTCGCCGCGGCGGCCTACAACGAAATGCTTCGCCTCGATCCGGATGACCGGGCCGGCGCCTCGGTCCGCCTTGCCGGGATCGGCCATGGGGCGGTGCCCGAGCGTGCGCCGGCACTCTATGTGGCGACCCTGTTCGATCAGCATGCGGAGGTGTTCGACACGATGTTGGTCGAGCAGCTAGGCTATGCTGCGCCCATGCAGCTCCGTGAAATCCTCCACCGGGTCCGGCCCAGCGGGTTCGAGCGGTTCCTCGATCTCGGCTGCGGCACGGGCCTGTTGGGCGAGGCGATAGAGGACCGCACACGCCACCGGACCGGGGTCGATCTCTCAGAGGGTATGATCGAGATCGCCGACGAAAAGGAAGTCTATAACGACCTCTTCCTCGGCGATATCCAACACTTTCTGCAAACCACCCCGGGGCCGTCTTGGGACTTGATCGCCGCAACCGATGTGCTCCCCTATCTCGGCGATCTCGGGCCGTTGTTTGCCGCCACCGCGCGGTGGCTGCAGCCTGGCGGGCTGTTCGCAGTCTCGACCGAAGATGCACCGACCGGGCTGGCCGACGGGTTTGGCGTCGGGTCAACACACCGTTTTGGCCACAGCGCCGCCTATCTAGACTGTGTCGCAACGGCGAACGGCTTACACTCGCTGCAGCGCGAACCGATCACGGTGCGCTTCGACGAAGGAAGCCCCGTGACCGGCGCCTTGATGGTTTGGGAGCGTGCTGGCCCATAGCGGCGGAGGGACGAGGCGATGCCGCGATGGCTACAGCTTGCAATGCGGACCAGCATCCTCCGCCGTTCCGCAACCGTCGGCATCGTTGTGGGCACGGTGCTGGTCGCGATCAATCAGGGCGACCGGTTGATCGCCGGCCTGCCGCCGGACTGGGTGAAAGCGCTGCTGACCTATTGCGTGCCCTTTTGCGTTTCGACATACGGGTCTGTCACAGCATTGCTTGGGCAGGAGGCGGGCAGCGACGGAGCGGTGGCAGCGCGCAAAATCACAGACGGCCGCCCACTTTGACGCCATCGATTTCTTTCCGTACCCTGCGACGGTGCTAGGGAGCCACTGCGTTTCAGGGACGTCATAGACGTCAGGAGTGAGTGGTTGAATTTTATTGCGTGTTTTCATGATGGGGCCGCTAATTGCCGAGGCAGCCCAGGTATCCCCGCAGATCGAGTGACAGGCCCCATGGCGCGGCGATCGGAATGAACGACGGCCCGACAAACGCCCGTGAGCATAATCGCAGCCGGGTCCGGATCGGATATACTCTATGGCCGGGAAGTTTCGAGTTGACCGAGCCTGGCGCTTTCCTGGACGAGGCGGAGGGGCTGGAGGTCGACACTGTCGAGGTGCCGCTGTTCTGCACGCGGCTCATCGCGAACGGCCGGATCATCGAACCGGCGATGCGGTGGTTCGAAGGGCATTTCTCTGGTCGTCGCCAAGAAGTCACCTCCCATGCGATGCTGAGCATCAACCTCATGGATAAGGTGGAATTGCTCAGCGAACATGAGCGCATTGCCCGCGCGAACATCGAAGTTTCCGCCCGCCTCGGTGCCCGGATCATGGTCTTGCATTGCGGTCTCTCCGACCACGCCGATGGCACGGATGGGCTGGAGGACGGGTATGCCCGCCAGCGCGACGCCCTGTGCCGGTTAGCCGAAACCGCAGAAGACCACGGCGTCACAATCTGCGTCGAGACGATCTGGAGCTTTGACGGGCGCGAGACCGCCCTGCCCTCGCGCCTTGCGTCCGAGATCGAACAGGTGGATCACCCAGCGGTCTCCGCGACCCTCGACTTCGCCCACTCGGCGCTGCAATGCCAGATAAAGGGCGCGGATCTGATGAGCGAACTGTTTGCGCTCGCCCCGCACGCGCGGCATCTGCATTTGAATGATTGCTTCGGGATAGAGAAACCGCTGGACATCGCCCTGCCATCGGAGGCTTCGGCCTATGGCTCCGGCGATCTGCACCTGCCGCTCGGTTGGGGAAATCTGGAATGGGAGAGGATGCTGACCGAGCCCTGCTTTCCGCCCGATGTGATCTTGAACCACGAACTGCATCCGACCTACTGGTATGCGCTGCCGGGTGAAGTGCGTACCCTGCGAACCCTGGCGGCCCGAATGGCGGAGGGCGACTAACGGATCGCCGCCAAACGCTCGGTCGTCGCAGCGAGCCGCTCGCCGAGGATCCGGATCATCTCCAACGCGACATCGGGAAATTCGCGAAGCAGCCGCAATAGCTCGTCGCGGCCCAGGCGCAAGACGGTCAGCTCTTCGGATGCGGCGATGGCAGTTGTGCGCGGCAGGTTGCAGAGGACGGCGATCTCACCAAAGATTTCGCCGCGGCCCAGGCGGGCGACCTTTTTCTCGATCCCCTCTGACTGAGCCAGCACATCGACTGCGCCGTCGATGACGATGTATGCGGCGTCACCGTCGTCGCCGCGCTCGAAGATCCGCTCGCCAGGCCGGTAGCTCAGCGTCTCGCCGACCATCGCGACGACCTTCAGCCGCTTGTCATCGACATGGCGGAACAGCGCCGTGTCCCGCATCGCCGAGACCGCGTCGGAAAGGTTCATCGACACAGCTTCACTCCCCAATCAAGGCGCCATCGGCGCCCAGCCGTATTTCGCGATCCGCGTGGGCCGCGATTTCCCGATCTTGCGCAGCGAACAGAATGATCGCCTCCGGAAGCTCGGCGCGCAACAGCGGCAGGATAGCCCGATCTTCGGCCCCAGCACTGGCGCCCGGTCCATCCAGCACGATTAGTTTGGGCCGCTTCAGCAGAGCGCGGACAAGCGCGATGCGGCGCTTGGTGACCGCTGTCAGCGCGGCACCGCGCGATCCGGCGACCGCCGTGAGACCGAGCCGGACCAGGGCGTCCGTGATCCCCGCGTCCTGCACCGCAGCGCGGACCCGTTCGTCCAACATCGGCCAGGCGGTACGGCGATCGAAGCGGCGGTTCGCCCCGAGAATATTGGCGGCGATGGTACGCGCGGGACTGAACCGGTTCTCGTCGAAGCGCACGAAATCGTCGCGCCCAGCGATCTGGCGCATGGCGAGCTTGCGCGCTTGGAGCAAGCGGCGGACTCGGTCATCGGTCAGCACGTCGAGCCGGTCGCGGGTCTGTACATAGCGCGCGGCGAGGCCGATCGAGAGTTCGATAGCCTCTTCGGGCGGCGCGCCGTCGCGGCTACGCGGTGCCTGATCGGCGACTTCGGCGGCCGCTACGATCTCTCCACGGCTGTAGCCCGGAAACCCGTCGAGCACCGGCGAGTTTGCATCGACAGCTGCAACCACCTGCGCAAATTCAGCGGCGATCTCCCAACCGATCTCGGCGAACAGGAGGTCCGCCTTCGATTCTTCGAGAACCGAGCGCACAGCAGGCAGCGCGGCCATGGCGCCCAGATCTATCTCGTCGGTGACCGGCATCGCGTAGAGCGCATTGGTGAGCAGCGCGCTATTGGTGTTCAGCCGGTCCTCGGTCCAGAACTCCAAAACATCGCCGAGATCCGCCCCGGTCTCCGCCAACGCCTGGCGGGCGGCGAGGATCGCATCAGTCCATTGTTCGGCCTCGTTGGCCGGCACGCGCATCGAGAGGGCCGAGACCCGGAGATCCTGCGCCAGACCCGTTACCTCGACCAGATGCAGCAGCCGATCCTCGAGAGCCTCCGCCCCATCCACCCCGGCGGCGGCATAGTCGATCCAATCCCCCTCGGGATCCGCGAGGATATTGCCGGTGCGCTTTGCTTCGGCGACCGCGAGGGCGAGATCCTTTGCCTCCGGGTGGTCGGCCAAGGCGAAGGCCGGCGCATCGCGATAGAGGCCATAGAGCATGTTGTCCCGGATCGAGCGGTTCACGATCCCGGGCTCGGTCCCCAGGAACGCCACGGCCGCGCCGAGCTGTGGCAGCGACGCCTCGCCGAGCGCCTGATTGCCGAGGGCGATGCGCCCGCGCTCCGGCTCGCCGAGACCGGCGGCAAACCGCAGCAGCGCCTCGCGTGCGCCGCTGTCGCCGCCCGTCACCGCGGCGGATGTCCTGGGCTGAAGCGTAAAGCGCGGGATCGTGAGACCCCCGGTACCGGCCCCGCCCTCCAAGCTCTCGATTTGCAAGGGGCCGGAGAGAGGTTTCGCGTCGGGCCCCGGATAAATCCGGTCCATCTCGAAGAGGTCGGCACCCTCGAAATGTTCGATGACGAAGCGGTAGCGGCTGCTGAGATCGGAGTAGTTCTGCACATAGGTCAACAACGCTCGCCACGGCGCCGCAAGATCCTTGTAGGCGGCCAACACGGCCACCAGGGAGCCGAAGTCTAGACGCCCCTGGATCACCAAATAGCCCCCGATCGAATAGAAAAAGAACGGCGTCAGTTGATTCAGAAAATTGTTGATGAATTTGATGGTGAACTTGCGCTTGAAGATGTCCATCCGGATCAGCGTGTTGGTGTGCAGCCGTCCAGAAACCTGCGCCATATGCCAGCGCGCCGTGTCGTTGGTGTGGATATCCGCGATCTGTCCAACGCTTTCGGAGATCGCGTCGGCAAGCCGCCGCGTGTTTCCCGCCCGTTTCTTATTGAGCCGGATCACCTTTTTCTGGAGTTTTGGGATCAGGAAGGCTTGCAACGGGTAGAGCGAAATCGCCGCCAACCCCAGGAACACATCCTGCATGAAAATGAAGGTGCAATAGACGACCAGCAAACCGCCTTGGAACGCCGGAGTTGCGATGACCTCGCCGATGAAGCCACCGAGGGGCTCGATCTCGCCCAACAGGGACTGGATCACTTCGCCCGGCTTTACAGTACGGAACCGCTTCATACGAAAGCGCATGACCTGCTGCAGCAAGGTAAAGCGGAGGCGGCGGAGCATCCGTTCCCCGGTCATACCGACCGAGACATTCATGAACCATTTGATGGCATTGATCGCGACGACCATCGACAGGAAGGCCGCACAGAGGAAGAGCAGATACGGCACCTGCTCCAGCGACAGGCCGAGTAGATCGCGCGGGAAATCGCTGCCCGAAATGGCCTCGTTTACAATGATCTTCGGGATTTCCAGAGAGATGTAGACCAGCGGGAACGACAGAACCGTCAGGAGCAGGATGCCAATCTGTTCCCGCCGCGAATGGCGCCAGACGAATCGTATAAAGCTCGGTTCCATCGCGTTCCCTCGCGCCCATACCAATCCCGCCCGGACCGCCGACGCAACCCCCGCCACGCAGATGGTTAGTCGGCGAGGAAGTGCAGCGCGATCCGACGGCGGTGCGGGCGGTCGCGGTGCTCCCAAAGATAGACCCCCTGCCAGGTGCCGAGGGCGAGGCGGCTTTCGATGACCGGGATCGCAAGATGCACCCCAGAGATCACCGTGCAGATATGGGCGGCCATATCGTCCGGCCCCTCGCTATAGTGGCGGTAGCGTTCCGCCCCGCCCCGGGGCGCGGCCTTGCCCATCCAATTCACGAGGTCGAGACAGACATCCGGGTCGGCGTTCTCTTGGATCGTGAGCGAGGCCGAGGTGTGCTGGCACAGCAGGGTCATAAGGCCAGCCTTTGCCCGCCCGTCGAGCCAGCGGGCGAGCCGGTCGGTAATCGGGTATAGACCCGGTCCGGATGTCTCGACTTCAAGAAAATCGGTGACTTGCCGCATGGCCCGATGCTACTGCCGGGCCGGTTCGGCGCAAGCGAGGACCGGATGGATTTCGACGACAGCCTGCCCTGGCGCGACATCCGCAGCCAGGGGTTCAATGCCCATATCGGGCCGATCCGCTTTGCCCGTGCGGGCGAGGCGGAATGGCGTGCGGCGTTGGTGATCGAGGCGCGGCACATCAATGTCGGTGGCGTTTGCCATGGCGGTGTGCTGATGACGCTCGCCGATGTCGCCATGGGTGCCGCGACGTTCGAGGCGGCAGGCGGGCATCCGTGCGCCACCATCTCCTTCGATTGCCATTTCGTGGCGGCCGCGAAGCTCGACCAGCGCCTGATCGCGGAGTCGCGTCAAACCCGCCGGGTTCGGGAGCTGTCCTTCATGGACTGCACCCTCTGGGCCGGCGGGCGCCAGGTGATGCGGGCGAGCGGGATCTGGAAGTATCTCGCCAGCCGCGAGCCGGGCGCCACCGGCAAAGGCGCGCCCTGACCGAGCCCGCGCCTCAGCTCGACGAGCCGCTTGCCTCGAGATCCGCGATCAATTTTTCGAGATCGCCGCCGCGGCTTTCCAACATGCCGGAGATCTCCTCCCGCTGCGTGGTGAGGAGCGAGATGCCCTCGATGATGATATCGGCGAGGACGGTCCGGCCAGGGCGGTCGGTGATCAGCCACTCCACGTTGACGGGCGCCCCGCCCGCCTGCGTGACGCTGCTTTTGACCAAAAAGCCCTTCTTGCCGGCATCCACGGCGTCGAGAACCGTAACAGTCTCGCCAGAATAGTCCTGAAAGCGCCGAGCGTAGATCGTGGAGACAAAGCGCGTGAAGGCGGGCACATATCGATCCTGCTGCGCCTCGCTCATGTCGCGCCAAGCGCGGCCGGCCGCGAAACGGGCGATCTGCGGCATAGCAGCACGCTTCTCCATCACCGTGCCGAGCCGGTCGGCCTTTTCCCCGGTCGAGCCATCGCTGCGGACGAGGGCCAAGACCTCCTCGACCACCGCCTCCACATGCGCCTTTGCCTCGTCGCCGCTTAGGGCCAGGGCGGGCGCGGGCACGAAGCCAATCGCAGCCATGGCCGCAGCGCCGATACCGGTCAGGAAAATCCGCCGATTGGTCATCTCACTGGTCTCCCTCACACTGCGCCACCATAAGGTTTTCTGGGGCGGCGACGCCTCCGCAGGTTCCATTCCAGGCAGGGTTTCTGCCCCACTCCGCCGCGTTTGATGCCCCAGGTGAACGTGGGGGCAGACCAAATCCGGCGGTTCGTCTTACTCGGCGAAGATGTCGTTCAACGCCTCCACCCGCTCCGTTTCCCCCGAAACCGCGAAGCGGCGCCTTTGCATATAGAGGGCGCGGGCCGTGATGTAACTGTCGTCGGACCCATAGAGTGTGTCGTCTATCAGTTCGAAATGCCGCGCTCGGGCCTCAAGAACCGCAAGGGTGCGGAACGGGAACTCCACCAAGCGGCCTAGGGTATCACGCAAGGTCGACGGGCCAAGGAGCGGCACCTCCTGATAAAATCCCTCACCGACGCCCCATCGCCCCAGCGTGATGCCGAAATCCGTGGGCCTGTTCGGCATCCCGAACTCTGTCGCTGGGTCAAGAAAGCCGCCTGCGCCCAACACAGTGTTCATCGTAAAACGGCCGAGCGCGCTCGCCGCCCGCTTCCCCTCCCCCTGGAAGGCGTGGTTCAGCATCTGCCAGGGAAGCTGTACATGCGACAGCACGTTTGAAAAAACATGCCGGAACAGAGTTGGCGTTGCCGCATCATAGGCGATGGCAACCGGTCGCAGCACGCCCCGGTCGATTTGCTTGTTGATGCCGTGGATCGCGCGGTTCATACCCTCGTTCGGGTCATAGACCAGCTCTGTGCCCCTATCCGCGGGCGCCGCGCACGCCCCCAAAAGCAGCAGCAGGGCGGCCATGGTTCTGCCGCAATCGCGCCCTAATCGTCCGATCGACGCAAAAAAGCCGTACAGATGACGGGGTAGCGTTTTGCCCAGACCGTCCTGGCAGTGTTCGAGCATCGCTATGGGATCCTCTAGCGTGAACCGTGTATTCAGGAGGATGTACTCACCTCACGTCCATTTTGTGGTAAGGACGACACGCGATATAAAAGTGCTGATCGAGCAGGCAGCCTGAAGGGACATGGTGCACGAATGATGAAACGCACAGGGCGTGACGAGTTGCGCGAGGCCATGGGCACATGCCGGTGGCATTTCATCAGCGTTGGCGTCTTCAGCATTTTCGTCAACTTGCTGATGCTCACGGGCCCGCTCTTCATGCTGCAGGTGTATGACCGCGTGCTGTCAAGCCGGTCGGAGGCGACGCTTGTTGCGCTCTTGATCCTGGTCACGGCGCTGTTCGGCTTTATGGGGCTGTTGGATTTCATCCGCGGTCGCGTACTGGCGCGCGCTGGGGCGCGGTTCCAGACATTGCTGGACACGCGGGTCTTCAAGGCGGTGCTGCGCCGGTCGCTGGCGCCTGACGAGCGGGCGCGCCCGAATGCGGCGGCGCGCGATCTGGACGCGGTGCGCCAATTGCTGGCCGGACCGGCGCCCTTCGCGCTGTTCGATTGCCCATGGGTGCCGATCTATCTGGGCGCAATCTTTATCTTTCACCCGGTGCTCGGCTGGGTTGCGGTGGCCGGCGGCATCATCCTGGTGGTGATGACGGTCTTGAACCAGGTCCGATCCTCCGAACCCGGCGCGCTGTCGCAGCAGGCGAGCAGCGAGGCGGAAAATCTCGGCGAACAGTTGCGCCAGAATGCCGAGGCGGTGCAAGCGCTCGGCATGCGCGGCGCTGGGATCGCGCGGTGGCAGCAGTTGCGGCAAAGGGCGCTGGAAACACAGCTCCTCGCCTCGGACCGGACGGCAAGCTATTCGTCTAGCTCGAAATCTCTCCGGTTTTATCTGCAATCCCTAATGCTTGCCGCCGGCGCGTGGCTGGTGCTGGGCCAAGAGATCTCGCCAGGCATGATGATCGCGGGCTCGATCCTGATGGGACGGGCCTTGGCGCCGATCGAACAGGCGATCGGCCAGTGGGCCTTGGCGCAGCGAGCCTATCGCGGCTGGGGCACCTTGGCCGAGATGCTGGCGCGCACGCCGCCGGACCAGGAAAAAACTGCCCTACCGGCGCCAAAGGGGCATGTTTTCGCCCAGGGCGTCACGGTCGCTGCACCGGGCGAGCAAGTGCCGGCCCTGCGCGGCATTACCTTCGAGGTCAAGCCTGGCCAAGCGCTTGGTGTGATCGGCCCTTCCGGCGCAGGCAAGACCACCTTGGCAAAGGTGTTGACCGGCATTTGGCCGACCCTGGCCGGTAAGGTGCGGATCGACGGCGCCGCCCTCGACCAGTGGGACCCGGACGTTCTGGGGCACTATATTGGCTACCTACCACAGGAGATCGGCCTGCTATCCGGCACCGTCGCCCAGAATATCGCGCGGCTATCGCCGCAACCCGATGACGCGAAAATCATCGAGGCTGCAAAACGGGCCGGTGCCCACGAGCTGCTGCTGAGCCTGCCACAGGGCTACGACACCGAGATCGGAGCGGGTGGCCAAAGGCTGTCCGGCGGGCAACGCCAGCGCGTTGCGCTTGCCCGCGCACTTTATGATGATCCGCCGGTGCTTGTGCTCGACGAGCCGAATGCCAATCTCGACGCGCAGGGAGAGCAGGCGCTGGTCGATGCGATCCGGGATGCCAAGAGCCGGGGGCGCACGGTGATCATCATGGCGCACCGGCCGAGCGCGATTGCCGCCTGCGACACGCTGTTAATGATCGATAAGGGCACGCAAGTGGAGTTCGGGCCGCGGGACGAGGTGCTGAAGAAGCGGACGCGGAACTATCCGCAACTCGTCGCAGGTCAACAGGCAGCGGGTCAGCCGGCGGCTCAGCAACCTGCGGCCGGAGCGGGACAGCCGCAGGTCACCAACGCACCGGGCACGCCGATTGCCGGCGCCGCGGTGCCGCCAAAACCCGCAGCGGCGGGTGCGAAGATTTCAGCCGGGGCGCAGGGCGCACCCGAACGTGTGGGTCAGGAACGGGAGTAAGGCGCCATGGCAAAACAAGGGTCCGATGGCTGGAATGCGGGCGGGTATATCCGCTTTGGCCTCTTTTGTGTGCTGCTGCTCGCAGGCGGTCTCGGGACATGGTCGGCAACGGCAAAGCTCGCCGGCGCGGTGGTATCGTCCGGATCCCTCCGGGTCGAAAGCCAGCGTCAGGTTATTCAGCACCCGGACGGCGGTGTGGTCGGCCAGATCTTGGCCCGCGACGGCGCCGTGGTCGAAGCCGGCGATATCCTGATCAAGCTCGACGGCACCACGCTGCGCAGCGAATTGGTCGTGCTGGAGAGCCAGCTCTTCGAGATCATGGCGCGGCGCGGCCGCCTGCTGGCCGAACAGGCCGAGCTGCAGCAGATCACCTTCGACGCAGAATTGCTTGAGGTTGCGCGCGAGCGTCCAGAGGTCAATGACCTGATCAACGGACAGCTTCGCCTCTTTACGGCACGCTCCGACACCATGCATTCAGAGATGGACATGCTCGACGAGCGAAAGCTGCAGATCCGCGAGCAAATCGTCGGGTCGGAAGCCGAGATCGCCTCGCTGGAGGAGCAGGCCTCGCTGGTGACGCGGGAGCTGACCGATATGCAAAGCCTCTTGGACCGGGGCCTAGCCCAGGCCAGCCGGGTCTTGGCTCTGCGCCGGGAAGCCGCGCGGATCGAGGGGGATCGCGGACGCCTGGTCGCACAGACCGCTCAGCTCCGCGGCCAGATCTCCGAGCTGGGCCGCGAAGCGCTGAATCTGGAGGCGCAGCGACGCGAGGAGGCGATCACGCAGCTCCGTGAGATCGGCTATCGCGAGCTGGAACTGAAGGAGCGCCGGATCGCGCTGCTCGAGCAGCTCTCCCGCCTGGATATCCGGGCACCCCGCTCCGGCGTGATTTATGACAGCGCCGTCCATGCGCTGAAGGCGGTGGTCCGCCCGGCGGAGCCGATCATGTATATCGTGCCATCCGATGCGCAACTGATTGTCGATGCGCAGATCGACCCGCTGCATGTCGACGAGGTCCGCCCAATGCAGGATACGGTCCTGCGCTTTGCCGGGTTCAACACGCGGACCACACCCGAAATCGCGGGACAAGTGCTGCGTGTTTCGCCCGATGCGTTCACAGAGGAGCAGACTGGCCGGACCTACTACCGCGCAGATGTGGTGCTGGCCGAGGGTGAGATCGAGAAATTGCAAGGGCTCGAATTGCTGCCAGGGATGCCGGTGGAAGTCTATATTCAAACCGGTGAACGGACGCCCCTGAACTATCTGATGAAGCCGCTGTCCGATTACTTCAACAAGGCCCTGCGCGAGGAGTAAGCCTGCCGTCACCGCAGCCGCGGCGGAGGACGATCCGGGCTTGACGCCAAGACGCCCTCGCCCATTTCGCTGATGATGGATCAGCGGACGCAACGGATGCAGGGCCAGGCTTTGGAAGTCGAGATCCTGCATGAGATCGACGAGGTCGACGCATCGGCATGGGATGCCTGCGCGGCGCCGGAGGCCGCGGACGGCGGGCGTCCAATCAATCCATTCGTACGTCACGCCTTCCTGTTGGCCCTCGAGGCTTCAGGGTCAGCAACCGGCCGGGCTGGCTGGGCGCCTCATCACATCGCGTTGCGCCTCGACGGCGAGATCGTCGCCGCGATGCCGCTCTATCTCAAGAGCCACAGCCAGGGCGAGTACGTCTTCGATCATGCCTGGGCCCATGCATGGGAGCGGGCCGGCGGAAACTACTACCCAAAGCTTCAATCGGCGGTCCCGTTCACGCCCGCCACCGGGCGAAGGCTGCTGACGAGGCCCGATGCGCCCGTGGCGGAGGAGGACCTGCGGGCCGCCCTGCTGACTGCGGCGATCCGTCTAGCCGAAGACAACGACCTCTCCTCCTTCCACATGACGTTTTGCACAGAAGCGGAATGGCGTCTCGGCGGCGAGCTCGGCTTCTTGCGGCGCATGGACCAGCAGTTTCATTGGGAGAACGATGGATACGGAGACTTCGACGGTTTTCTGGCCGCGCTCGCCTCGCGCAAGCGAAAGCAGCTCCGGAAGGAGCGCGCCCGCGCACTCGCGAACGGGATAGAAATCCGGCCGCTCACCGGCGAGGCCATCCAGCCTGCGGACTGGGACGCATTCTGGGTCTTCTACCAGGACACCGGTGCGCGCAAATGGGGTCGGCCCTATCTGACGCGGGAGTTTTTCGAACACGCCCATGAGACCCTGCGCGACGACATCCTTTTGGTGATGTGCTGGCGGAACGGCCGGCGGATCGCCGGTGCGCTGAATGTGATCGGCCGGGAGACGCTGTTCGGGCGCTATTGGGGCTGCACGGAGGAGCACGATTTCCTGCATTTCGAGACCTGTTACTATCAAGCCATCGATTTCGCCATTGCCCACGGGCTGAAACGGGTCGAGGCCGGAGCTCAGGGCGGGCACAAGCTGGCGCGGGGTTATGCGCCCTCGGCGACCCATTCCCTGCACTGGATGCCCGATCCGGGCTTTCGCCGGGCCGTGGCAGCATATCTTGAGCAAGAGCGGGCGGCAGTCGAAGCTGAGGGCGAGGCCCTCGCCACGATGATGCCGTTCAAGAAGAGCTGCTGATCGCAATTCGGCTCGACCGCGTCGACCGCTGCCCGGCCGGCCTTACAGGCCGTGTTCCAAGCCGCTCACGCGGCCTGTCCCGGCGCCGCGTGACCGTCCCGGAACCTGGCAACACAGGTGCCCGCGGCGATATGCAATCCTGGGCGCCCGTGGCACGGCAGCCGGGCCCGCGGCATTGCCACAGGCGCTTGTCTCGAAGCCCGCCGCGTGCGCCGACGCCCCCACAAGCGGAGCGCCCGACGCGGCGCCGTGACAGGGAGACCGTCCTCAAATGGCGGCCAGCAACGCCTCGGCCGTGGTTGCCTCGGCCTTAGAGGGCGCGTCCTCCACCGCAAGAATGGCAATCTCACCGTCCCTCACCAGCGCCGAGAACCGTTGCGACCGCGCCCCCAGACCGACCACGGAGCCATCGAAATCGAGACCCATCGCCTTTACGAGCGCAGCATCCGAGTCGCCGAGCACGCGGATCCCGGCGTCCGCCGCCCCAGTCGCCTTCGCCCATTCGCCAACCACGAAGGGGTCGTTGACCGTCACGCAGAGGATCGCGTCGACCCCCTTTGCCTTCAAGGCCCCTGCCTGGTCGACAAAGCTCGGCATATGCTTCAGATGGCAGGTCGGCGTATAGGCACCGGGCACCCCGAACATCGCCACGGTCTTGCCGGCCGTGAGGCTCCCGAGAGAAACTTTCCCCGGCCCCTCCGCCGTCATTTCGAATAGCTCCGCCTCCGGCAGTTTATCGCCAACGGCAATGGTCATACTCGTCTCCCTCTTTCACGGCTTGGATCGGCCGAAGCGGCCGGGTCAGCGGACCCCCATTCGGATGGCCCCGTCGAGGCGGATCACCTCGCCGTTCATGTAACCCGTCTCGACGATGAAACACGCGAGCGCTGCGAATTCCGCCGGATCGCCGAGGCGCACCGGAAACGGCACTTGCTCGGCGAGGCTGTCCTGCACTTCGGCTGGCAGGCCGGTCAGCATTGGCGTGCCGAATGTTCCCGGGGCGATCGCGCACACCCGAATGCCATCGCGCGCCAGATCCCGGGCTGCAGGCAAGGTCAGCGATGCAACCCCGCCTTTAGAGGACGCATAGGCGGCCTGGCCCATCTGCCCTTCGAACGCCGCGACCGAGGCAGTATTGACGATGACACCCCGCGCGCCGTCCTGGTCCAACGGCGCGGCCGCCCGCATCGCTTGGGCCGCCTGCGCCATCACCCGCATCGTGCCGCAGAGATTGATGGCTACCACCCGCTCGTAGAGCGCCATGTCATGAGCGCCCTTCGAGCCCGCGACCTTGGCCGCCGGCGCAACCCCGGCGCAGTTTATGGCGATCCGCGCAATGCCGTTGGCAGCAGCAGCTTCTGCCAAGGCGTCCGCCACAGCCGCGTCCGAGGTGACGTCGCATTCCGTGTAGCGTGCACCGGTTTCCTGGCCGAGACAGAGGCCCCGCTCCGCCTGCACGTCGAGGATCGTCACCGGTGCCCCCTTCTCGCGTAGAGCGCGGACGCAGGCCTCGCCGAGGCCGCTCGCCCCACCGGTCACGACCGCCGGCGTCTCCTCTCCGATCCGCATCTTTCCCCCGTGTTTTGATCTTGGCTTAGCCCGACGTCGCCGCGCCGCCAAGTGGTTCATGGCGCAGGAAGTGAAGCGCAGCCTCGCCATAGACCCGCCGATCCAGAAGCATGACACCTTCAGCTGGAGGAGCGGCTTCGTCATGAGCCAGCTCCAACACCACGAGCGCATCGGCAGCAATCCACCCGCCCGCCAATGCCGCCGTGAGCGCCGCCGGCCCGAGCCCGCTGCGATAGGGCGGGTCGGCAAACACCAGATCGAAGGCCTCTCCCCGGCAGGGCCCCAGGCGGGTTGCATCGCGACGCCAGATTTTGGTCTCTCCGATCACACCGAGGCGTTCGATATTTTCACGGATCAGCGCCCGCGAAGGGCCGTGATCGTCCACGAACACAGCCCGAGCCGCGCCGCGGGACAGAGCTTCGAGCCCCAGGGCCCCCGTGCCCGCGAAAAGGTCGAGGACTCGCGCACCCTCCACTGCTGGACAGCCGCGATAGCCGCCATGTGCAAGCAGGTTGAACAGCGCCTCCCGGACCCGGTCTCCGGTCGGGCGCAGGTGCGCGTTGCCACCCCCCGCAGCGCCGGGCGCCGACAGCCGCGTACCACGAAACCGACCGCCGATAATGCGCATCAAAGCACCCTATCGAGCGCCTCGATCAGCCGGTCGATCTCGTCCGCCGTCGTGTAATGGAGGAAGGAGAGCCGCAACACACCGTGATCAGGATCGACGCCAAGGCCGTCCAGCACCCGGTTCGCGTAGAAGGACCCACCGCCTGCCATCACCTTATGGCGTGCAAGGTCGGCCGCCAAAGCTTCACCCGGCCGCGCATGCTGGATCGCGATGGTGGGTGCCCGCGCCACCGGGTCGGTCGGGCCGATCAGGCGAATATCGTTGCGCCCCCGCAGATAGTCGAGCAAGGGCGCCGTCAACGCCACCTCTTGCGCCCTCATCAGATCGTGGAGGCGCTGCCCCCGCCCGTCGGCGCCCGCATTGGTCACGAAGTGGTGGGTGTGAAGCGCGTCGAAGTAATCGGCCATCCCGGCCAAGGCCGCGACTTGTGCGTGGTCCGGGCCAGCCGGCGCCAGGCGTTTCGTTGGATAGCCGTCATTGAACCAGTGGCCCTGATTTGCAAACCGGTCTGCAATCTCCAGCCGCACCGCCATCACGCCCTGATGCGGGCCATAGGTCTTATAGGTTGAGAACAAGTACACATCTGCCCCGGTCGCCGGCACATCCGGCAGCCCATGGGGCGCAGCCGAAACACCGTCGACCACGGAGATTACGCCCGCAGCCCGCAGCTTGCCGCAGATCTGGGGCAGCGGGTTCACCTCGGCCACGATGTTCGAGCAATGCGGGAGCGCAGCCAGCCGCGTGCGATCTGTGATCAAGGCGTCGAGATCGGCGGGGTCCAGATGCCCGGTCTCCGGGTCCATCCGCCATTCCCTCACCGTGATCCCCGTGTCTGCCAGGCGCCGCCATGCGCCGGAGTTTGCTTCGTGATCCTGGTTGGTGACGATGATCTCGTCGCCCTCCGCCAGCATGCCTTCCCGCGCCGCGTGTGCCAGCACATAGATGTTCTGCGTGGTCGAGGGGCCGATGATCAGCTCGTCCTCGCGAATGTTCAGCCACGTGGCCAGCCGCTCCCGTCCCTCGTCCATCCAGGCACCGGCGCGGCGCGACGCCGGATAGGGCGCATAGGGTTGGACCTTGCAAGTCTCATAGAACTCGGTGAGGCGGCGAACCACCGGCGCTGCCGGATAGGACCCGCCGGCATTCTCAAAGAAACCCCAGCCTTCTAAGGCGGGGTCAGAGAAGGCGGGGAACTGCGCCCGAACGAAGTCGATATCCAGTTTCATGCCGCCCTCTCCGCATTCCATAGCTTAGGCAGAGAGGTCGATCACCACCCGCCCGCGCACCGCACCCTTTAAGATCGCCGGACCGAGCTCTGGCAAGTCCGCGAGGGCGCGCATCTCGATCATTTCCTCCAGCAGGTCCATGGGCAGGTCGCTGGTGATCCTTTGCCAAGCGCGGATCCGGTCCGGCAGCGGCCGCATCACTGAGTCGATGCCGAGGATATTCACCCCACGGAGCAGGAAAGGGATCACGGTTGTCGGCAGTTTTGCACCGCCCGCGAGACCAACTGCGGCGACCGAGGCGCCGTAACTCATCTGCGTCAGCACTTTTGCCAGCATCGGCCCGCCAACAGCGTCGACACAACCGGCCCAAGTTTCCCTCTCCAACGGCTTGCCTGAAGGTTCGGCCAAATCCTCGCGCGGCACGATTTGCGTAGCGCCCAGATGCTTTAGATAGTCGGCCGTTTCGGGCCGGCCCGTCACTGCGGCAACCTCATGCCCAAGCTTTGCCAGGATCGCGGTGGCAACCGATCCAACGCCACCCGCAGCGCCGGTGACCAGCACCGGGCCCTGGCCCGGCGCGAGGCCATGGTCCTCCAGTGCCATGACCGCCAGCATCGCCGTGAAGCCCGCCGTGCCGACTGCCATCGCTTGGCGGGTATCAAGGCCGTCCGGCAGTTTGACCAGCCAGTCGGACTTCACCCGCGCTTTCTGGGCATAGCCGCCCCACCAAACCTCGCCGACTCGCCAGCCGGTCAGCACGACCTTGTCCCCTGGCTTGAAGGCGTCGCTATCCGATGACTCGACCGTGCCGGCGAAATCGATCCCCGGGACATGTGGGAAAGTGCGGACAAGACCCCCGCCACCGGTTATGCAAAGCCCGTCTTTGTAGTTAAGCGTCGAATACGCCACCGCCACTGTCACGTCGGCCTCGGGCAGCCTATCTTCAGTTAGCTGCTCTATTGTCTGACTGATCGCTCCGTCATCGGACTTATTCACCACTAATGCGCTGAATGTCATACTTTCAGATCCTCTCTCCCGCGCGCACGTTGTCGGCCTCGTGGCTCTGGTGACGGCGCCTCCCAGCAAAATTCAAATTGTCAAACATTCGTGCACTTGGCAATATCATCTCGGCAAGGGAGCGAGCGGCGCATGGCACAGAAGGGGCGCAAGCCGAACCGCGGGTCGGCGAGCGCGCGCATCGCGGACAGCATCCGCAGTTTGATCCTGGGCGGCAGCATGTCTGCGGACGAGAAACTGCCGGGCGAGCAGGAACTTGCGGCGCGGTTCGGGGTATCCCGCCCTACCGTTCGGGAGGCGCTGAAGCGGCTCGCGGCGCAGAACCTAATCAGGACACGGCGCGGTGCGGCCGGCGGAAGCTTCGTCAACCGTGTGGGTCTGACCGAGGCACAGGATCAACTCGTCGCCACGGCAGTGCTGCTGATCAGTATGGCCGATATCCCGGCTGCGAAGGTGGCAGAGGCCCGACTGGTTCTGCTCGCGGCCGTCGCGCCGCTTGCCTGCGAGCGACGGGCCGCGAACCATCTCGATCAAATGCGCGCAGAGATCGTTGTGCAGCGGGACGCGGCCACAACCGACGAAGAGTTTTGTGCTTCCGATGTCCGGTTCCACCGCGCCCTGGCCGATGCAGCGGGCAACCCGTTCCTGGCCTTTCAGATGGCCGGTGTGATCGAGGCGGTCCAACCGCTCCTGAACATGGTGACATGGCGCGGCCGCGACCGGGCGGAGGTTGCGGCGCGCCACGCCCGGATCACCGCAATGCTCGACCGCCGCGATGTCGGCGGCCTCTGCGAAGAGTTGCGGCTGTTATCCGACTACACACTGGCGCTCGTGCGCGAGGCTCAGGCCACAACGGCAAAACGAGAGATGCGAAATGCGCAATCCGGCTGATCTGATCGACGACCCACGGGCTGTGACCCTAGCTGTGACCAGCCTACTGGCAGGGGCGCTGTGGGTGGCGACCTGGTCCACAATGGGTCAGATGGATATGGGCGCAATGGGCATGCCGATGGACGGCATGGCGGGAGGCGATATGGGCTCGGCCGCCGACACCATGGGGGGCGCCGACTGGAGCCTAATGACCATCTGGTCCACCTTCGTGATGTGGGTCCTGATGATGGCGGCAATGATGTTGCCGGCGATGGCGCCTGTAATGGCGGTCTATGCAGGCCTCGCCGCGCGAGAGCAACGTGGCTTGCGCCTCGCCGCCCGTATCGGCCTCTTTACGGCCGGCTATTTTCTTCTCTGGGGGGCAGTCTCGTTGGCGCTGGCCGTGCTGCAATTGGCGCTGCGCGACAGCGTTTACTTCAGCATGGGCGGTACTTTGGCGAGCGCACCCGTCGCGGCCGGACTGCTGATTGCCGCGGGCGTCTACCAATTCACTCCGCTCAAGGCCGCATGCCTACAGCATTGCCGCCATCCACTGACCTTTTTGCTGAGCCATTGGCGCGAGGGGATCGCCGGTGCCTTTCCGATCGGGCTGCATCATGGGGCCTATTGCGTTGGCTGCTGCATACTGTTCATGGGGCTGATGTTCGTCTTTGGCGCAATGAATGTCTGGTGGATGGCGGTCATCGCCGCCTATTTCTTAGCTGAGAAGATTGCGCCGAAAGCCGAGAGTTGGAGCAGATTGACCGGGGCTGCCCTGATTGTCGTCGGGTTAGGCCTCGCAGCCCAACAGACCTTCGCCTAAGGAAGGGCGGGATCCGATTCGATAGTGCCGCAAGCACGCGGGGCGATTTCTTGATTATCTGCCACGCGGCTGCCCACTCCCCCTCATATATTGCCCTATTCTGCCTTAATTCGTCGTATATTCGAAATATTGATCGCTATGATTGTATATGTTTTCAGCTATTCGCCAAAAAGAGATTGTCAAGATGTCAGAATTCGTACGAATAGATTGCGTATTATGCCCCCAGATGCTATTAAATACCGGCTTCAGGTGGGTAGGTCATGACGTGTCCCGCCCGGGTCAGAAGGGTCAGCAGAGGCAATGCCGAGTGAGAGTGCTTGCAGCTTGACACTTTGAAGGTGCGGAGGGTTCTATGCGCGCGACAAACAGTTTCTGGGGGGACGAAACAGGGGCGATCACCATCGACTGGGTCGCGTTGACGGCGGCGGTCGTAATGCTGGGGCTGATCCTGAGCTATTCAGTTTTCGAAACCGGATTGGGCGGACTGGCAGACGTGATTGACACGAATCTCGAGGAAGTCTCGGTGATCGACCCGGTCGCTCCTACTCTCGATGCCTTAGACTAGACCGAGGAGAACGCCATGGCCCGACGCGCACGGTCGCAAACGGCGACAAAGGCGAAGTCGGAGCCGGCAGAGACTGGTACAGCGCTTGCGACTGTGCCGGAGATTCAGCCGTGGCGGATTAAGGGCGAATTGGCGCTGAACTGCTCCTGTGACCTGTTCTGCCCCTGCGTGATTTCGCTGGGCCAACATCCACCCACTCACGGCTATTGCCACGCCTGGATCGCGGTCAGAATTGACCGCGGCAGCATGGGCGGCGTGACGCTCGACGGGTTGAATGTCGCGATGATGGTCGACATTCCCGGAAAGATGGGTTCCGGCAATTGGTCCATGGCCCACTACATCGACGCGAACGCGGACAATGCCCAATACGCTGCGCTGATGCAGATTTTTACGGGTCGCGCAAAAGGAACGACTGGCCTCTTCCGATTGTTGGTCGGGACTTACATCGGCTCCAAGAAGGTGCCGGTGGTCTACGAGACCCATGGGGATGTCCGGACCATCATCGCCGGCGAGACGATCAAGGGGCAGATCGAACCGATCCCGGGCGCTATTCCAGGCAAGGGGGTCACCATTGAAAACACATCGTATTGGATGGGCGCGTTCGTCACAGTTGCAAAAGGCTTGAAGAGCCGCGTGCGCGATTTTGGGCGGGTCTGGAATTTCGACGACCGCTCAGCGGAGATCTGCGCCATCGATTGGTCCGGTCCCTGACGGCGAAACGGCAGGTCGCTTCAATGGCCCGCCAAATGTGCGTCGAGATCGATCAGCCGATCTTGCCCCCAGAAGCGGTGCTCCCCGACAACATAGAACGGCGCACCGAACACACCGTTCGCCACAGCGTCGTCCGTAAACCGCAGGTATGTCTGCTCTGCGGCAGCCATCGCCTCGCCCAACGCCGCCGCATCCTCGCCGATCGTCTCAAGGCCCTCCGCAACAACGGCCGGTTCCGCGATGTCCCGGTCCTTCGCCCAACATGCCGAGAGGAAGTACTGCGCCAGGCTGCCAGCCTTGCCCCCCTTCTCGGCAACCGCGATCACGGCGCAAGAGGCCGGCAGCGGATCCGTTGGCCAATGCGCGGGGGACAGCCTGATCGGCAGCCCCGCCTTATGGGCGCCGCGGGTCAGTTCTTGCAACCGGTAAGCCTGGCGCGACGGATGCCGCTGCCCTACCGGCGTGCCCCCGGTCTGCGAAAACACATGCAGAATATCCATCGGCTTATAGGCGATCTCCGCCCCGCGACGTTTGGCAATTTGCTCCAGCCGACCCGCCGCCAAATAGGTAAACGGGCTGATAACCGAGAAGTAATAGTCGACCCGCGCCATGGGATGCTCCGCCTCTGGCCTCGGACCGGCAGTTGGCCCGCCTTCCTCGCTTTGCAAGGGCCGGACAGCTTGATAAGACGTCGCGCCGATAGCGAGGGAAAGGGCGCGCCATGAAGTTCGACGACCGCCGGATGAAGCTCATCGCAGGCAATGCGAACCGCCCTTTCGCCGAGGCTGTGGCGCGACGCATCTCCGTCTATCGCGGCGATCAGGTCGCCTTGGCGGAGGCGCGGGTCGAGCGTTTCAACGACAGTGAGATCTTCGTAGAGATCTACGACAATGTCCGCGGCGAAGATGTCTTCATCATGCAGTCAACATCCAAACCCGCCAATGATAACCTTATGGAATTATTGATTATTTCAGATGCACTGCGGCGGTCTTCGGCGCGGCGGATCACAGCCGCGATGCCCTATTTCGGCTATGCAAGGCAGGATAGGCGAACCTCCGCCCGGACGCCGATCTCGGCAAAGCTGATCGCCAATATGATCACCGGCGCCGGGATCGACCGGGTGCTGACCATGGACCTGCATGCGGGACAAATACAGGGGTTCTTCGACATCCCGGTCGACAACCTGTACGCAGCCCCAGTGTTCGCGCTCGACATCAAGCACCACCTTGGTGATCGAGACAATTTGACCGTGGTCTCACCCGATGTGGGTGGCGTTGTGCGCGCCCGAGATCTGGCAAAGCGGCTGGATGCCGGTCTCGCAATCGTCGACAAACGGCGGGAGCGGGCCGGCGAGGTCGATAGCATGAACCTGATCGGCGACGTAGCCGATCAAACATGTTTGATCGTCGATGACATCTGCGACACGGCAGGCACGCTCTGCCAGGCGGCGGATCTGCTGAAAAGCCGAGGGGCGTCGGAGGTGCATGCCTACATAACCCATGGCGTGCTGTCTGGCCCGGCGGTGGAGCGGATCGAGAAATCCGTGATGGCGCGGCTGGTTGTCACCGACTCGATAGAACCAACCGAAGCCGTAAGATCCGCCAGCAAAGTCAGGGTGGTCTCAACAGCGCCGATGTTTGCCCAAGCGATCCTAAATGTTGGAAACGACACATCGGTCTCGTCGCTGTTCCACGAGAGGACTTTGGCGCCGATTTACGAGGCGTTCTACCGGTTCGACTGACCGCCGGCCCTTGCCTGCCATCCTTCCTTCGCATATAGACAGGCTCCGTCGTAGAACCTGACGATGTCTTCAGGAGGCCGGCCTCTGTGTTGGCCGTTAGGGAAGTTTTGTTGGCTGGCTCTCGCCGCCCAGGAGATAGGCAATGAAGGGCGACATCCACCCAGAGTATCACGTGATCGACGTGAAGATGACGGACGGCAGCACCGTCCAAATGCGCACCACATGGGGCGCGGAGGGTGACACCTTGACCCTTGAGGTCGATCCCTCGACCCATCCGGCATGGACCGGCGGGTCGCAGCGATTGATGGATACCGGCGGACGCGTGTCTCGTTTCAAGAAAAAGTTCGAAGGTTTCGGCTTCTAACCAACACCTCCTGTCAGTGGGAGGTTTGGTGGGCGCGCCCCGGTTCAAGGGGCGCGTTTTGCGTCTCTCCAGGCCGGAGAAGGAGTGCGATGAGTCACGGCGCGCATGTGATCGTGCTTGGCAATGAAAAGGGCGGGTCGGGCAAATCGACCACAGCCATGCACCTGTTCGTGGCCTTGGCCCGTTGTGGCAACAGGATCGGCACCCTCGACCTCGATATCCGTCAGCAAAGCTTGTTTCGCTACCTGGAGAACCGGGAGGCATACGGCAAGCGGATCAACGCGCATCTGTTGATGCCGCGGCGAATCCGGGTTCAACCGTCGAAAGCGGCCCGGCGTGACGATGCTGAGCAGGAGGACCGCGAGATCCTAAGATCTGCGGTGGGCGACCTGTCGCGGGATTGCGATTTCGTGATCATCGATACGCCGGGCGCGGTCTCCACCCTAACGCAAACCGCCCACATCATGGCCGACACACTGATCACGCCGATCAATGACAGCTTGATCGATTTCGACCTGCTCGGCCGGGTCGATCCGCATTCTGGAAGAGTGCTTGGTCCCTCCATATACGCGGAGTTGGTCTGGCAAGCCCGTCAGCGCCGTGCCGCGGATGGCAAGCCGCCGCTGGACTGGGTGGTCCTGCGCAACCGGATGTCCACGCTGGAGAGTCGGAACAAGCGGCGTGTCGGCAAAGTCATGGGCGATTTGGCGAAGCGCATCGGGTTTCGGGTCGTGCCCGGGTTCTCGGAACGGGTGATCTTCCGGGAGCTGTTCCTGAACGGTCTTACGCTGTTGGACTTGAAGCAAGGCGGCCTCGTTAATCTCACGCTCAGCCATGTGGCGGCGCGCCAGGAGGTGCGGGAGCTGATCAAGTCGCTGGAGCTGCCCGGGATCGCCGCGGTTCAGTGACCCCTGGCAGCGGCCGTCGCTCAGCGGCGGGGCGCGACCATCATGCAGTCTTTGCCGTTGCTCTTCAGCTCGCGGCACGCGCGACGCGCATCCTCCGGCGCAAGACCATGGAACCGCACGCGATAGAGCTTGCCACGCCGGCCGGTCACTTCGTCTATCTGCGACTCAGCCTCGGTCAGCATATCCATATCGCTGAGGGCGACTTGAGCGAGACGGGCTACGGCCTGCTCATGATTGCCAAAAGCGCCGATTTGCACCGCCCAAACCGGGGTAGGCCGCGGTGGCGGAACAGGCATGCCCTTTGCGGCGGCTGTGGCCAATACCACGTCTGTGGTCACCGCCTCGGCCGAGGCCCGGGTCCAGTCGCGGCCCGATGGCGGCGGGGACTTCACGGCGACCAGCACCGGGCTCCCGCCGCGGAGGGGGCGCGAATAGGGCTGCACCGTTAGGCGCGGCGCATTGTTGCTGGCGGTGGGCGCAACGGGATGGGTGGCGGCCGCGGCGGTCGAAGGCACAAGCGCAGCGCCGATTGCGGCGAGCCCCGTGACCGGAGAGCCGGGTCGGTATCGAGGCATTGGCGAGCGGGCGACGCGGATCGAGGGATCCTCAGGCCGTACCAAAGCGACCTGGCTGGGCGCGTCTTTGAAACCGCGATCCAGCAGCTTCATCACACGGCGGTTGCGCCAACCGGAGGACTTGCCGCCCATCACGACGGCGATCACCCGCTCCTGCCCGCGCGCCGCAATGGCGACGAGATTGTAGCCCGCGGCCCGAGTATAGCCGGTCTTCATCCCTTCAGCGCCGCGGTAGCTACCGATCAAACGATTGGTGGTCCAGATCCGTTTGCCGGCGGCGCGGCTGCTTTTCTTTCCGAAAACATTGTAATACTTTGGAAAATCGAAATAGAGCCGCCGAGCGAGCTTTGCCATATCCCGCGCCGTGGACCGGTGACCCGACTGTGTCAGCCCATGGGGATTGCGAAAGGTTGTGTTCTTCATGCCGAGCTGCCGCGCTCGGGAGGTCATCAACTTGGCAAAGGCCGCCTCGCTACCGGAAATCGCCTCGGCTAACACCATCGCGGCATCATTGGCGGATTTGATCGCGGCAGCCCGGATCAAACTGCGGATTGTGACCCGCTGGCCGGCTTTCAAATACAGCTTCGACGGCGGCTGGCGCGCCGCCTTCCGAGACACACGAACCTTTTGATCGAGGCTGAGCTGACCCCGCTGGATCGCCTCGAACGTCAAATACAACGTCATCATCTTAGTCAGCGAAGCCGGCTGCTGAGCGTGGTCCGCACTTCGGGCATGGAAGACCGTGCCGTCGCGCATATCCATCACAATCGCAGCATAAGGCGCAGCAATCGCAGATCGCGGCGCGATCGCCCAGCCCAAAAAGAGAATTGCCAGGCTAAGGGTTACAACCCGCACGCCCTGGCTCGATGCCATTCGTGACCACGTCTTCACGGAAGTCTGCCTCACTCGTTCTTTATGTATAGGTTCTGCAGCCCATTAGTTAAAGAACACCGTAACAAACTGGATTTGCGATGGAAATCAAAAAACAATGCTACCTCCGAATCTTCCCCAAATAACCATGGTGCAGCCACAGCCACGGCAGAAATGCGCTATTGTGCAGTGCAGCATGCCCTTGACGCAGCGCACAATGATGGGATACTCTCTCATCATCGCAGAATACACGATGGCATGGCCCCCGCCCACCCATCCGCCGCGAGGATTACATTGACAGGAGAGCCGGATGACGAAGAGCCCGACGAAGCAGGTTGAAGAGATGACGGCCGAAGCCCAAAAAACGATGGAAGAGGGCGTCGAGAAAATGACCAAAGGGATGGAAGATGCTGCCGCGTTCGGCCAGGAGACTATGGACGCGATGACCGCATCGAGCAAGATTGCCGCACGCGCAATGGAGAGCGTGAACGCTGAAATTATGGCCTATTCAAAGAAGAGCTACGAGGACGGCCTTGCAGCGGCTAAAGAGATGACTTCTTGCAAGTCGGTTACCGAACTGTTCGAGCAGCAGACGCAATACTCTAAGTTGGTGATGGATGGCTTCATGAGCCATGCGACAAAGCTGAACGAGCTTTATGCCGCAGCCGCCAAGGAAGTTTTCGAGCCCATTAACTCTCACTTCACCACCGCAATGGATCGTGCCAAGAGCTTCGGCGGGTAAAATAGAGCCAAGCACGCGGCAAGACCCTAACGGCAGGGGGCTTCGGCCCCCTTTCCTATTTGTCCCGGCTCCATATATTTTCGCCGATGCTTATGAGCTTCCGGTAAGGAAAGGCGTGACGCTATAGATGAGCGGTGATGGAAAGTCCGGCGCGCCCCCGATCAGGATGGGCGAAGACGGCGATGACGACGACGGCAAAAGTGGCGTCGCGACCAAGACACGCGCCAAAACGAAGCGTCCCTCTCTTTACAAGGTGCTGATGCTAAACGACGACTACACGCCTATGGAATTTGTCGTTTATGTGCTTCAGCGGTTTTTCAGCATGGATCATGCTCGCGCGGTCGAGATCATGCTTGTCGTTCACAACAAAGGCGTCGCGGTCGTCGGCGTCTATCCGTTCGAGGTGGCGGAAACGAAGGTCACCCAGGTGATGGACTGCGCGCGGTCGAATCAGCACCCGCTCCAATGCACGATGGAGAAGGAGTGATCGCGCTGCCATCCGCAACGCGCATTTCATGATTCAGTCTAAATCTTCAGCTTGATCCTGCCGTCAGGCACGCCAAAGTTAGACCGAAGGGATGGGCGACACGACGCCTAACACCCAGCACACGCTGGGCCCCTGGCCGTACGCCGCGATTGTCGGCGCAAAGGAGAGTTATATGCCCTCGCTGACCACAACGCTCGAAGATGCCATACACCGCGCCATTGGCTTTGCGAATGCGCGGCGCCATGAGTTGGCAACGCTCGAGCATCTGCTTCTCGCGCTGATCGACGAGCCCGACGCGGCTCGGGTCATGCGGGCGTGTTCAGTCGATTTGGGTGAGCTTCGCTCGACACTAACGCGGTTTATTGACAGCGATCTGGAAGCTCTGGTTTTCGAAGGCGAGGGTTCGGAGGCCGCGCCATCGACAGGTTTTCAGCGAGTGATCCAGCGTGCAGCGATCCATGTCCAAAGTTCGGGCCGCACTGAGGTGACTGGAGCCAATGTGCTTGTCGCGATCTTTAATGAGCGCGAGAGCCATGCAGCTTTCTTCCTGCAGGAACAGGACATGACTCGCTACGATGCGGTTAACTTTCTCAGCCACGGGGTCGCGAAGGACCCGGCTTTTGGGGAGACAAGGCCTGTACGCGGCGCCGAGGAAGCGGAGCAGGAGACGCCGAGCCGCGAGAGCGAAGACCGGGGCAAGGACGAAACATCGCTTGGCAAGTTCTGCGTAGACTTGAACGCCAAAGCACGGTCTGGCGGGATCGATCCACTCATCGGGCGGGAGAACGAGGTGGAGCGCTGCATCCAAGTTCTGTGCCGTCGCCGCAAGAATAACCCTTTGCTGGTCGGCGACCCTGGCGTCGGCAAGACGGCCATCGCCGAGGGGCTCGCCAAGAAGATCGTCGAGGGCGAGGTCCCGGAGGTCCTGGGCGGGGCTACGATCTTCTCATTGGATATGGGCGCGCTGCTCGCCGGCACACGCTACCGTGGCGATTTCGAAGAACGGCTGAAGGCAGTGATCAAGGAGCTGGAGGAGCACCCTGACGCAGTGCTGTTCATCGACGAGATCCACACCGTGATCGGCGCCGGCGCGACGACGGGTGGCGCGATGGATGCATCTAACCTGCTGAAGCCGGCGCTGCAGTCAGGGAGCCTGCGCTGCATGGGCTCGACCACATACAACGAATTCCGTCAGCATTTCGAAAAGGACCGGGCCTTGAGCCGGCGGTTCCAGAAGATCGACGTGAACGAGCCTTCTGTCGACGATGCCATCAAGATCTTGAAGGGTTTGAAGCCGTTCTTCGAAGATCACCACGAGATCAAATACACCAATGATGCGATCAAATCGGCGGTGGATCTCTCCTCGCGCTACATCAATGACCGCAAGCTTCCGGATAAAGCGATCGATGTGATCGACGAGGCGGGCGCGGCGCAGCATCTGGTGCCCCAGAACAAGCGCCGGCGGACGATCACGCCCAAAGAGATCGAGGCGGTGGTCTCGAAGATCGCGCGTATCCCGCCCAAGACCGTGTCGAAGAGCGACAGCGAGACCCTGAAGGATCTGGAGGCCAACCTCAAACGGGTCGTCTTCGGTCAAGACCAGGCCATCGAGGCGCTCGCTTCGGCGATCAAACTCTCGCGCGCAGGGTTGCGAGAGCCCGAGAAGCCGATCGGCTGCTATCTCTTCGCCGGCCCGACCGGGGTTGGCAAAACCGAGGTTGCAAAGCAGCTGGCCAGCACCCTAGGGGTCGAGATGCTGCGCTTCGACATGTCGGAGTATATGGAGAAGCATTCGGTCAGCCGCTTGATAGGCGCCCCACCGGGCTATGTAGGCTTCGATCAGGGCGGTCTGTTGACGGATGGCGTCGACCAACACCCGCATTGCGTGCTGCTTCTCGATGAGATCGAGAAGGCGCATCCCGATGTATTCAATATTCTTCTGCAGGTGATGGACCACGGTCGCCTGACCGATCACAACGGCAAACATGTGAACTTCCGAAACGTCATCCTGATCATGACCTCGAATGCCGGCGCGCAAGAACTCGCGAAATCGGCGATCGGCTTTGGTCGCGGCCAGCGGGTCGGCGAGGACGAGGCCGCCATCGAACGCACCTTTAGTCCGGAATTCCGCAACCGGCTCGACGCTGTCATCTCCTTCGGTTCGCTTCCGAAGGATGTCATCCTGCAGGTTGTCGAGAAGTTCGTCTTGCAGCTTGAGGCGCAACTTCTCGAGCGGGGTGTCCAGGTGGAGCTTACAAAGGCCGGTGCCGAATGGCTGGCCGAGCGTGGCTATGACCAGTCGATGGGTGCCCGCCCGCTCAGCCGTGTGATTCAAGAGCACATCAAGAAACCTCTGGCGGACGAGCTCCTGTTCGGCACTTTGGCGAAGGGCGGCATCGTGAGGATCGGCGTGAAGGACGGCAATTTGGATGTAGAAATTCTACCGCCCGACACACCGCAGCTGCCTGGTAATCAACGGCCTCTCTTGACCGCGGAGTGATCAGCCGCGTCGTCCCGGGCGAAGACCCGGGACCTCGACGGTGCGGGTTGACTTTGTGCCGTCGAGGCGTCCAGGCGCGAACGCCAGTTTCCGATTGCACGCAACCCTCCCGACCGCTAGGCCGCCAGCAACGGGGCCACAGGCTGGGAGGAAACGATGGGCAGACGCGTGGTTGTCGTGGGCGCAGGCCAGGCGGGCGCGTCCTTGACAGCAAAGCTTCGGGATCTTGGCCATGATGGTTCGATCGCGCTGATCGGCGACGAGCCTGACCCTCCCTATCAACGCCCTCCACTGTCAAAGAAATACCTGCTGGGAGAAATGGAGCGCGAAAGGCTGTACCTAAAGCCGGAACGCTTCTACGCCGAGCATGACATCGCCTTGATCAAGGGCGAGCCTGTGATTGGGATCGACCGGTCCCGGCAGGAGGTGATCACTGCAGCGCAGCGCGTGCCCTATGACGTCCTCGCCCTCACCACTGGGTCACGCCCACGGCTCCTGCCGAAGGAGATGGGCGGCGATCTCGAGGGCGTCTATGCGGTCCGCACGCTGGCAGATACAGATGCGATGGCGGATGCGTTTCGGCCGGAGCACCGCGTGCTTATCGTGGGAGGCGGCTATATTGGGCTGGAGGCTGCGGCCGTCGCGCGCGCCAGAGGGTTGCACACTGTCTTAATCGAAGCCGCACCGCGCATTCTGGGCCGGGTCGCTGCACCGGAGACCGCAGACTACTTCCGCGCCCTCCATCGGAACAATGGTGTGGATCTCCGCGAGGGCGTGGGGCTCCGCCGTCTGGTTGGCGACGGCCGGGTCCGTGAAGCGCATTTGGCCGATGGGGCTGTCCTGGAGATAGACTTTGCCGTGATCGGCATCGGGATCGACCCCGCCGCGGAGCTTGCCGAGGCAGCGGGCCTGACCATCGACAACGGCATCGCAGTGGACGGCCGGTGCCAAACCTCCGACCCAGCGATTTTCGCCGCCGGGGATTGCGCCTCGTTCCCTTGGGAAGGCGGGCGTATCAGGCTCGAGTCAGTACAGAACGCCATCGACCAGGCCGAGCACGCGGCTGCCGTGATCGAGGGCGCCGAAACGGACTACCGCCCCGTTCCATGGTTCTGGTCGGACCAATACGCGGCTCGGCTCCAGATCGCCGGGCTCAACACGGGCTATGACCGGATCATCACGCGACCCGGGCTACGCGAAGGTTCGCAATCGGTGTGGTACTTCCGGGGCGAGCGGTTTCTGGCCGTCGACGCCATGAGCGACCCGAAGTCGTATATGCAGGGAAAACGTTGGCTAGAGGCCGGCGCCTCGCCGCCACCAGATGCCTTGGCCGATCCCGACAGAGCCTTGAAGTCTTTGGTCTGAGCCGTCTTTCGCGGGTGGGCCCCATCGGGCGGCTCCAGGGAAAAGCCGCCCGAAACACAACGCCAGGACCGATCAGCAACGCAACGCGCCCACGGGCTTTTGGCCACCCTTATGAGATTGGTCGCCATCACTCCCCCAAGCTCTTGTTTTGTTTCAAATTTGGGAGACAATGGCGGTAATGATTGTCACAAGCACGCGTTGCCCGTCCTAGCGGCCCACCCGTGCCGCATGGCTGGCGGCGTCTAGGGGGGACATCGATGATCAAGGAGTGCTTTGGCGCCTTCTTGCCCGGGACAACACTGCAGACCTGCGGCCTCGCCGGCTGTGAGGCGATGGCGAAGATTTGGAGCGAGGCGAACTATCCCGCCCGGTCGCTGATCGTGAGCGAAGACGACACCGACAACGACGTCTTCTTTCTGCTGAGCGGTCGAGCCCGGGCGGTGACCTATACCGACAAAGGCAAAGAAGTGTTCCTGTCGGAGCTGCCGCCCGGCGAGTGCATCGGGTTTTTCGCAGCGATCGACGGTGAGCCGCGCTCGACGAATGTCGTGGCGATAGAGGACTGCCGTGTGGCCCGCATGTCAGCGAGGGCGTTCAACGGCGTCCTCGATACTCGGACCGACGTTATGCGCGCGATCCTCAGCTATCTGGTCATGCGGGTGCGCTTGCTCTCAAGCCGTATGACCGATGTGACGACGCTGAATGCGGAGCAACGCTTGATCTCGGAGCTGCTCCGTCTGTCGGACGACGGCGACGACGGTGAAAGCGGGGTGATCGATCCGCTGCCGACCCAGCAGGAGCTGGCAACATTGATCTTCAGCCAGCGCGAATCGGTTGGACGGGAGATGTCGAAACTGAAAGATGCCGGCCTCATCGATCGCCGCGGGCGGGTCCTGCGGATCAGCAGCCGGTCTGCCCTGCGCAGCCGCATGGAACGGGCCGGGATGCGCTGAGGCGCGAACCGTAACCAATTCTCAATAAATTCCCTCTACCTCGACGATTGGTGATGGCGCGAACGGTGCCTTTGCCGTGATGGCGAGCTGGCTTGTGGCCCATGCTCGCGTCGGAAACAGCCCTCTTGCCGGATTGAACCTATTGGGGTCCGCCCCTGCCCTGCCAGTGGGCAGGTCGGGCTCTATCCATGGGTGGGCCGCAGAGCGCCTGCCGGAATCTGCGAGAAGGAGGCATGCTCATGCCAGGTATCGTGAAAATCTGGTGGCACGACGGCGCCACCAAAGATGTCCGCTACAACGATCTGCCGGTGGTCAACGAACCTGAGCTCGGCTTCGAGCAACTGGTTGTGGGGAGTTCGCCTATCACCACGGGTACGGCGCCAACCGAGGCGACGGTGGCCATCGTCGAGAGCGAGGTGAACTTGCGCTACCGGGTCCGCCTGCCCGGCACCAGTGACGACGCATCGGACACCGAGTCGAAACCTCTGCCCGCGACCGGCTTTGCGACCGACTCTATCGGCGTGGCACCAGGCTGCTCGATCTCTTTTGTGGAGGCTTGAGACGTCTGACCAACCGGGGGCGCGCCTTCTTCGCGCGCGTTCCCGTTTTGCTTGAGGATTTGTTTTCTATTTCCGGGCACTCCTCCGCTCCAACGATCCCGAAACTGCAAGAGGAGCAGCGCCCATGGCCGAGGACAGCGGGAAAGGCCCAGAGGAACGGACCGTCCGCCGGACCAAGAACGGTGGCGGGGCCTCTCCGAGACTGCCCAAGCGCAAAGCGCTGTCGGCCGAGAATTTTCAGGAGATCGTTGCTCAAATTCCTGCTTGTACCAACGACTTGATCATGATGATCGATAAGTCGGGCCGGGTCGTTTGGATGAACGATGCGATGAAGCTGCGCACCGAAGCGCAGGGGACGGTGCCCGCAGAACATGTGAGCGACTGGATCCTCAGCCAGGTCGAGCAGATCGACGAAGGCACCCGCAAGCCGGCCGCCGTCACCGCCACGACAGAGGTCAGTGACGACGACGTCATCATGCTCAACGACAAGAACGGCCGGCAGGAATGGTACCTAGTCACCACCCTGCGCATCGAGGCGCGCGGTGAGACGTTCAAGGTTGCCACACTGACCGATGTGACCGCCGTGAAACACCGGGAGCAAAACCTGGTGGAAGCCAATACGATGGCCGAGCACCGGCTCAATCACGACCTCGCTACCGGCCTTCCCAATCGGCGAAAATTCTCGGTTTTGCTGCAATCCGCCCTGCGCAAGCAGACGGAGGAGCATCGCGCCGGGCTGATCCTCGTTGAGCTGGAGCAGTTTCGAGAGCTCAACAACATCCATGGGCCCGCCGCGGCCTCCGAGGTGATCCAAGAACTCTGCGTTACGCTGATGGAGAACCTGCCGGAGGATCAGGTGATCTGTCGCACGGACAGCCGCGAGTTCGCAGTTATCTTCACTGAGCTCGCGTCACAAGAAGCGCTGGTCGCAAAGGCCGACCAACTCCACGAAGCACTACAAATCTCCGTCCCAATGGATGCGGGCGAGTTTAAGATTTCGGTGCGCCTCGGCGTCGTCTTCGGCGATCCCGAGTTGATCGACCCGGACAAGATGCTGATGGATGCCCAGGTGGCGATGTACCACCCAGAAACGCCCCAGAATGTCTTTGTCCGCGTCTACGACCCCGAGATGCGGAAGCTCCTGGAGAACAGGACCCAGGTCTATGGCGAGCTTCAGGCAGCGATCCAAGGAGACGAGATCGAGCCGTTCTTTCAGCCGCAGATTCTGCTGGAGGACGCACGGGTCACCGGCTTCGAGGTACTGGCACGCTGGCGCCATCCAAAGCGGGGCCTGGTGCCGCCGGGCATGTTCTTGGGCATCGCCGAGGAAACCGGTCTCCTGCCAACGATTGACGATATCATCATGGTCAAGGCATTCGAGGCTCTGGCCGCATGGCGAGATATGGGCTTCGGCGGATTGCGGCTCTCCCTAAACGCCTCTGGCTTTGCGCTGCGCGACGTCGAATTCGTAGACCGCCTGCAGATTCAGCTTGAGAAGTACGGGCTGACCAGTGCCGCCGTGTCGATTGAAATCTTGGAAAACGTCCTGATCGAGGACGAGGAAGACATCGCTCTCCAGACGCTGAAGCAGCTGAAGCAGAGCGGCTTCCACATGGAGCTGGACGATTTCGGGACCGGCTACGCGTCGATCTCTACTCTGATCACGCTGGATGTCGACACCGTCAAGCTGGATCGGTCGCTGGTCAAGGATCTGCTTACCAATGACGACAGCAAGCTGATCGTCGAAAGCACTTTGCTCCTTACGAACCGGCTCGGCCTGGAGGCTCTGGCTGAGGGGATCGAAGACAGCGACCAACTCGAAATGCTGCGAGGCATGGGCTGTCACGCTGGGCAGGGCTACGGGATCGCGAAACCGATGTCGCGCGCCGACATGTCTGCCTGGCTGGAGCAGAACTGCGGAAAGTCTGAGTCAAAACAGGCGGTGGCTTAGGCCCCCGGGGTGACCGGGAGCGCGCCCCTCCGCTTAGGATCGGCGCCCTCCCGTTCACCCCGCGTTCAAGATTGTTGGCAAAGGTGAGGTCGTCCCGTCGGGATGTCCCCAGCAACCAGCCCCACGCCAAGTCGAGAAAGGCGCCCATGTTCGCTTGTTTCCCTATCCGAGGCGAAGTGCTGGCATTGGAGCAGCCTGTAACATGACAGATCCATCCGGTTCATCCGATATCGGTCGCCTGGCGGAGGCGTCGCTCGAGCACCAGTTTCTTCCCTTTTCAGTGGGCGAGCATAATCTCGCGCTCGGCCTCGTCGATGTCCGCGAAATCATTCACATTCCCGAGATCGTCGAAATCCCGAACAGCCCAAGCGTGCTGTCCGGTTTGGCCAATCTTCGCGGGTCGGTGCTGCCGATCGTCGACCTGCGCACGGCTTTGGCCGTGGCCGGCGAACCGGAAGAAGACAGCTCCCGCATTCTGGTATGCGGCGAGGGGTCGTTGATCGGTCTGCGGGCCGATCGCATTCACCCGGTCGCGGTGGTCGAGCCAAACCAGATTGACACGCTCGACGCTTTGGCAAGCTCCTACGACGAGGGCGAGGAAGTCGTAGACGGCCTGATACGGTTGGGCGATGCACCGGACATCTTCGGCATTCTCAGCATCGATCGCCTGATGCGGCGGGAATTCAAGCCGCAGGAGCGAAATCTGCGGCCACCGCCGGCACCGTCCAACCGGACCCTGCGCAACGACCGGAGCGACGAGCCGCAAGCTCGGGAAAGGAAGCTGGTGGGCTTCACCCTCGGGGGCGAGGAATTTGCCCTGCCGATCGAGGAAGTCCAGGAGGTCGTCAGGGTTCCCTCCAAGATCGTGCCGCTGACGACGCCGAGGCCGCATATCACCGGCATCATCACCCTGCGAGACACGCTATTGCCGCTCGTCGATCTGAACGGGCTGTTGAACGTAACGCCCGAGAATCCAATCGAAGATCGTGAGATCATTATCCTTCGCAACAACGGGACACCCGATGCCCCGGTTTTCGGCCTGATCGCGGATGGCATCCGCGAGGTGCTGAGCGTACCGGAGGCCGTGATCACCGACAGCGCGGACATAGTCGAGCGGATCGACACAGCCCGCCTCGTCGATGGCGTCTGCCGGCTCCAGTCCGGGGCCCGTCTGATCCCGCTCCTCTCGCCCAAACGCCTGCTGAAGCTCGTCAATCTCTCCGACCTGTCGACGGAGCATGCTCAGGACCAGTCCCCGGAGACCGCCATGACCGATGAGACCGACGCCACCGAAGCTGCGCTGGAGGTTGTGATCTACCAGTTGGACGGTCAGGAGTTTGCGGTACCGATCGCAGCGGTGCAGGAGATCATCGGCGTACCCGATCGGATGACCAGGCTGCCCAAGGCGCCACCCTATGTGCGCGGCGTGATCAATCTCCGCGGTACCGTGCTGCCAGTCATCAACCTGCGCACGAAACTGTCACTGCCTCCCCGGGACAGTGAGAAGGCAGAGCAGATCCTCGTCCTCTCGGTCGGGGATATGCCAACCGGATTTGTCGTTGACGCAGTGTCGGAAGTCCTGCGGGCGCCCCGCAGTGCTTTGCGCCCGGCCTTGGACATCGAGGGCGCCGCTTCGGCAATGGTGAAAGAAGTGATTAGCCTCGATGACAGCGGACGGATGATCATGCTGATCAGTTCGGAGATGCTCTTAAGCCGCGACTTGGAAGAGGAGCCTGTGGCGGCAGCCGATGAAGATCTTGCTTCCGCGGCCAGCGGGTGATGGCGTGAAGAAGATCTTGATTATCGACGATTCCGCTATCGTCCGAAAGCAATTGCGCGAAATCTTTGAACAGGCCGGCTACAGCGTTGCAATCGCCCGGAATGGGCGCGACGGCCTGGTCCAGGCTGAGCGGGTCATGCCAGATCTCGTGACGTTGGACGTCAACATGCCTGAAATGGGCGGGCTCGAATGCCTCCAGGCGTTGCTTGAGAAGCGCCCGCTGCCGGTCATCATGGTCTCCTCCCTCATGACCGAAGGCGCCGAGGCCGCCCTCTCCGCCCTTGATCTCGGCGCTGTGGACATCCTCTGTAAGCCCGACGGCAGCCACTCAAGGAACATGGCCGCCGTCACCGCCGAGCTGCTGGCAAAGGTGGAGGCCGCGTTGTTGGCACGCGTCAGCCCCCGGCGGCGCAGCCGCCCGAAACCCGCCCGGCCAGATCGTACCATCGGCGAGGCTCCACCGGGGCCGCGCCCCAGAAGTCCTGCGCGAAGCAACTTTCCAGTGGTGTTGATCGGCTCCTCGACCGGTGGCCCTCGGTGCTTGCAAGAGATCTTGGAACATTTGCCCACAGATTTTCCGGCCGCGGTGATCGTTGCCCAGCACATGCCCGCCACCTTTACCAAGGTCTTCGCTCGCCGTTTGGCTAAGGAGGTCGCGATCCCGGTGATGGAGACGCAGCAGCGGACGGAACTGGCGCCCGGCCACTGTTACATCGGCCGCGGCGATGCGGATTGCGTGGTCAGCCGCAGCGGCGGCCGTCATTTCATTGCACCTGTACCGCCGAGGGAGGGCGCCCTCTGGCGGCCATCGGTCGACAGGATGGTCGAAAGCGCGCTCGCCAACATTCCATCAGAGCGGCTGTTTGGCACCCTTCTCACCGGCATGGGCTGGGACGGCGCCGAGGCGTTCAGTCAATTGCGCGGCCGCAACCGTCCGGTCATCGCCGAGTCTGAAACGTCCTGCGTCGTCTTCGGGATGCCGCGTCGCCTGATCGAACGCGGCGGCGCCAGCGCGATCCTCGATAGCTCGGAAATCGGCCCCGCGATCATCGATCTGGTCGCACCGGTTACCGCACACGGCGCGCAGCGCTAGGCGGCAAAAGAAACGGGAGAGCAGCAATGGCCCTTGTTAAACCGAAACGTGCCACCAGCACCCGCCGCAAATCGGCAGACGAAGCAACGGTTGAGTCGGATCTACGATCCGCTGATGCCGCGACGCGGCGCGAGGCGATCCGATCCGCAATCGACACCGGCGCCGGCAAGGGATTGTTGGCCGAGGCTTTGACGCAGGAGACCAGTAGCGCCAATCTCGACCTGATTTTTTCAGAGGCATTGCGCCTCGAAACAGCAGACACACTCGGTCTGCTCACCCCCTATCTCGCCAACCATGATGCGGTTCTCCGCAACAAGGCGACGGAGTGCCTACAAGCCGTCGGCGCACCGGCGGTTGAGGCGTTGCGGGGTGCCCTCACCGACCCCGACGTGGATGTCCGCATTCAAGCGATGAGCGTCGTACCGCGGCTGGGTGCAGAGGCGGCCTTGCCGCTCCTCTCTGAGGTCTTGGCGCAAGAGAGCGAAGAGAATGTGATCGCCTGCGCCGTCGAGGCACTGGTCGAACTGGACGATCCCCGTGCCCTGTCTGAACTGGAAGCGCTCCAGGATCGGCCCGGATTGCCGCCGTCCCTGGCGTTCGCAGTCGGCTTTGCGATGGATCGTCTTGCTGACGACGCACGGCGCTGAGCCGACCGGAAACTGGAGGAACCGAGCGGTGGGCAGCGTCCTAGAGATACCGAGCCAGCCGGAGACGGTCAGCAATGCGGACATCGCCCGCTTTGCCGAGTTTTTCCACCGTCAAACCGGGATTGTCCTACCCGATCAACGGCAGGATCTCATCCGTCGTCGGCTAGAGCGTGCGGTGGAGCGCCATGGGGCGAAGTCTTTCCGAGACTTTCTGTTGCGGTTGAAGACCGATCCTGGCGGCGCGTCGATGCAAGAGGTGATCAATCTCTTCACTGTCAACGAGACCTATTTCTATCGCGAAGCCTATCAGTTCGAGAGCATGGTTGCGCATGCCCTTCCGGAGATCATGACGCGGCGCCGTGCGGGCTTGCCAATCAAGATCTGGTGCATGCCCTGCGCCACCGGCGAGGAGCCCTTCTCCCTCGCGATTTACTTGTTGGAGAACTGGCCCGGCATCCAAGACATCGATGTCGAGATCATGGGCAGTGACATCGACACAAATGCATTGAAGGCGGCGCGGCGCGCGAGCTATTCGAGCCGCTCAGTCTCCCGATTGCCCGACACAGCGAAGAAAAAATACTTTAACTATAACAATCGTAACGAGACCTATCAGCTTAGCCCAGATATCGTTGATGCTGTTGGCCTGAGTACTGCGAACATTTTGGACCCTGCAAGCATTCGGAAATTCAAGGATGTCGATATAATTTTTTGTCGTAACTTGCTGATTTACTTTGACGATGCAGGACGAAAATCCGCAGTGGCCAACCTCTACGATTGTATGAGGCCGGGCGGGTACATCTTCCTGGGTCATTCCGAGAGCATGAGCCGGATCTCAACGGTGTTCGAGCCGCGCCGCCACGGCGATCTGATGCTCTACCGCCGCCGACAAGAATGAGAGGCACGATCGAATGAGCGCTCCCGAAACCACCCATGCACCGCCGCAGGACATGCCCCATATCCTGCTGGTCGACGATGCCTTGACCATTCGCGCCTATCTTGAGCGCCTGCTGACCGATGCGGGCTATCGGGTCTCCGCGGCGATCAACGGTGCCGAGGGGCTGGAGCGCGCCCTGCTCGACCGCCCCGATATGGTGCTCGCAGATCTGAACATGCCACAGATGAACGGCCTCGAAATGGTCAAGCAGCTTCGCGCGAACAGCTCGGCCGTGCAAATGCCGGTCGCGATGCTGACGACCGAGCAGGACGACCACGACATCGCGGATGCTATCGCCGTGGGTGCGAATTTCCACATGTCGAAGCCGCCTCAACCGGAAACCGTTCTGGAGATCGTCCACCTCCTCAGCGGCCGCGGAGACCTGTCATGAGCAACCTGCTGCAAAGCTTCATCCCCGAGGCCCGCGACCTGATCAAGACCGTGGTGGAAAATCTGCTGTTGCTCGAGGATGCGCCCACCGACACCAGCGTGATCGAGGAGCTTTTCCGGGCGATGCATACGCTGAAGGGCTCCTCAGGCATCTTTGACATGCCGCCCTTCACCGGGCTCACCCACTCGGCCGAAGACCTGCTGGACGAGCATCGCGATAGCGGCGAGCCATTGTCTTCCGATGCGATCGACCGGCTATTGGAAGCGAGCGACGTTCTGATCGGCTGGATCGATGCTCTGGAGGATGCAGGTGAGCTCCCGGCCGATGCCGCGGATGTCTCCCACGGCCTGTCGGACCGCATCCACGCCATGGCGCGAAGCGGCAGCGCGGCAGAGGACGGAGTGGCAGAGAGCGGGGAGAGCGGCGACGCTGCCGCATTTCTCGCCTGCCTGGAGCCGCGAGCGACGGAGATTTGCGGCTCCGTTGCCGAGGCCTCGCCGGACGACGCGCCGTTGACGGCCATCCGCTATACGCCAGAAGCGGACTGCTTCTTCACCGGCGACGATCCGCTCCTGACCTGGAGCAAGCTGCCAGAGATGATCGCTTGGGAAATGGTCCTGCGGGAGCCATGGCCCGGCATCGAAGAGTTCGACCCCTATGCCTGCAACCTCGTCTTCGTCGGCGTAAGTACGGCACCTAGGACCGAAATCGCCCATCTCTTCCGCTACGTGTCGAACCAGATCGAGCTGTCGACTATCGATAGTCTCTCGGATCTAGAAGAGGCGGCAACACCCGCAAGCCTCGAGCAGCGAGAGACCGGCAAGGCGCTGCCGGCGATCCGTCAAAGGCTTGCCCAAGATCTCATCAAGCATCAGGCGACGATGGTCGCGGGCATCGATCTCTCTAAAGAGGGCGATGCCGGCCGGCTGGCATCGATAAGCAAGGCGCTGGGGAATGTCGCACGATCCGTGCCCCCGCTCCGCGCCGTTGCGGACGCGTTGCCGCAACTGATCGACGACGCACTTGCCTCCGGCGATACCCGTCAGGTCGCGGCGGCGGTCCGGGAGGCCGAGGCCTTGTTCGCCGAGGTGCCCGCGGCGCCGATGTCGGCCCCGGAGACGGCCCCGATCCCGGCCGTGGCCGAGAAGCCCGCAGCGGCGACCGGGACGCCGTCGCCCGCACCGTCGACCGTCGCCAAACCGGCCGCGCAGACGGCCTCGGGCGGGAGTGCCGCGTCCGCGCCGGAGAGAAACGACACCGCAGGCGGCACAGGCGAGGGCAACAAAACCAAGAAAGCCGGCCAACCGGGCGGCAGCCGATCGATGATCCGGATTGAGGAATCGCGCCTCGACAGCCTGATGAACCTGATCGGCGAACTCGTGGTGGCCAAGAATGCGCTTCCCTATCTGGCCCAGCAGGCAGAGACGGAATTCGATGTGCCCGATCTATCTCGCGAGATCACATCGCAATACACCGTGGTCGATCGGTTGGCCCACGAGATGCAGACCGAGATGCTGCAGCTGAGAATGATGCCGATCTCCGATGTCTTCGACCGGTTTCCCCGGCTGGTCCGAGATGTCACCAAAAAGCTTGGCAAAAAAGTCCGCCTGGACATTGTCGGGGGCGACACGCAGGTCGACAAGTCGATCGTCGAAAGCCTCGGCGACCCGATGATCCACATCATCCGCAACGCGCTGGACCACGGGCTCGAGACCCCGGAGGAGCGCGGCGCTTTCGGCAAGAACGATGTGGGGCACCTGAAAATCTCTGCGCATAGCGAGGCGGACCAAATCATCGTCAAGGTCGCCGATGATGGGCGCGGCGTTAATCGCGAAAAGGTCAAGCGCAAGGCGCTGGAGCGGGGTCTAATCACGGCGGAGGAAGCCACCACCATGAGCGATGAGGCCGTGGTCGAGTTGATCTTCCGGCCAGGCTTTTCCACAAACACGGATGTCACCGACCTCAGCGGTCGCGGCGTCGGCATGGACGTGGCCGTGACCACCATACGAGGCATGGGTGGCAAGCTTCAGGTCACCTCGGACGAAGGAAAGGGTACCACGGTCCGCTTATCCCTGCCGCTCTCCATGGCGATCAGTCGCTTGGTGGTGGTGAAGGTCGGGTCCGCCCTCTACGGCATTCCGATGGACATGATCTTCCAGATGGTGCGAGTCATGCCGGACGAGGTGAAACTAGTCCAAGGGCGCGAGGTGATCGTGCTTCGCGGCGAAATCGTGCCCTTGATCAGGCTGCAGCGGATCTTCAACGGTGCCAAAGGCGCTGCGAAGAGGGCGGAAGGGCCCGACGCTGTCGTCGTGACCGCATCGGGCAACCAATTATTCGGTTTCGTCGTCGATGATCTCCAAGAACGGATGGAGACGATCGTGAAACCGCTCGAGGGGGTGGTGTCCGGCCTGCCCGGCTTTGTCGGGACGTCTCTGATGGGCGACGGTCGGGTGCTGTTGGTGCTCAACCCGGAGGAGATGGCGCATGCCCATGCACATTGATGGGGATACCGCGGTGCTGAGCGGCAGCTGCCCCGCGGACGAGGCGCAGGACCTCACGGATTGGCTGCGCGACGAGGGGGGTAAACGCGTTGTGCTCGACGCGGTCACCCATCTGCACACTGCTGTCCTTCAAACGCTCCTTGCCTTCGACATCGCGATCGACCTGCAGGGTACAGAAGGCGTGGCCGCCGAGGCTCTGACGGTGGCCCGGCCTGCCAAACAGCCGAATAGTTGACCTAGGACACTCCATGAAACCCATCCTTATCGTCGACGATTCACCAACGATGCTAGCCAGCATCGAGGAGATTTTGACCCGCAATAAGTTTGCAGTCGAAAAATCCCTAAGTGGTGAGGATGCGCGCGACAAGCTCAAGAGCGGCTGCAAACCGCAGGTCATCATCACCGATCTCAACATGCCCGGCATGAATGGGATCGAACTGATCCAAGAAATCCGAAAAATGCCCCGGTATCGATTTACGCCGATACTGATGCTTACCACAGAGTCGAAGGACACGCTCCGAGAGGAGGCGAAGTCCGCGGGTGCCACCGGCTGGATCGTGAAACCCGTCGACAACGACAGTCTGATGCAAGTGCTCGAACAGATCCTGCCCTGATCAATCCTCGGCGGATGCCGCAATGCGTGTTTCGGTGAGCCGACAGTATCCCGAGGAAGGGAGCGAAGCCCCTAAATGACCACCAAATCGAATGGCTCCGGCCCGGACCCAAACATCGCGCTCAGCAAGCTTTGCAGGCTTCTCGCCACGCATGTGGCCGAGATCGACCAGACCCTGCAGAACTCGGGCGAACATTCATCGGAAGCTTTGACCGACGCACTGGCCGGCTTGCGCCGGTTCGCGCCGAGGGACGGTCAAGGGGCCGAGCTCGATCAGAAACAGACGGCAGAGCTGATTGACCATATCGAGGATCAGCTCTTGGATGTGGGCAAAATCCTGCAGATGCACGACATCATGCGTCAGTACCACGAGCTGGTTCAGGAAGGGATCGACGCGCTTGCCGACCACCTTTCCGGTGAGACTGGGACAACAGCCGAGGACCTAGAGACGACGCTTTGGGACCTCTGCCACTCTAAGGCTCAGCGCAGCGTGCACCGGACCCATTTCCCAGATCGCAGCGCGGAAGAGGAAAAGCCGAAAATCCAGCTGTTCTAGGCAGATATCGCCAGACGTTCCCAGTCTCACAGACTATGCCGGCACTCCGACGCATCGCCGCGGACACTTAACGCTTCCTACATCGCGGCGCCCTATTCCCGGCGCAACGCAACCGTCTCGCCAACACGCGATGAGGGCGTCGAGGCTGGATACTAAAATCGGGAGAGCGCCACCATGCCAACGCCTGCCACCTCGTTTTCGAGGTTTCCGACAGCTGTCTCGCAGGCTGCGCAGTGTACTGCAAGCAATGTCGGATCGAGGGTGTGCGGTGGAGCGTCGCGGAAAGTCGCCCGGGTACCAGTATCGATCAGCGCGCCCGGTGCCCTGAGCACCGCTGAAGAAGGCAGCAGCGGCGCAGCGGTCGCGGGAACGGCAAACACCGTCTGCTCCGAGATGGCAGCTGCCGAACCGCCGAAGCTTCACGGGGGTATCTCGCCCGCGGCAATCTTAACGACCATCGATGATGCGGCCTTCGGCACGACTGTCCAAATGCCGAATTGACGCCTGCGACCGTACCCGCATCCGCCATCTGAGGACCTCAGCATGCTGCCACAAAAACCGGCCAATTCACCCAAAGTCGCCACCATCTTCACGCTGCAACGGCGCGTTATAATGATGCTCGTCGCATCCATAGGGCTCACCGTTTCAGCAGGCCTTTATGCCGCGACCGACTCGGTGTGGAAGGAAGCCACGACCTCGGACCTCCGCCATGCCAAGGCACTCGGTAATCTCCTGGCGAAAAACATCGCAGGCGCCATGCAGTCCGGGCGGCCCGACGCAATCGAAAGATCCTTAGCGGATGCCTTCGAAGCAGGCGGCGCCGAGCTCACCGCGGCAAAGGCCTTCAGCGCCGCGGGCACAGTCCTCCACAGCGCGGGCGACGATACCGGCATCGCCGACGCCCTTGCCGAAGCGGCTGAACAGGCCCTGGCGAGCGGCGAGCAGGCAGTTGACACAGCAAACCATGTGATCGCCGTGCCGCTTCGCTCCGAGCCAGGTGGGGGTGTGATCGGCACGCTTGCCTTTTCCCGATCGGTAGAAGCCGCTCGCGAGGCTGTAAGAACAACAGCGTCCAGCGAGATCGTCATGACCTCCGCCATCGGCCTAGTCCTCGCTATCGCCGCATATTTCTATCTGCGCAGTGTCCTCTTCCGGCCACTCGACCAATTATCGACTTGCGTTTCCCGGATCCTCGCAGGCGAACGCGTGCCGCTTCCGATGACCGACCGTCGCGACGAATTGGGCGCGCTCGCCCGCTCTCTCTCCGCGATCCAGACAAAAGTCGATGAAATGGCCACCATGCGGGCGGCATTGGAAAACACATCGTCGGCCATGATCATCGTGGATACAGACCTCACCATCACCTACGCAAATCCTGCAATGTTCCAGACGCTGAGCACGCTTGAGAGCTATTGGCAAGAGCGCATCCCGGGCTTCACCGTCGAAAGCATCGTGGGCCGCAACTTCGATATCTTCGGTATCGATCCCAGCAATCAAGGCGAAATGGTCTCGGGCCTTGCGGAGAGCCACTCAACGGAACTGAGGATTGGGGACCGGATTGCCGCGCTGAACGTCACCCCGATCATCGACGATGGCGGCACGCGCATGGGTGCGATGATCCAGTGGACTGACCGGACCGAGCAGAACGCAGCCGAAGAACAGGTCGCCGATCTTTTGGGCGGCATCGCCTCCGGCGATTTCAGCGCCCGCCTCGACATCACCATGGAGAACGACTTCCTGAAGCTGGTTGCCAACGGAGTGAACTCGCTAGCGATCGACGTAGAGACTTTCCTAGGCGAGATGCAGCGGGTCTTTTCGGAGATGGCGCGGGGCAATCTGCGGGTAACTTTCAACGAGCACTTCCCCGGTCAGCTGGGTACCATCGCAGATCAGGTAGGGGATGCGGTCGGATCGCTCGACAGGCTCGTTACCGAAGTGAAGCAAGCGGCGGCGGCAATTACGCAGACCGGCAACGATGTCGCCTCCGGATCGAGCGAACTCTCCAGCCGGGCCGAGACGCAGGCTGCGTCGATCGAGCAAACCTCTGCAGCGATGGAGGAGATGTCGGCAACAGTCCGCGAGAACGCAGAGAATGCGAGCAAAGCGAGCGACCTCGCGAACGGCGCAACCGAACAGGCAGAACGCGGTCGCTCGGTGGTTGCAGATACGGTGCGGGCAATGGGCGACATCCGCGACAGCGCAAAGCAGATCAACGAGATCTTGCAGGTAATCGATGCGATCGCGTCGCAAACCAACCTGCTCGCTCTCAACGCGGCGGTCGAGGCGGCGCGCGCAGGCGAAGCCGGTAAGGGCTTCGCGGTGGTTGCCTCGGAGGTCGGACGCCTTGCGCAACGCTCGAGCGAGGCTGCCAAGAACATCAAGACCCTGATCGATCAAAGCGGTCAGCATGTGGCCGAAGGGGACCGCTTGGTCGAAGCGACGGACACAGCCCTGAGCGATATCCTATCCAGTGTGCGCAGCGCCGCCGAGACCATGGGCGGGATCGCGCATGCCTGCGCCGAGCAGGCCAATGGTGTCGAGGAGATCAACAGTGCCATCGGCGAGATGGATACCATGACCCAGCAGGTAGCGACACTCGCAGAGGAAAGCCAGGGTACAGCTCAGAGCTTGGAGGGCCGGGCGAGGTCGCTGAGCGCGTTGGTGATGACCTTCTCGACCCGTGCAGATGGCGAGCAGGGGAGCGCCGATGCTCATCCCGACGACGACGCCACCGCCGATTATGCGGAGGCGCTCGCAGATCAGGCCTTGATGGCAACCCCGTCGAAGTCGTTGTCACGGCTTGCCAAAACCACCTAAGGGGTGGCGCGGCCTGCCGGGTGGCACGGGGAGCTGTGTGAACCGCCGCCCCATGACAGATCCCGCGACCGGCTGGCCGGCCCCGCTCGAGAGGCCCTAGGCCGCGTCCAATCCGATGAAACCGCCCGATTGGCGTTGCCACAGCCGGGCATAGAGCCCACCGCTGGACAGCAAGTCCTGATGCGCGCCGGTTTCGATGACGCGGCCGCCTCGCATCACCAAGATGCGGTCCATACGCTGTATTGTCGAAAGACGATGGGCGATGGCGATCACTGTCTTGCCATCCATCAGCTCATCGAGCGCCGCCTGGATCTCCGCCTCGACCTCACTGTCGAGCGCCGATGTGGCCTCGTCCAGCACCAGGATAGGCGCGTCTTTGAGGATCGCCCGAGCGAGCGCGATCCTCTGACGTTGCCCGCCGGAGAGCCTGATGCCCCGTTCCCCCAGATGGGCGTCATAGCCCTGCCGGCCGCGGTAGTCTCGCAGCGCCGCGATGAAGTCGTGGGCTACGGCCCGCTTCGCCGCCTCTATGGCCGCCTCCGGCCCCGCATCAGGCCGACCGTAAAGGATGTTGGCGACGGCCGATCGGTTGAACATGGCTGCCTCTTGGGTCACAGTCGCAATCTGACGGCGCAGGCTGTCTTGGGTAAGATCCCGGATATCGGTGCCGTCGAGCGTGATAGCGCCCGCCTCGACGTCATGAAGCCGGACCAGCAAAGCAATGGCCGTCGACTTGCCCGCCCCTGAAGGACCGACCAGGGCAACCTTCTCGCCTGGCGCGATCGCGAAGTCCAAACCGTCCAATCCTCCGCCATCCGGCCGGCCATAGCGGAAATGAACATCGCGAAACGCGATCGCCCCGGTCACGACGCCAGGATCGGTCGCGCCCGGCCGGTCGGTGATCCGGTGCGGTGGCGAGAGGCTGCGCATCCCATCCTCGACCGTGCCTATATTGGAGAAAATCGTCATGGCCGTGAACGAGATCCAGCCGCTCATCTGACTGAGACGCGTGCCGATCAGCCCGGCGATGGCAATGGTGCCCGCGCTCGCCGCCCCTTCGGTCCAAAGCCAAATCGCAAGACCAAGCATCGCTGCCGGTAGAGCGCCTGCAAGAACGGCCAGGATCGACCGAAAGGTCCAAACCAGCCGCCCGAAACCGAGGGCCGCCTCGCGATAGCGACCGAGCGCGTCGCGCGCCGCCTGTTCCTCCAACTTCGCATGGGCGAACAGGGTCACCGTCTGCATATGGCTGAGGCTATCGACGATTTGGCCGCTTAGACTGGCCCGCCGCTCGGCCCTGAGACGCGATGCCTCGCGAATGCGCGGGAGAAATCGGGTGACGGTAACGCCAAAGGCGCCGAACCAGACCGCTAAAACGGCCAACAGCGCCACATCCGCCGCACCGAGCACGAGGGCCGCGCCCAGCACGGCCGCGGCGCCATAGGCGATGGCGTTGAGAAACTCGGTGACGGCGCTGGCCAGTTCGGTCGAAGTCTGGAGCTGCTTCTGACTGATGCGCCCGGCAAAATCCTCCTCGAAAAAGCCGAGCGCCTGGCCAAGCGTATGCCTGTGCAACCGCCAGACCCCGAGGTGGAACAGACCCGGCCCCAGGCAGCGGCTGACCAGCCCGCTGGAGAGGACCATCAGCCCCGGCCGGACCGCGAGGAAGAAAGCCAAGACCAGAAGGATCGCACCACCATTCTGCGACCACACCGTGGCCGGATCGCCGCGCGCGACCTGGTCGACCAGCCAGCCGACGAGAAGCGCTGCAACGCCCTCGGCCAACCCAAGGAAGAGCGACACCACCAACAGAGCCCAGACCGCCCGCCCACTGCCGGAGAGCATCCAGCGCATGAATGGGCCGAGGCGATCGGGGGGCGGTCCTTCGCCCGGGGAAAACGGGTCGAACGCGTCTTCGAAAAGTCTGGAAAGCATCACGATGAACCTGACGGCGGCGTCCCGTTTGTCAATCGCGCAACGGCAATTGAGGGGTCAGTCGCCCTCCGTCTCCAGCATGTGGCGTTGCAGCAGGGGCCACTGGCAGAGCATGAAGACGATGGTGAGTGGGGTGTAGGCGAAGGTCTTCAACGACACCCAGAGGTCGGTGGATTGCGTCCGCCAAACCGCCTCGTTCAACAGCGCCATGCCGAGGAAAAACCACACCCAACGCTGCGTCAGGATCATCCAACCCACATCGTCCATCGGCAGCGTTTCGCCGATCAAGTACTTGATGTAGCTGCGCCCCTGCAGCAACCCGATGCCGAGCGCGAGCGCGAAGACACTGTTGACGATGGTGGGCTTCATCTTGATGAAGGTTTCATCCTGCAACCAGATCGTAAGGCCCCCGAATACCGCCACCACCACGCCGGTCACCAGCGCCATGCGCGGGAGACTGCGGGTCAGGCTCCAGGAGATCCCGAGAGACAGCGCAATGGCGAGCATGAAGGTCGCCGTCGCTACGAAAAGCGGGCCACCCTGCCCCTCCAGCGCCTCGGGTCCCGTGGCCATCGCGAGGCCGGAGAAAAGTGCCGGGGTCTCCAGAATTTCGCGCCCGTAGCGGAAGGCTACGAAGAACACGGCAAGCGGCCCGATCTCGAGCGCCAATTTCGCGAGTGGATGGATGGATCTGTCTGACATGATGCAGTGATAGGAGCGCCGCCGGCCCAAGTCATCCCCGCGGATCCGGACCGTATGACGCAGTCGCCGTACCCGCGCTGCAGGTCAGCCGAACTCAACGATCATGGCGCCCAAAACGATGAGGCCGATCAACCCAAGTCGGGCCAGATCGATACGCTCGCGAAAGATCAAAACGCCGATTGCGGTCGCGAAAACGATCGACGTCTCGCGCAAGGCCGCCGCCTCGCCAACCTTATCCAGGCGGGTCGCCAACATCACGGCGCCAAAGCTGAGATAGGCGATCAGCGCTCCGAAGACGCCGCGGGCCACCAATTCCCCGATTTCTGGCCGGGCGGCGGGGGCCAGGCGGCGCCATCGGATCACAGCGAAGATCGGCGCGCCAAATCCGCCAAGGAAGAAGAACCAAGCAAGGAAGGTGAACGGATCCGCCGCCAGCCGAATGCCATAAGCGTCGACTGTGGTATAGACCGCGATCATCACGCCGGTCAGCAGCGCGAGCAGCACCGCACGGCGCACGCCCGGCGAGGCGAGCGGGTCGATTTTCCGGGCACGAATGTTGGCCACTGCCAAGCCCATGATCGAAAGCGAGAGCAGGAGCAGGCCCGCCCACTGCACCGGCGCCAAATGCTCGCCGAAGACGAAGACCGCCATAATGGCGATGAGGAGCGGACCGGTCCCGCGGGCGATTGGGTAGACCAGGGTAAAGTCGCCGACCTCGAAGCTGGCCGCCTGCAGCCATTCGTAGAGCAGGTGAACGAAGTAAACCGCGACCAGAACGGGAACGAGCTGCTGGCCGGGCAGCGGGAAGACGAAGAGTGCGAAGGGTGCGGCCATGGTCGCATAGGCTATGTTGATGGCGCCGCGGGTCACGAATGGGTCGGCGCCGCCCTTATTGATCGCGCCAAAGGTCGCGTGGGACAGCGCCGAGAGCAATGCGAGCGCGAAGGCCAGCGCTTCGCCTTCCGGCGTGCCGGCCATTGCAACGATGGTCTCGCTCATGAAGGGTCGTCGCCTGCCAGGCGCTGGCGGAAATAGGCGTCGACGGCTTCACCAACGGCGGCGAGCCCGCAGCCATGATAGGCCCCGCCATGCCCTGCCCCGCACCGTGGCGAGAAGAGCTCGATCGTGAACGGGTGCGCGTCGGTCAGATAGTCGAGATCGTCGGGTCCGTTCCAGGGGTCGCCCCGAAAGGCTACCAGCAGTGTTTCGATCCGCTCGGCCTCGGTCATCAGGGCGTCGATTGCGCGGTATTCAGGCTTGAAGTTCGGGCGTTTGCGGCGGCCACCTTCGCCCTGCCCGTAGCAAGCAGGGGCGAACAGGATGCCGGCATTCATTTTCTCCGGCGCTGCCGCCAGCGCTAGCAGAGAGGAACACGACCCGCCGGATTGACCGGCGAGAAAGATCCGCTCTGCCGGGACGCCGAGGGTGCGGAAGCGGTCGACCAATGCCAAGATTTCTTCGCGCCGCTGCAGCGCATAAAAGGGACGGTCGGCTGCCTGCGACGCCCGGGTGCAAAGGTAGTAGACCCGTGTCTTGCCGATCTGCTCCAGCGCCATGATCGAGGGCGGCGGGAAGTAGCTGCTGCCCATGCAAGACGGTGCGTCCGCCATCGCCTCGGTGTGGTGGTTCCAGATCACGATGGTTGTGTTTTCCGGGTCGTCGACGCGCAGGCCCAGATAGCGGCTCCAGTAATAGGTGCTGGGCGCCACATCGGGATAGTCGTTGACGAAGCCCGATCCCATCATCGAGCGCGGCTCGGCCGAGGGCGGACGGGCGAGATAGTCCGCCGGCAACAGCATCATCACCGATGCGGCGGCGATCAGCAGCCCGACAAGTCCGACGAGGAAGCGGAGGATATCGAGCATGCCGCGCGGCCTACTCGGCCGTCCCGGTCAAGGCGGCGGCGAATTCGGCCGGGTCGAAGGCGTCGAGGTCCTCGATCCCCTCGCCCACGCCGATGGCATGGATCGGCAGATTGAAACGGTCGGCGAGCGCGACCAAGACACCGCCTTTTGCGGTGCCGTCGAGCTTCGTCATCACAAGACCGGTAACGTCGGCTATCTTCTGAAAGATCTCCACTTGGCTGAGCGCGTTCTGACCGGTGGTCGCATCGAGCACCAGAACCGTGTTGTGGGGCGCTTCTGGGTCCTTCTTTCGGATCACGCGGACTATCTTGGCAAGTTCCTCCATCAGGTCGGCGCGGTTCTGCAGCCGCCCGGCCGTATCGATCAAAAGAAGATCAGCCCCGTCGGTTTCCGCCCGTTCCATGGCCTCGAAGGCGAGAGAGGCGGGGTCCGAGCCCTGCGGCGCGGTCAGGACCGGCACACCCGCACGGTCGCCCCAGATCTGTAGCTGCTCGACCGCCGCGGCCCGGAAGGTATCGCCGGCCGCGATGACCACCGATTTGCCGGCAGATTTAAGCTGGCTCGCTAACTTCCCTATGGTGGTCGTCTTCCCGGAGCCATTGACGCCGACCACAAGCACGACCTGCGGACGCTTCGCATAGAGCGGCAACGGCCGCGCGACTGGCTCCAACACGGCCGCGATCTCGGTCGATAGCGCAGCCTTAATCTCACGGGTGCCAACGCGGCGGCCAAACCGATCCTCCGCGATGCGCGCGGAGAGTTTGAGGGCCGTGTCGACCCCCATATCGGCAGTGATCAGGATCTCCTCAAGCCCCTCCAACATCGCATCGTCGAGCACGCGCTTCTTCTCCGCCCCCGCACCCATCATTCGACCGAAGAAGCCCGGTTTCGCATCTTTCTCCGGCTCCGAGTCAAGGATCGACGGTGTGACAGGCTCAGGCGCAGAGGCGGGCAGCGGCGTGGCCTCCTCCGACGGCGGTGAGGCCGCAGCACCCGGAGGCTCGGCCACATCGGCGCCGCGGCCCCAAAGACGCCATCGCGATCCCGCCTGTTTCGGTGCGGCCTCCGCCACGGGTTCGGGCGCAGAACGTTCCGTGGAAACAGGGTGAGGGGCCAATGGCTCTGCGGCGGGAGGTTCCGGAAACGCCGGCTCTTTTACAACAGGCTCCGGAATTGACTGCGTCGAAGGGGCCGGCATCGGGTCTCGCGCTGATTGAGGGTCAGGCCGCGTAGGCCCCGGCATCTCTGCGGCCGGTTCCGGCTTCTGGGTACCTTGGGGTGCAGTCGTAACCGCCACGGGCTCTTCAACAACCTCGCCGCCATCTTCGACCAGCGCCTCCAACCCTTCGTCCAGCTTCGACGAAGACTTAAAGAGCCGCTGCTTTAGCTTGCCGAAAAAGGACATGGACGCTCCCGCTCGCGATTTGGGTGTAGAGTAAGCCTGCTGCCGGGGCAACGGAAGGGGAGGCTTACGAACCGCGGTTTAGCTCGATGCTCTCGATCTGCGCGGCAGAGACCGCGTTTGATCGAAGAAGAAAGAGCCAGGCCCGCAATCGCCTGGTCAAAGGCGAGGACGGCGACCGCGCTGTGGAGGCGACGACATCGCCTTTGCGAGGAGCGGGCCGGTGCGCGCCGGCGCTGCATGCGGTGGCCTATCTCGCCTCGGTTTCCAACGGCTCGGGCGCTGCCGACACCCGTTAGGTTGCTCATTTGTGAAACGGCTGCCCTCTACCATCACGCGGCGAGCAGGCGTGTCCCTTCGACCCCCGCAATCTGGGCCTCGCGAAGAACGCCGACCGGACCGGCTTCAGCGAAGATCACTTCGGCGAATTGCTCTGTCCGGCCACCGGTTGGGCGTTCCATAAGCACCCGGTGCGGTCGACCGATCTGTGCCGCCAAATGTGCCCGAACCCTCGCCGCGCCGACCGCGCGGAGCTGCGCCGCCCTCCCCCGCACCGCCACTTTCGGGAGCTGCGGCATCCGCGCTGCGGGCGTGCCCTGCCGGGGGCTGAAGGGAAAGACATGCAGCCAGGTCAGACCGCACGCCTCGACCAAGTCGAGGCTGTCGGCGAACATCGCCTCCGTTTCCGTCGGGAACCCCGCGATCAAATCGGCGCCGAAGACCACTTCTGGCCGACGAGCGCGCACCGCATCGCAGAAACGAATGGCGTCGTCGCGCAGGTGCCGCCGCTTCATACGTTTCAGGATCATATCGGACCCGGCCTGCAGGCTCAGATGCAGATGCGGCATCAGCCGCACATCGCCCCCGATGGCATCCAACAGGGCCTCGTCGACCTCCACCGAGTCGATCGAAGACAGCCGCAGCCGCGACAAACTCGGCACTAGCCGCAAGATCCGCTGCACCAAATCGCCAAGCGGCGGGCGTCCCGGCAGATCCGCACCCCAAGCGGTCAGGTCGACCCCGGTTAGTACCACCTCCGCATAGCCGCGCTCCACCAAGCGGCGGATCTGCTCCACCACTACCCCCGCTGGCACCGAGCGCGAGGGACCGCGGCCATAGGGGATGATGCAGAAGGTACAGCGGTGGTCGCAGCCGTTTTGCACCTGCACATAGGCGCGGGCCCGGGTGCCGAAGCCATCGATCAAATGCCCCGCCGTCTCGCGGGCGGAGAGGATGTCGTCGACCTGCACCCGCTCGGTCTCTGCGCCCGGATCGGCCAGCGCCGCCCAGGTACCGGCGCGCATCTTTTCCAGATTGCCGATCACCCGGTCGACTTCCGGCATCGCGGCGAAAGTCTCCGGCTCGGTCTGGGCCGCGCAGCCGGTCACGATAAGCTGGGCATTCGGATTCTCTCGGCGTAGGCGCCGGATCCGCTGGCGGGCCTGGCGCACCGCCTCGGCCGTCACGGCACAGGTGTTGACCACCACGGCCGGCCCCAGCCCGGCGCCCTGCGCCAAATCCGCCATGGCCTCGCTTTCGTAGGCGTTCAGGCGACAGCCAAAGGTCTCCACCACCGGGCGGGCGGTCATCGCCCCGCCTCCGCCAGGAAATCGGCGCTCAGCACTCCGTCGAAGACATGGGCGACCGGGCCGGTCATGACGACGTGGCCGTCCTCCCGCCAATGGATGTGGAGCACGCCTCCGTCGAGCTCGACATCCACCGTGCGCTCCAGCAAACCCTTGCGCACGCCGGCGACCACGGCCGCACAGGCGCCGGAGCCACAGGCGCGGGTAATCATGCCGCCCCGCTCCCAAACCCGCATCCGCAACCGGCTCGTGGTTAGGACCTGGCAGATTTCGACATTGGTGCGCTTGGGGAACAGCGGGTGATGCTCCATCCTTGGACCGATTTCGGTCAAAGCTACAACCTCGGCATCATCGACGAAAAACACGCAGTGCGGATTGCCGATGGAGACCGCGCCAGGTGCCCCGTCGAGTGGCAGGGAAACGGTATCGACAGCCTCGGCCAGCGGGACATCCTCCCAACCGAACAGCGCGGGGCCCATATCGGCTGAGACTGCACCGTCGAGCAGCGCGTCGCAGGTCAACCGTCCTGCGGCCGTGCGCAAGGTGACGCGTCGCGCGCCTGTCTCGGCGAAAAGAAGGGATGCGACGCAGCGGGTCGCATTTCCGCAGGCGGCAGCCTCGGATCCGTCGGCGTTCCAGAACTCCAACGCCGCCGTCTCCTCGGGGTCAGCCCGAACAAGAGCCAGTTGATCGTAGCCGACGCCGATATGCCGGTCGCCGATGGCCCGCGCCAACGCAGGCGACATCGCCCACGCCACTCCTCGAGCATCGAGGATGACGAAATCGTTTCCCAGGCCATGCATCTTGCGAAAAGGCAAGGGGCCCGGCGGTGTGGGGCGCCGCTCTTCCATGGCGGGCGATATAGACCGCAGGCCGAGGAAACACCATAGCGCCGAGGCTTAAACCGCTTGACCTCCTGGGAGCATGCGCCTACCCACTGTCGCGCTGCGTGGCTTTGGCTCCGCTTTGGGAAAGCCTGGTGAGGGCGGGTAGCTCAGCGGTAGAGCAGCTGACTTTTAATCAGCTGGTCGTGGGTTCGATCCCCACCCCGCTCACCAAAATTCCTGTTTACTGTCAGACACATACCAGACGTCCTGACGACGCGAGAGACCCACGCCGCCGGGGTTTTGTGCGCCAATTTGTGCGAATTGCTTTCGCTAGGCCCGGCGGTAATGGAGCGAGAAATGACCAACAAGCCGAACGTCACCCGCCGCACCGCGCTCGCCGCGACAGCCGCCGCAGTGCCCGCAACGGCCCTAGGCGCCGCGGGACCCGCGGACCCTGTCATACCTGTCATTGCAGAGTGGCGGGCCTGTGTCACCGAGCGTGACGCGCTGACCGAACAGTGCCGGGAGATAGAGGGTAATCCCCCCTGAAAGTAGGAGAATGTGGAAGTAGAATTTTCTCGCCATGATGGAAGAGGAGATTCAGATGAAGAAGTCACGGTTTAGCGAAGCTCAGATCATGGCTGTTCTACAACAGGCCGAGAACGGTGTGCCTG